>NZ_LR812090.1:4033104-4231801 GCF_903772925.1 Alteromonas macleodii
ACGTGGCCGATTGTACCCACGTTTACGTGGGGTTTCGTACGTTCAAACTTTTCTTTTGCCATTTCTATTATCCCAGCAAAGTTACATTAAAAAATTTAGAAATTTTACATGAGCTGGGGAGAAATAAACTGGTGCTGATAGGCAGATTTGAACTGCCGACCTCACCCTTACCAAGGGTGCGCTCTACCAACTGAGCTATATCAGCACTGATTTGGAGCGGGCAGCGGGAATCGAACCCGCATCATCAGCTTGGAAGGCTGAGGTAATAGCCATTATACGATGCCCGCAATCCTAATTCTCTGGCCACCTCATAGAGAAAGTGGTGGAGGGGGCAGGATTCGAACCTGCGAAGGCTGAGCCGGCAGATTTACAGTCTGCTCCCGTTGACCGCTTGGGTACCCCTCCAGATTGATGGTGCCGACTGCCGGAATCGAACTGGCGACCTACTGATTACAAGTCAGTTGCTCTACCAACTGAGCTAAGTCGGCACTACATCAAGTGGGTGCGCATTCTAGAGTATTGTTTAACTCTGTGCAAGTGTCTTTTTGAAAATTTTTCAATTTTCTTTTTTGACCAATTTTTCAACTAATCAAAAACTTACGTCGATGTTCACTTTAGAAGTTCACTTCGAGCGTAGCGGGCAAGACCCTGCATCACCAAATGAGCGAGGCGCATGTTATCAGCAGATTTTAAGAATGCAAACACTTTTTTGTCTCCACCCCCTAAAATTATATCAAAATCGGTTTGTTTGCTTGATATGTAATCAATCGCGCTCAAATAAACACCATATAGTGCCGCATGACACCCTGATGCCACACAATCTTCAGTATCGGTTCCCACGCCAAAGGTGGTCGGAATTTCATCATTCGCGTACACTTTTTTAGTAGAAGCTACCAATGCATTACGCATAACTTGAAAACCAGGCACGATCCAACCGCCTAAATGTTGACCATCCACAACAAAATCGACCGTTATTGCCGTACCCACATCCATAACAAAAAATGCTTTTTTTGATTTTTCTGCAGCGCACACCATGGCAAGCCATCTATCAACGCCCATTTTTTGAACATTCGCGTAACTATTTTTTATGCCGAAGGCTTCTTTCTCTGTGTGCTTTTCTACAAAAATAATATTTCGCTCGCTACACATGGCGGATATTTCATCAACCAGCTCCTGGTTTCTCACAGAAGCTATATATAAATGGGAAATTTTTTTCTGATCATCGATAAAAGAGAATAGAGATTTGGCATCTTCGCATACATTAGGCTCTTCTTCTGCATCACAAAGCAGTGAATATTTTATTCGGGTGTTACCGATATCCACTAATATGACGTGGTTTTCTTCAATGTTGTTCATATTTTTGGTTTCATTCGCAAAGCAATGCGTAAAACGGACGGATGAAATGCTAACTAAAAAAGCACAAAGATGAACTACGAAGTACTTTTATTATAAAAATAACCAAAATCTTCGTAGTTCAGCTATGAGGTAAAACAAAATAAAACGTTAATTGCCTCTAAGGCTAACTTCGCCTCCGTGGAATCGGGTAATACCGTCTTGCGTTTCAACAAGTAGCGCGCCGCTCGCGTCTACTCCTCTATCAATTCCGGAGAAACGCTTCTCTCCCATCTGTAAAACAATGCGTTTATCGGCGTATAAGTCGAGCGCTTCCCAGTAAGCCGTAAATGGTCCGAACCCTTGTTGGGTAAATTTGGGCAGATAAAACCACAGAGATTTAATTATTTCTGCTGCTAGCGCATTTCTATCAGGGATAGTGCCTAAATAAGAAGCAAGATCGCTATGAGGCTGACCAACATCATATTGATTATCGGGAACACAAACATTTAAACCTATGCCGATAACACTATGCGCCGTTGCACCTATCTGCCCTTCTACCTCAATAAGTACACCAGCCAGCTTTTTACCCTGCAGATAAATATCATTTGGCCATTTTAATTCAGCATCTTCGACACCAAATTCCTTAAGCGCATCGCAAACAGCTAGACCTACTAATAAAGAAAGCCCAGCCATACTCTGATAGCCATCAGGAAAAGACCAATACATAGAAAAAGTTAAGCTGCCGCCAACTGGAGCTAACCACGAACGACCGTGTCGCCCTCGCCCATCGGTTTGAATTTCGGCAAAAACAACATCGCCATTTTCAAGATCTTCTCGTTTGCTCGCAATACGCTTTTTCATTTCTGTATTGGTGGAAGGTAGAACCGACTCCACATCAATAACCGCTCGTTTTGTATTGCCTAAATGGCGTTTAATGCTGTCAGCGCTTAACAATGGAAAACCTCGTTCTAATCGGTAGCCTTTACCTTTTACTTTAAATACATCTAAACCCCAATCGGCAAGTTGGGAAATATGACCCGCTACTGCGGTACGTGAAAGTCCAACTTGCTGAGCAATGGTTTCACCTGAATGGAACTGACCGTCAGACAACAAAGCGAGTATATGTTTTCTTATAGCTTTTGATGCTTGTCTCATAGCGAAATAAGTCCTTTGTTTCCTAATAAGCGTACTTCGGGCTCCAGCTGTATGCCAAATTTATCCTGTACGCTTGCTATGATATTTTTCGCCATGGTGATTACATCGCTTCCGGTGGCGCCACCTATGTTAGTAAGTACCAATGGCTGTGTAGGGTGGCAACGTACTTTGTTCAACGTTTTGCCTTTAAAACCTGCTTGGTCAATTAGCCAAGCAGCAGGGATTTTTATTTGTTCTTGTTCGTTTCCAGCATTTTCGCTTACAACAAAATTCGGTACCGAGTGATATTCTTTCGCTATCGCGTCGAAGACTACTTTTGAGACAACGGGATTCTTGAAAAAGCTACCTGCATTACCTAATTCACTGGGATCTGGCAGTTTGCTTTTTCTAATTTCAATTACCTTACTATACACCTTTTCTGGTGTTGGTTCGGTGAGTGCAGCTAGCTCGCCATAACTTATTTTGAGCTCGTATTGCTTAGGTAGTTTAAAGTTTACATGAGTGATAAGTACTTTATTGGCTAGTGCATGTTTGAACACACTATCTCTATAACCGAACTGACAGTCTTCATTGCTTAGCAGCACCTGTTCACCGGTTTCAAGAAATACACATTCCACCTTATCGATTAACGAATTAACCTCTACACCATAGGCTCCAATATTCTGAATAGGACAAGCGCCTACCGAACCAGGTATTAACGCTAAGTTCTCAAACCCATACCACTTCTCTTTCATACAAAGAGTTACAAAGTCATGCCAGTTTTCGCCTGCTCCTACCCGTAAATAGTGATGGCTTTCAGTATCGAAGTGACTAATGCCTTTTATTTCGTTTACCAAGATCGCTCCGTCAAAATCATCGGTAAAAATCGAGTTGCTTCCTCCACCTAATATATAAATAGCTTTGTTGGTTTCATTTTTATAGGTATTAAAGGTAGATAGAAATGAAGCAACATCGGCAAACGACTGGATAGAATCACACGACGCTGAAAGGCCAAATGTGCTGTAAGGTTGTAGTGAGGGCATAGAATTTTATGAACTGCGAACAATTCGCTAATGGTAGGGTAACGACGCGTCAAATAAAAGCGCAAACATGCAAATAACCCAGCTGCTATGCTGTAAGTTTTTTGCCCCTAAAGATATTTATATCGCTACCACGCTATTCAGAGTAGCGTTTCTTTAGAAAAAGTACTTAGTAACGCCTTAGTTCTGTTTTTCTCATAGGCATTTTATCAATCGTGCTATAGATAAGCTCACTATCGAAGGTGTCATATTTAGCTTTAATTGTACTATCTAGCCCTATAAGCGTTACTTTAGTTTTTGGGTTTAGCTTATTAAGAGAGATATGACATTTAGGGTAACCAAAAACAATAACAGGTTGCTGTTCTACTATACCTATCACCACTAGCTTCCTTTCAGTGAGAGAGACCTTTTCATATTCAGCGAATGCATAAAGATCGTCTAGTTCACCCTTGCTTTGTGCATTGTAGATTAAAACCCTGTTTTTCCAAGCAAGCTCCCCCAGAGTAATCTTACAATGGGCCTTAGCGCTATTTGCAAATGCAAAGGCGGAGTAGAACCCCGTGAGCAGTAAAAAAATAATAAAGTAGATAATCTTCATACTTATATTTACTAGTGAACTACCGATTTAGCACAAAATGTTGGGTCAGAGTACATTTTCCTTAAGACGGTAAAATTAAATTAGCTTGTATCGACACTCCAAGAAGCTCGTTCTCTCGGCGTAATGGTGTTTGACTTACATCGGTAAAACCTAATTCAGACATAGACATTAATAGGCTGTCTATTCGATCACTGTCTAATGCAACTGAAAGTAAATTATCTAGTCGTTTAGCAAGTGTTTTCATTTCGCTGCGGAAGTTTTTAAGTTTGTCCTTTCGCGACTTAAAGTCGATCAGCGAAGAAGACATTGTATTTTTAAGCAGATCTGGAAACCCAGTTCCGTATAAGCCGAATTTATTAGAATAAGATAACTGTTGTATTTGCGTATTCAACGAATGACGGTACTTTTCAGCATTAGGGTTATTTTTACCAGTCTTGTGAATAGAATTGACCAACATGGATAACAGATCGAAAGGGCCGTTTTTTACCATAACTTCATCCACGGCCTGGCGAATTAATGCATTGGGCTTAACAATTATTGAATCTTTATGATGTATTACAAAGCAAACCTTCCCGCCTAATTTCAGAGCGCGTGATAGTTCTTCTAAGACTTTACCCATATCTGTATATTCAAAGCCGAATTGTGAAATAGCAATATCTATAGTATGGCTTTCTAACGGCAAAGTTTCTGCTCGCGTATTCTGGTAGAAGCGTACCCTCTCTTGCAACAAGTGCTTAGGAATACTCAGTTTAGCGGCATCTACACCTATAAAGTTGGGTTGAGTGTACTTGAACTTGTTTAGCGCCAAGTCCGTTAGCGCTCCGTTACCGCAACCTATATCTACTATATTGCAATGTGAGTGATTGTAGTCACGAAGAAATTCTTCCCAAAACGAAGCTATTTCTCCCGAATAGTTATCTTTACTGGATTGCGCAAAAGAACTTAGATGACCTACTTTCCAATAGTCAGACCAATAATCACTCATATGGTACCCGCCCTTTTACTTCTAATTTAAAAATATTGAACTCGCCGAGCAGTCGAGTATAGACAGGCTAAAGCACACCTTAAAAGTATTTTAAATAAATTTTTATTAATTAATGAACGTATTCCGTTATAGAAACAGTGTATTGGCGAGAAAGATTGAGAATAGTTTAAACAATGAGGTGCAGAAAGCAAAAAACCCGCCGTTAGGCGGGTTCTTCTTAATGGGACCTGGCAGTGTCCTACTCTCACATGGGGAAGCCCCACACTACCATCGGCGCTAATACGTTTCACTTCTGAGTTCGGAATGGAGTCAGGTGGTACCGTATCGCTATGGCTGCCAGGAAAAACTGGTAACAATTTGGGAAAGTTTGATATTAATTTAATCAGTGAGTAACTGTCTTTTCACTCTACTTGCGGCTCTTTATAAGAGCTTAGCTTGTCTACAACACTCAAAAGCCTAAAGCTTCTTGGGCGTTGTATGGTTAAGCCTCTCGGGCAATTAGTACAGGTTAGCTTAACGCCTTACAACGCTTCCACACCCTGCCTATCAACGTCATCGTCTATAACAACCCTTCCAGACCTCAAAGGTCAGGGATGACTCATCTTTGGGCCGGCTTCCCGCTTAGATGCTTTCAGCGGTTATCCGTTCCGAACATAGCTACCGGGCAATGCGATTGGCATCACAACCCGAACACCAGCGGTTCGTCCACTCCGGTCCTCTCGTACTAGGAGCAGCTCCCATCAATCATCCAACGCCCACACCAGATAGGGACCGAACTGTCTCACGACGTTCTAAACCCAGCTCGCGTACCACTTTAAATGGCGAACAGCCATACCCTTGGGACCGACTTCAGCCCCAGGATGTGATGAGCCGACATCGAGGTGCCAAACACCGCCGTCGATATGAACTCTTGGGCGGTATCAGCCTGTTATCCCCGGAGTACCTTTTATCCGTTGAGCGATGGCCCTTCCATACAGAACCACCGGATCACTATGACCTACTTTCGTACCTGCTCGACGTGTCTGTCTCGCAGTTAAGCTAGCTTATGCCATTGCACTAACCTCACGATGTCCGACCGTGATTAGCTAACCTTCGTGCTCCTCCGTTACTATTTGGGAGGAGACCGCCCCAGTCAAACTACCCACCAGACACTGTCCACAATCCCGATTAGGGACCAATGTTAGAACATCAAACATACAAGGGTGGTATTTCAAGGACGGCTCCACACAATCTAGCGACTGTGCTTCAAAGCCTCCCACCTATCCTACACATGTAGGTTCAATGTTCAGTGCCAAGCTGTAGTAAAGGTTCACGGGGTCTTTCCGTCTAGGTGCGGGTACACAGCATCTTCACTGCGATTTCAATTTCACTGAGTCTCGGGTGGAGACAGCGTGGCCATGGTTACACCATTCGTGCAGGTCGGAACTTACCCGACAAGGAATTTCGCTACCTTAGGACCGTTATAGTTACGGCCGCCGTTTACCGGGGCTTCGATCAAGAGCTTCGTCCGAAAACTAACCCCATCAATTAACCTTCCGGCACCGGGCAGGTGTCACACCCTATACGTCCTCTTACGAGTTTGCAGAGTGCTGTGTTTTTAATAAACAGTCCCAGCCACCTGGTCACTGCGGCCTCCACTTGCTTACCACGCGAAGTGTTCACAAACAGAGGCGTACCTTCTCCCGAAGTTACGGTACAATTTTGCCGAGTTCCTTCACCCGAGTTCTCTCAAGCGCCTTAGTATTCTCTACCTGACCACCTGTGTCGGTTTGGGGTACGGTTCATATAATCATAAGTTTAGAAGCTTTTCCTGGAAGCAGGGCATCAACAACTTCACTCCCTTGGGAGCTCGTCTCGTGTCTCGGCCTTAGAATTCCGGATTTACCTAAAATTCCAGCCTACGCACTTTCACTTGGACAACCAACGCCAAGCTTGCCTAGCCTTCTCCGTCCCTCCATCACTGATTATATAAGTACGGGAATATTAACCCGTTTCCCATCGACTACGCATTTCTGCCTCGCCTTAGGGGCCGACTTACCCTGCCCTGATTAGCATGGGACAGGAAACCTTGGTCTTCCGGCGTGGGAGTTTTTCACTCCCATTATCGTTACTCATGTCAGCATTCGCACTTGTGATATGTCCAGCAAGCTTTACAACTCACCTTCATCCACTTACACAACGCTCCCCTACCCAGCATGTAAACATGCTGCCGCAGCTTCGGTATATTGCTTAGCCCCGTTACATCTTCCGCGCAGGCCGACTCGACTAGTGAGCTATTACGCTTTCTTTAAAGGGTGGCTGCTTCTAAGCCAACCTCCTAGCTGTCTATGCCTTCCCACATCGTTTCCCACTTAGCAATATTTTGGGACCTTAGCTGGCGGTCTGGGTTGTTTCCCTCTCCACGACGGACGTTAGCACCCGCCGTGTGTCTCCCGGATAGTTCTCATTGGTATTCGGAGTTTGCAAAGGGTTGGTAAGTCGGGATGACCCCCTAGCCTTAACAGTGCTCTACCCCCAATGGAATTCGTCCGAGGCTCTACCTAAATAGATTTCGGGGAGAACCAGCTATCTCCCGGTTTGATTGGCCTTTCACCCCCAGCCACAAGTCATCCCCTAACTTTTCAACGTTAGTGGGTTCGGTCCTCCAGTTGATGTTACTCAACCTTCAACCTGCTCATGGCTAGATCACCGGGTTTCGGGTCTATACCTAGCAACTAAACGCGCAGTTAACACTCGCTTTCGCTACGGCTCCGCTATTCGCTTAACCTTGCTACTAAATATAAGTCGCTGACCCATTATACAAAAGGTACGCAGTCACCCCGAAGGGCTCCCACTGCTTGTACGTATACGGTTTCAGGTTCTATTTCACTCCCCTCACAGGGGTTCTTTTCGCCTTTCCCTCACGGTACTGGTTCACTATCGGTCAGTTAGGAGTATTTAGCCTTGGAGGATGGTCCCCCCATATTCAGTCAAGATAACACGTGTCCCGACCTACTCGATTTCACTGTAAAGATTGCGTCGTGTACAGGGCTATCACCTTGTATCGCTCCTCTTCCCAAAGGATTCCACTACATTCAAAACAGCTTAAGGGCTGTTCCCCGTTCGCTCGCCGCTACTAGGGGAATCTCAATTGATTTCTTTTCCTAAGGGTACTTAGATGTTTCAGTTCCCCTCGTTCGCCTCGTTACACTATGTATTCATGCAACGATACCTGTAAACAGGTGGGTTTCCCCATTCGGACATCTGTGGCTCAAATGCATTTTGTCGGCTCACCACAGCTTTTCGCAGACTTACACGTCCTTCATCGCCTCTAACTGCCAAGGCATCCACCGTATACGCTTCGTCACTTAACCATACAACCCCAAACAGCCTTTTGACTTCTGTCTAAGTTATGTCGTATGCATGACAAGCTAATCGGAAGAATTGCCTTGTTATCAATAATTTGATAACAAGCAATTCAGTCAAGTAGAGTAAAAAGTCATCTTTCGATTTCTCAGTTACTCAATTTTGATTGATTACTATTAATATCAGCTTTCCAAATTGTTAAAGAGCATAGTGCTTAATTCAAAACACTTAGGTTTGATCTTAAATCAAAGCTAAGGGCTTTTATTTAAGTCATCTTTAAATATAAACAAGACTATCTGTGTA
Organism: Alteromonas macleodii; assembly: GCF_903772925.1. Classification (NCBI taxonomy): domain Bacteria; kingdom Pseudomonadati; phylum Pseudomonadota; class Gammaproteobacteria; order Alteromonadales; family Alteromonadaceae; genus Alteromonas; species Alteromonas fortis. Next base: position 4,041,845 of record NZ_LR812090.1, read on the forward strand.
GGCACTGCATCAAGTGCGTCTATCGACGTAATGGTAAGGAGGTGATCCAACCCCAGGTTCCCCTAGGGTTACCTTGTTACGACTTCACCCCAGTCATGAAACACAAAGTGGTAATCGTCCTCCCGAAGGTTAGACTAACTACTTCTTTTGCATCCCACTCCCATGGTGTGACGGGCGGTGTGTACAAGGCCCGGGAACGTATTCACCGCAGTATTCTGACCTGCGATTACTAGCGATTCCGACTTCATGGAGTCGAGTTGCAGACTCCAATCCGGACTACGACATTCTTTAAGGGGTCCGCTCCACATCACTGTCTCGCTTCCCTCTGTAAATGCCATTGTAGCACGTGTGTAGCCCTACACGTAAGGGCCATGATGACTTGACGTCGTCCCCACCTTCCTCCGGTTTGTCACCGGCAGTCTCCTTAGAGTGCCCAACTTAATGCTGGCAACTAAGGACAAGGGTTGCGCTCGTTGCGGGACTTAACCCAACATCTCACGACACGAGCTGACGACAGCCATGCAGCACCTGTGTCAGAGTTCCCGAAGGCACCAATCTATCTCTAGAAAGTTCTCTGCATGTCAAGTGTAGGTAAGGTTCTTCGCGTTGCATCGAATTAAACCACATGCTCCACCGCTTGTGCGGGCCCCCGTCAATTCATTTGAGTTTTAACCTTGCGGCCGTACTCCCCAGGCGGTCTACTTAGCGCGTTAGCTTCGCTACTCACGACTTAAAGTCACAAACAGCTAGTAGACAGCGTTTACGGTGTGGACTACCAGGGTATCTAATCCTGTTCGCTACCCACACTTTCGCACATGAGCGTCAGTCTTTGGCCAGGGAGTCGCCTTCGCCACTGATGTTCCTCCAGATATCTACGCATTTCACCGCTACACCTGGAATTCCACTCCCCTCTCCAAGACTCTAGTCTGCCAGTTCTAAATGACCATCCCAGGTTGAGCCCGGGGCTTTCACATCTAGCTTAACAAACCGCCTGCGTGCGCTTTACGCCCAGTAATTCCGATTAACGCTCGCACCCTCCGTATTACCGCGGCTGCTGGCACGGAGTTAGCCGGTGCTTCTTCTGTTGTTAACGTCACGGCTAGCAGGTATTAACTACTAACTTTTCCTCACAACTGAAAGTGCTTTACAACCCGAAGGCCTTCTTCACACACGCGGCATGGCTGCATCAGGGTTTCCCCCATTGTGCAATATTCCCCACTGCTGCCTCCCGTAGGAGTCTGGGCCGTGTCTCAGTCCCAGTGTGGCTGATCTTCCTCTCAGAACAGCTAGAGATCGTTGCCTTGGTAAGCCTTTACCTTACCAACTAGCTAATCTCACTTGGGCCTCTCTTTGCGCCGGAGCCTAAGCCCCGTTTGGTCCGTAGACATTATGCGGTATTAGCAGTCGTTTCCAACTGTTATCCCCCTCGCAAAGGCAAGTTCCCAAGCATTACTCACCCGTCCGCCACTCGTCATCTTCTAGCAAGCTAGAAATGTTACCGTTCGACTTGCATGTGTTAGGCCTGCCGCCAGCGTTCAATCTGAGCCATGATCAAACTCTTCAATTAAATATATCGAAATATGAATCGTCGTTGTGACACTCTTAACGAGTGCCCACACAGATTGTCTTGTCTAAATTGTTAAAGAACATTTCACTTGAAGCCGTTGCTTCTCAGTGACTCACCCTGTTCGAGTGAGGTGCGCATTATACGCTGGAAGTTTTCGTTGTCAACACTTTTTGAAAATTTATTTTCTGAAGTGTTTCTTCTAAACTCCCGTCTTTACTGGCCTATATAGGTAGTAGAGACTTACTTCAGGAGGCTTGCTGTTTTGCTTTTCCCCCGAAGCGGATGCGCATTTTAGGGAAATGAGCGCTCACGTCAACACTTATTTTAAAAAAGATGAAAAAACTGAACTAACCGTCTATTTTTCATTCAAATGTGATAATTAGTAGACAATATGGACTAATTACTAATAGGATGGGGATTCAGATCCTATAAAGTAGTCGTTCTTAAAGTAGTAGTAGATGCTGCCGTTATTATATTAGTGCTTGGTATTAGTTAGTGATATTGAAGCCAGCGTAAAGGAATACGTATAAGAATGTATATAAGCGTAAACGATGTACGCTTTGCGTTCTTTCTAAATGTATTAATACTGGTTGTGTCATAAATTGACTACGCGATAATTATAAAGGTGGGTTTATGTTACGAACTCTTTCATTGCTATCATCTGCAGTACTAGCCTCTCAGGTTAGTTTTGTTGCAATGGCACAAGATGCTTCTACGGGCGAAGTGATTCAGCCATCTGTTTCAACAAGCGTTGAAACTGCTGAAGAGCCAAACCGCTTTCAAACTGCCTTTTTGAAGCGTCAGGTTGAACAAACTATGTCTGTTGGCAGAGCTATTAGTTCAATAGCTGGTCATTACCCGCAAGAAATCGTATCTATCGTAGATATAGCGCTAGATACTTACCCAGATAAATACAGAGAAATTATATTTGCGGCTATTTCGGCACAACCGGCCTCGACTGAAGAGATTGTTCACCTGGCTATTGAAAAAGAAGTAAGCAGTTGCGCCAACATTGTACAGCTAGCAATAACGGCAGAACCGACTTATGTAGATTTTGTTGTGCAAGCAGCTGCGGTCTCTACGCCTGAAGAGTTAGATGAGATTGTACGCGTTGCCGTATTAACGCAACCTGATGCTGCTGACAGCATTGTGCAAACATTGTCTCAGGAACATCCAAACAAGATTGTCGATATAATGACAAGCGCGTTGAACGCTGTACCTTTTGTGGGTGAATATGTAGTAGATGCGCTTTTGGCTGTATTTCCTAACGAAGCGGAAACTGTGGTTGAGACAGCAGTACGAGAATCAGCGCAGCAACGCGAACAAGTTATGCGTATTTTAAACACCGCTCAACATGCCGGTGTGTCAGAAGACAAGTTAAAAGAATATGCGATGTCAGCGGGGCTGAGCGAGGACGATGTTAATAGCGCGCTTAGTAACTAGTGCCTTAACTCGTAATTAATGCTTATCTGAAAACGGCGTATTGAGTGAATCAATACGCCGTTTTTGTTTGTGGCTTTGTAGTAACTTCACTTGGTATGGGGTTCGTAGTAAATACCAGTACAACGTACTTATAGTCTTTTTAGCACGTACACATCCCCATATTGTAATTACAATGTCTAGATTTTGAAAAAGCTAGTTGTCGAAGGAATGCAGCATCGCCGCTTCTTTATATAGCATAAGCTCCGATTTTAATAAGTCGACCTTGGCTTTGATCTCTTTGATCTTGGCTTTAATCTCGTTTTGCGCTCGCGCATTTAATACGAACATATCGCTATCTCCAGCATCGAATCGCGTTTTCTCTACCTTTGACAAAGTTTTTGCTAACGCAGCATTTTCGCTTTGAAGCGACACAATATCCTTTGCTTGAGCCCAGTAAACTAACGCCTGTTCAAAGCGCTGTGCGATAGCTTGTTGTGTTGAAGTGAGTTTGTGTGAAAGCTCTCTTTGCTTAGACTGCAATTGTGCACGCTCTGCTTTTGCCTTTCTGTTGCCTAGTGGATAAGAAAACGATAGGCCTACTTTGGTTTCTGTCCCTTCCAACGTTTCAGAGCCAGCACCCACATCTCTGGCGATAGAGGCTGTAAGGTCAAGCTTGGGGAGTAGCGCGTTGTCTGCTAGTGCAACTTTGTTTTCTACCACCTGCTGTTCTAACTTCATTACGTCTAATTCTGGGTGACTTCGAAGTGCATTGCGAAGCGTTACCAACTGGCTGTTGCCAATCCAAAAGGGCCAGCTTAAATCGGTAGGTGGCTGGTCACTGTTAATTGCCAACATGTCACCCGTTGGTGAGCGCCAGTAAAAAGACAGCATTTGCGCGTGCGTATCTCGCTTTTGTTTAAGTTCAGCCAAAGTTAAACGCTGTTGAAGTAAGTTGGCTTTAAATTCCGTAAGCACGATACTGGCTAAGTCGCCCTTCTCTACCCGAGTAACCAAGGCTTTTTCACGTTCAGACGCCGTATTAAGTAACTCAGTGACGGCTTGAATTTGTAACGCACTCTCGTACCACGCAATGTACTCACTTACCCCTTTATATACAAAGTCGTTAATGAGGCTTGTAGCTAGTGCCTGCCACTGAGAGGTAGCTAGCCCCGCGTTGCGCAATTCAGTTCTGCGTTTATCTATCTCACGGTTTTGCAAAAGCGACATGGCAACACCCACACTAGCCTCGCCGGCAGAAAGCGTATCGTAATACCCTTCATAGCTAGGAAAGTCACCCGCTGCGATGCGATACTCACCAAATACAGACGCGTTGAAATCTTCGATTGGATTTGTGAAACGCTGAGTGAGGTTGGTCCCATCATAATAACCTGACACTCGGCTTTTGGTTTTCTGTTCAATAAAGGGGTCGAAGCTGCTCCTTGCAATTTCAAGTTCAGCGGCAGCTTGATAGTTTCCTTCGTTAATTGCCTGTACATAAGGATGATAGTTCACCATGCTATCGACTAACGCTTCGATGGTTGGCGCTTGTCTACCCTGTTGAGTTTGCACTGGACTCGTATTTTGTGTCTGCGCGAATGAAGCAGGTACACTTCCACCTATATATGTAGCTAATGCAATTGCAGTAAAAAACAATCTGCGCATTACCATATTGATGCTCCTGACCCTTTTGCTCCTCCTGAAGATGACTGTTGTGTAGGTAATGGCGGGAAGTTATTTAACTGCCTCCACATTTCATAACCTAATCGCACTTCTTCTAGCAGTACCCATGCTTTTACTCGGCTACCTAAACGGGCTGAACTTTCTGCTGGCCATGGAACGTCTGACTCGTCGGGTCTGATCCAAACATTAAAGTCGCCCGTGGCGTTTGCCACTGGCTCTACATATACCACTTCACCACCGAAGGTACCTATTGCACTTCCAGGCCACCCGCTAAATTGGAAAACCGGCCAACCTTCGAATTGCAATCGCGCTTTTGCACCAGGCTTTACCAATGGTGCATCTAATCCTCTTACCGTTACACGTACACTACGCTTGGCATCGGCAGGAATAAACTGACCTAAGATATCGCCAGATTTCACAAAAGTAGACACACCACCCGACAGCAAACGCACCACGGTACCATCTACCGGCGCAAATTTGGTTTGGGTAGATTGACGAGAGAGCGTCATGCTTACTTCGTTTATTTCAGATACCGACGCTGCGGCTTTAGCTCTTAGTTCCTGTACTTTAATCTCAGCTTGTTCAACTTCTTTACGAGACACCAAGCCTTGTTCCTGCAGTGACTTTTGGCGCGCCAGGTTATTTTCGGCATTTCTCACCGCCGTTTCGTTAGCTTGGTTCTTCAGATTTGCTGCCGAAAGCTGCGACTGAAGCTTTTCAAGACGTTGTGCATCAATATCTATAAGCGTAACAATAGGCTCACCTGCTTTTACCTGCTGCCCTTCCCTTACGTGCCATTGCTTTACTTGCCCATCGACAAGGGCATTAATGGGCTGGGTTCTGTCTTTAGGGTCGAGCGAGTCTACCATACCTGTACCATAGGCGGTCTGGATCCAAGGAGTAAAGTACAGTATCAACCCGGCAGCCAGTACCAAGAAAATGATCACGCCTGTGATGACGCGGTGAAGCTTGGGCACTTTCAAAGAGGGTAACGATGTAATGTTGTCTAAAAAGCGACGTTCTGCGTTATTCACTTACTCACCCTCCTTATTATTACTGCGTAAGTTATTATCTTGTTCGTTAATAACGTTAGCACTTATATGCTTCTCACTGACTGGCGTATCGCTAGCGCTATATTTGTTTAACATAGCCGTAGCATTATCATGTAGATGAAGCACACCTTCGAAGCAGTCTGTTATTGGCATATTGGTAAAGTACATCACAGTGAAATCGTACTTGCTTAAACGTCTCAGTAGCCTTGCTCGTAAATCGACCGGTATGGCATCAAAGTGCTGGTTTAATACAAGAAGTTTGGGCTTACCTATAATAGCGGCAGCCAGTTTAAGCAGTAAGAATTCTAGCGGCTGTAGAGGCGCACCTAATACCGACACTTTAGTCTGCAGACCTTCTGGTAAGCTATCGATAACCTTCGTCATTTCAACTTCTTCAAGGGCTGCGCGAATATCGGCAATGCTCGCGTCGGGATGAGCCAGCTTCAAATATCGCTCGATAGACACTTCAATAATTAAAGAGCGATCTAAAATAGTTACCGCCTGCCTTAGCTCATGGGTGTCATAATCGTTTAGGCTAAATTCACCTAATAATATATCGCCTGACTTCACTCGGTCGTATTGCTTTACCAGCCCTAACAGTTGCTTTTGAACCCAGCTTTTATCTGTAGTAACGAAGTACTTAGTACCAGGCTCGAACACAACGTTTAAATGGCAGGTATCGTTGCCATGTTTAAGCTCTACATTGTTAAATACTAACTTAGACGATGCAGGAATGTGCTCTGAAGCATTTAGCTCTTCCTGGGGCATAGCTAAAGCACCACCTAATTTTTCGGCCGCACCATATAGTTCATAATAAAGCTTTAAGTACTGAGTAAAGCGGGATAAACCAAAGAATACGGCAGACATTACCAGCTCGGCCGCGACTAGCTGACCAATAGACAGTTCGCCTTGCACAACAAGAACGCCACCAATACCAAGTAGCGACGCACTTGCCACTGCGTACATTAATAAGAACATTACCACTTGTGCGAAAGTGTAATTAAAGTGGCTTTTGTGCTTTTTCACATAGTTACTAATATAGCCTTCGGTACTGCGCCCGGCATATTCAACGTGATCCGCCGATTTGAAAAACTCGTGTGCGATGGCAATGTCGTGCAGCCACTTAGCGGAATCATACTTCGCATGAGAAAGTTCAATTGCGGTGCGCTTAGCGCCGCGGCCCCAAATTTTCCACACGGCGTACATGGTTAAGAGCAGCACTACATTAAATGCAAAAAGCGCGGGATGATAAAAAGAAACCAATGTGAAACCCACCAGCATTTGCAGTACCAGAGCAAAGCCGTCGATCATCAGCGAAGGCATGTTCTTTTGAAACGTCATAATATCGAAGTAACGCTGCGTAATACTTACGTTCTGACGGCCTTCGAAAAAGCTGTGCGGGGCAAGAATAGTTTTAAGCCCCAAATCTGCGGTAAGACGTGCATACACCTTACGCTCGTAAAACTCCATTACGCGCATACGAAGTGCGCTGAACACACCTGATATAAACAAGGTAAGAAACAAAATAACGGCAAGGATAATAACCGCACGGGTTGAGCCAATATTGGCAATACTGTTTATTAACGTTTGGACCGCTATAGGTACTGCCAGTGTCATCAAACTGATTGCCACGCCATAAGCGATTGCAACCCAAAAAAAGCCAGCCTCCGGTTTCAATAACGAAAACAGTGTTTTTCGCGTTTTACGTAAGTTTATTGTTTTGGCCATAGTTATGTCTTCAATATACCGCTAGCTCAGAAAAGTTAGTTATGCGTTGTTATACATAGCATATGCAACAACACTTATAGTGTATTGCAATGGTTAGTAAGAATAAATCTGTTATATTCTTAATACTTCATCGAAAATAATTGCGTTTACGATTAATGGGGTCAGAGTACATTTCTCTCCCCGTTTAACAGGCTGCTAAAGTATGCATCACCTAAACTACCATCACTTATATTATTTTTATCTGGTTGCCCGCGAAGGTAGCATTGCTAAAGCCGCTAAATTACTCCACGTTACTCCGCAAACGGTAAGCGGGCAACTCAGTACGTTTGAAAGTCAGCTTGGCTATTCACTATTCGACAGAATAAACAAACGGCTGTACCTAAACGCACGGGGTAAAGTAAGTTATCAGTATGCCAGCGAAATATTTCACAAGGGTAACCAACTGGCTGAAATACTTAACAATAGCGATGAAGTAAATACGAAGGAATTCGTAATAGGTATTACAAATGGCATTCCAAAAGTGCTCTTTTATGATTTTGTGCACGATATCATGCGCAAATACTCGCAAGTAAAGTACGTAGTTAAAGAAGATAGCTTTGATGGTTTACTAAAAGAGTTGGCCATTAACGCTATCGACTTTATTGTTGCCGACAGAGGCATAGCGCCCGGTACGCAAATTAGCGCTAACAGCTACTTCTTAGGGGAAAGCTCATTAAGCTTTTTCGCTAAGTCGCCCCTTAGTGAAGGCTTACAGTTTCCTGACTGTTTAAACCAAATGCCGTTGCTGCTACAAGGTAACACGTCGGGCATACGCCAAGCACTTACAAGCTGGCTTGAAACCGAACAGCTTTACCCCAAAATCGTGGCCGAATTCGATGATACAGCGCTGCTGAAGTTATTCGGCAGCGAAGATTTCGGCGTATTCTGCGCACCTTCGGCCATTTCGAAACATGTAGAAGAACAATATGGCGTGCATTGTATAGGTAACGCCAATACCCTTAATGAAAGATACTACGCCATTACCGGTAAAAGCCGTGCCGACTATACGATTAGTGAAGCGATCGTGAAATCGGCACGTGAAATTTTAGCGTAAAGCTCTGAGTGTAAGTTATAGGGTCAGAGTCAGGACTCTGACCCCAATGCTTCATATAGTCGCGTTTTAAACTGTTCTGAGCCAAGCGCCTTACCTATTTGACTGTATGTTCGAATACGCTCTATATCTTTATTTGAAAGTTCGTCATGAAAAAGTGCGCTGTAAGACTTTTGCCGAGCTTCAGGATCTGTGCCTAATGATGTATATATTGGGTGCTCAGTGCACAATGAGGTGTGAACCCCACGTGCATTGCGATGATAGCTTGACCACTTATAGTTAGCTGGGTGTTTCGCCAGGCCAGCTCTTACTGGATTGAGCTCAATGTAGCGTGACACTGTCATTAGGTATTTCTCTGAATCCACTACACAGGAACGAAAACGCCCTTCCCATAATGTTCCGGTACGCTCATATTTTGCATTAAATCTTCTTACATACATTCGACCGATTGACTGCATCATTGCACTTACCCCCCTATTATCTTCTTGAGGTGTGCAAAGTAAATGCACATGATTTGTCATCAATACCCAGGCATGTATATGTATATTAAACTTTTTCGCGTAGGCATTGAGCCATTTTACGTAAGCAATAAAGTCCGTTTCACTTAGAAAGCAATTAGAACGATTATTGCCGCGTTGAATAACATGTACAGGGAAACCAGCTGGGGAAATCCTTCTCCTTCTTGCCATACTATAGCTCCGATTGGTCGTTATTACTTATCGATGATAAGTGGACTTTTGCGGAGTACAATCCTGTACCTAGAAAATCAGGTACAAAGTCCAGCAATAGAAAATTTGAGGGTCAGAGTCGGGACTCTGACCCTATCTCTTGCTATCTATTACGCTGCAACACCATCATCTATGTTTTGAGAATAGAGGCTGATTGTAAGTATTTTTCCTAACATAAAGCTAAGTGCTTCATTTATAGGCATCAGCTTTTCGCCTAACCCATAATCCAACTGCGCAAGTTTCTGCCTACCTTCAGCAATCATTGGAGGTTTGCGGCCTGAAGTAGTTGTGGGGTCAGAGCTGTTACTCTGACCCCATGCTGGTTGTATGGCTATTAGCGCGGCTGCATATTTTTCAGGTACGGCTTGTTTAATTGGTTTGCATACCGAAAGCGTTGCTTCGCCTGACTTTGTCTTATAGCCTGCCGCACCAAACATACGGCAAATTCCCGGGCGGTATTCGTAAATTCCGCAATAACCTTCTGTACCGTCCAAACTTAAGCGTTGATATTGCTTGCATGCAAAACCGCTATAACTTTGAAGTTCATCGAATACTTGTTCGGCTTGCCCTATATCAAACAAATGCAAAGCAAATGGCAACATTTCTAAAGGCGACACTTCAATATCGGGTTTATTGCAACATGCACCGCATTTCTCAACACAGTTTAATGACTGACTTGATTGATATGCGCTAAATTCTTGAGAAAGAGTTTGGTAAACATCCATTACTTGGCTGGAAAGCTCACGCAGCCTATTCATAACGACTCCGCTAATAAAAGCAAACTAAAACGAAACGAAGTTCACGCTGCTTTATCTAGTAGGTAGCATGAACTCAACACTTTGTTTACTGGTTTTAGTAACCAGTGAACAGTTAGCATTGGAGCCAGAAATATACTCTGACCCCATAATTTAAAGCATGCTTCTTCCCCGCCGGGTGTGAGTAAGCTTGAGGCTTGATGGCAGGGGTTGAATTGGCGCGGATTTTATTTTGAATTTTGGGTTTTGGGAAGTTTTTTTGTGAGGAGGATTGCGAAAAGACTGATGCTTTTCGCAATCCCAATTTATTTCGTTAGTCTGCGTTGAATAGGTCGCGGCTGTATACTTTATCTAGTACGTCTTCGATATCGCCTGTTACACGGTTAGCGACGATAACATCAGAGATTTTCTTAAACTCTTCTAAGTCGTTTACTACTCGTGAGTTAAAGAAGTCCTCTTCTTTGAGTACTGGTTCGTAAACTACAACTTCAATACCTTTCGCTTTAATACGCTTCATGATGCCTTGAATTGCACTTGCGCGGAAGTTGTCTGAACCAGACTTCATGATAAGGCGATAAATACCTACGATTTTCGGCTGGCGGCTAACAATTGAGTCGGCAATGAAGTCTTTGCGTGTACGATTCGCATCAACAATCGCTTGAATCATGTTATTAGGTACATCGCTGTAATTAGCTAGAAGTTGCTTAGTATCTTTAGGAAGACAGTAACCGCCATAGCCAAAGCTTGGGTTATTGTAGTGGCTGCCGATGCGAGGGTCTAAGCTTACACCTTCAATGATTTGTTTTGAGTCTAACCCATGGCTCTCAGCATAGCTGTCTAATTCATTGAAGTAAGCAACACGCATTGCCAAATAGGTATTAGCAAAAAGCTTAATGGCTTCAGCTTCAGTGCTGTCGGTAAACAACACATCAATTTCTTCTTTAATTGCACCTTGCTGAAGTAACTTCGCAAAAATTTCAGCTCGCTTAGTTCGCTCACCAACGATGATACGACTAGGATAAAGGTTGTCGTAAAGCGCTTTACCTTCACGCAAAAATTCGGGTGAAAAGATGATGTTCTCTGACCCGAAACGCTCCTTTGCATCTCGGGTGAAGCCAACAGGAACCGTAGATTTAACAATCATTACCGCATTAGGATTAATTTCCATTACTGTTTTGATAACCGCTTCTACACTACCTGTATTAAAGTAGTTCGTTTGCGGGTCGTAATCAGTTGGTGTTGCAATAACAACATAATCAGCATCTTTATACGCTTCTTGCGCGTCCAGCGTTGCAACTAGGTTCAACTCTTTCGTTGTTAGATATTCGGCTATTTCTTTGTCTTCAATTGGAGACTTCTTATTATTAAGCATCTCGACTTTTTCTGGGACTAGGTCGACCGCTTTCACTTCATTGTGTTGTGCAAGTAGCACTGCATTTGAAAGCCCTACATAGCCTGTGCCTGCTACAGCTATTTTAAGCTTCTGCATAGTACTATCCATTTAAATTCTCTCCAGTTTTGTACAAATAATTTACGAAAGCTTCATTACTATCATTGCATAGTAATTTTAAACAATGATGAATACTACGGCTAACTCGCCTAATTTTTTAAATAGTTTATCAAAGCTCTGTTTGATGCACTATGCATCAATTATGCCTCATGCGTCACTCTTTCAACTCTACCGCGCTTCTAATCGAAAAGTTCTCGCGCTTTAGCGTAAGATTGGGATTATAAGCGGGGTCGTTTGCTATGAAGTCACTCCACGTTGTTTGAAGGTAAGCTAATTCGCGATTAAAACGCGCCGCTTTTTCAGGTGAAATATCTAAGCCTCTGCTGACCGATTCATGATGGAAAAGCTCTGCTTCTGCGCAGTAAACGTTATTAACGCCCAAGCCTTTAACCTTTAAACAAAAATCTACATCATTAAAGGCAACGGAAAGGTCCTTTTCATTTAAACCGTTTACAGCATTAAAATGCGTGCGTTTAACTAGTAAACACGCTGCGGTTACGGCGCTATAGTTGTTTGTAGCAACGATCCTGTTTAAGTAACCAGTATGAAAGCGAGGAAAGTTCTTGTGAGCGTGGCCAGCGCCACCTCCGTAGCCTAAAACAACGCCAGCGTGTTGTACCCGTGTATCAGAATAAAGCAGCTTTGCACCAACACAGCCAACATCTTTGCGCTCTACGTGGCCAACCATATAGGTAAGCCAATCCGGCGATATAACCTCAATATCGTTATTAACTAACCCAAGAATGGAGCCTTTTGCATGTTCAACACCGAAATTATTAATTGCCGAATAATTAAATGGCGCCGGGTAACGAATAACTCTTACTTTTTTCAATGTGTCTAGATAACTAAAATACTCAATACTTTCCTGTTCATCAGAGCCATTATCAATCAGCAATATTTCATAATTTTGGTAGGTAGTTTTCTCTAGAATTGACTCGATGCATGCTTTCACCAAAGCTTTCCCGTTTTTCGTGGGAATGATCAAGCTTACCAAGGGATTACTATTAGGCCAGCATACTCGGTTTACGCTAAATTGCTCGTCTAGTTCGACTTTCGCATTTGTATGTTTTTCTATCACTGTTTTAACGCGCTCTAGCGTGTTTAATTCACCTTTTTTCTCTGGTAATTGGTGCACCAAGGGCAGCGGCAAATGATTAATAGCCAAACTTTTGATAGTGAGGGAAAGTTCTGTAACTATCTCTGCAATTGTTGTTTGGTTAGTAATGTATAGCGACTTGAGCAGCGCTGTTTTGATCATTACCCCAGTATTGATATAAGCGGTAGAGAATTGAAGCTCAGGGTTCCAATCGGGTAAGAATCTTGGTGATGACTTAGCCCCATTTATATTAAGTTCATCCGTATCACAATAAACTAAGTCGCGTTCTTGCAAAGCATCACATAGATGGCCAATAGCAACTTCCTGTAATGAATCACCACCGTTAAGTAATAACGTAGGAATTTGGTCATCCAGTCTAGCAATATTCTTTTCTAAGGTACTTTTATCTATATCGCCCGCAATAAAGCAGGTTTTAACACTAAGCGTCTTAAGCCTTCCTTCAGTGACGCCTTGGCTGTCGGTGCCAAATACTATAGCTTGCCATCCATCAATCTTACCTGCTGGCTTTGAAAAAGCAGACTCATTTACTTCAAGCCAATAATTGTATAACGCCTGAGTTTGTTTAGGCGTTGGCGCATCGAAAAATAGCCCCGACTTTCTTACAGACCTTACATACAAGCCAGTTAAACGTTCGTTTTGTTTGAGCTTGTTTTTTAAGTTTTTAGGAATAAGTTGAAGGGCGGCACGCACTGACCGCATAGCAATTTTTTTCATGTAGACTATTTAGGGCCTTAAAAATAAAGAAAGCCGCTTTATTTAAAGCGGCTTTTTAGTTTAACACTTGTGAGTTTATATGGGTATCAGCTTCCGGTACCTAAACGCTCGCCTTGGTAACTGCCGTCAAGAACTGCTTTCCACCAGCCCTCGTTTGCTAAATACCATTCGACGGTTTTACGAATACCGCTTTCGAAGGTTTCTTGTGGCTTCCATCCTAGCTCACGCTCAATTTTGCTAGCATCAATGGCATAGCGCATATCGTGGCCTGGACGGTCTTGTACGTAGGTAATTTGCTCAGCGTATTTGCTACCTTTTGGCTTAACTTCATCCAGAATTGAACAGATAGTTTGCACTACTTCAATGTTCTGCTTTTCGTTATGGCCACCAATGTTATAGGTTTCACCGATTTTGCCGTTAAGCGCAACTACTACCAATGCCCGTGCATGGTCTTCAACATACAACCAGTCACGAATTTGATTACCTTTGCCATATACAGGCAGGGGCTTTCCAGCTAGGGCATTTAGAATAACCAACGGAATAAGCTTTTCCGGGAAGTGATACGGGCCGTAATTATTTGAGCAGTTAGTTACAAGGGTTGGCAACTTGTAGGTGCGAAGCCAAGAACGCACTAGCTGATCTGAACTTGCCTTACTTGCTGAGTATGGCGAGCTTGGTGCATACGGGGTTGTTTCTGTAAAGAGTGGAAGCTCCGTTCCCGGCTCAACTTCATCTGGGTGAGGAAGGTCGCCATATACTTCATCGGTTGAAATATGGTGGAACTTAAACCCTGCCTTTTTATCTCCTTCCAGTGCTGACCAATACGCTCTTGCTTGTTCAAGCAAGGTATACGTACCAACTACATTGGTTTGAATAAACTCGCCAGGCCCATCGATAGAACGGTCTACATGAGACTCTGCCGCAAGATGCATAATGATATCTGGCTGGTGCGTGTTAAACACGCGCTTTACTTCTTCAGCATCACAAATATCAACTTGTTCAAAGCTGTAGCGGTCGCTGCTTGAAACAGGAGTTAATGACTCTAAATTACCCGCGTAAGTTAGCTTATCTAAGTTAACCACAGTGTGGTCAGTATCGTTTATAAGATGGCGAACTACTGCAGAACCAATAAAGCCCGCGCCACCTGTTACTAAAATTGTTTTACTCATTTTCTTTTTACCAAAAGTATAATCTTGTTCTTGTCGCTTACGCTTTCAATTCGTCTAACATGCAGGCTAATTGCTTACGCCAGTGAGTAGGCTTACACGCCGCAAACGCTTCGCGTGCGGTTTGCTTGTCTAATACACTGTAATGTGGGCGTTTTGCAGGTGTTGGATATTGGCTTGACGGAATAGGCAATACTGGAATCGATTTATCTAGCAAACCTTTCTCAACACCTAGCTCTTGAATAGCTAGCGCAAAGTCGTACCAGCTGGCTACGCCTTCATCAGTCCAGTGATACACGCCACTGGTTTTATTCAAAGCGGCAGTAACACAAACTTCAGCTAAACCTTTAGCCCATGTAGGCGTTCCAATTTGATCATCTATTACGCCCAACTGAGGTTTATCAGCCATCAAACGCAGCATGGTTTTCACAAAGTTATTACCATGCGAAGAGTAAACCCAAGCAGTACGAATTAGACAGCTAGCCTCTGGCAGTATTTCAAGCAGTGCTTTTTCGCCTTCTGCTTTCGATTTGCCGTAAGCACCTTGTGGTTCAATAGGATCGTCCGTGAGATAAGGCGAACCTTTGTGACCGTTAAATACATAGTCGGTAGACACATGAACCATAAAAGCGCCGTTTGCTTTACAGAATTTTGCTAGATTCTTAACAGCAAACACATTGATGGCATTACACGCTTCTGTATCTTCTTCTGCCTTATCAACAGCTGTATAGGCAGATGCGTTTATTAAAACATCAACCGATAAAGGCGATAGTGTTTCTTCAACATTAGAGGCGTTCGTAATATCAATATCATTGCGCCCTAGAAACGTAACTTGGTGCTCGCTATTATCTAGTTCACGAGAGAGCTCAAAAGCTAATTGCCCAGACTTACCTATAATTACAATATTCATTAATCGCTAGTACCTAGTAAAACACCAATAAAAAGCCAGTGAAAAAATTAATGACAATTAAAACGTAGGTGCGTCTATAAATGCCAAGCCCGCCTCGTCTTTACCTGATAGAGAAGGCTTCTCACCATTTACTAATGGCCAGTCAATATTTAACGTTGGGTCGTCGTACTTAACTGATATTTCAGATTCCGGATGGTAATAGTCTGTGCACTTATACACAAACTCGGCAGAATCACTGGTTACGTAAAAGCCGTGAGCAAAGCCGGCAGGTACCCATAACTGGCGTTTGTTCTCAGCTGATAACGTCACCCCGACCCACTTACCATATGTAGGAGAGTCTTTGCGCATATCTACGGCTACATCGTACACCTCACCGCTGACTACACGTACTAATTTGCCTTGGGTTTGCTCCATTTGATAATGAAGGCCGCGAAGAATACCTTGGCTAGATTTAGAATGGTTATCCTGAACAAAGTCTACATCTGCACATTCTTTCTTAAACCAGTCGGTGCGAAAGGTTTCTAGAAAAAAACCACGCTCGTCACCAAATACTTTAGGCTCGATGATTTTTACATCAGGGATGTCTGTTTTAATTACTTGCATTTACTTTCCGTACAAATGTGCAAATGAATATAAGAAGAAAGGTGGCAATGCCACCTTCTTGAACTTAGATATAGATTAAACTTTTACTCTGTCCTTTAGAACTTTTAGAAGGTAATCGCCATACCCACTTTTCTTAAGTGGTGCGGCCAACTTTTCAAGCTGCTCAGCGTTGATATAGCCCATTCTATAGGCTACTTCTTCTGGGCAACATACTTTCAAGCCTTGGCGTTTTTCGATAGCCGCCACGAAGTTTGCTGCATCGAGTAGAGAATCAAGCGTACCTGTATCCAACCATGCTGAACCGCGCCCCATTAGCTCTACTTTTAAACTGCCATCTTTAAGATACAGGTTGTTTAGGTCGGTAATTTCAAGTTCTCCACGAGGTGAAGGCTTCACTTCTTTAGCGAAATCCACTACGCGATTGTCGTAGTAATAAAGGCCTGTTACCGCATAGTTTGATTTAGCAACGGCTGGTTTTTCTTCAATAGAGAGAGCATTCCAGTCATCATCAAAATCTACCACACCATAGCGTTCAGGGTCGTTAACGTGATAACCAAACACCGTTGCACCATGCTCTTGCTTAAACGCATTCTGCAACGATAGTTTTAAGTCGTGGCCATAGTAGATGTTGTCACCCAAAATAAGTGTGCATGGAGAACTACCGATAAAGCTTTCGCCAATAAGAAATGCTTGAGCTAGACCATCGGGCGATGGTTGAGCTGCATATTGAACATTAATACCCAAGTCACTACCGTCGCCGATAAGCTCAATGAAACGGCGCTGCTCTTCTGGTGTGGTGATAATTAAGATATCGCTTATCCCAGACATCATGAGTGTAGCCAAGGGATAATATATCATCGGTTTATCGTACACCGGCATTAACTGCTTGCTCACCACTTTCGTTAATGGATGCAAACGAGTGCCCGAACCACCGGCTAAAATTATGCCCTTCCGTTTCATACTTATTCCTTTTTAGTTTTCTTTAATGACTTCGGCCAAGCTATTGGCTAACTCAGAAGCAATTCCCATATCTGTAGCTTCTATCATCACACGAATTAACGGTTCTGTTCCAGATTTTCTGAGAACGAGTCGCCCATTTTCACCTAAAGACTTTTCTACGCGACTGACTGCATCTTTTACTACACTCAAATCAAGCACTGAATCTAGATCGTTATGACGAACATTGATTCGTACATCTATTCAACTAAAAACCTCGTACAGTTAACAGAGGCTCAAAAAGTTCTAACGCAACATGTCGTTAAAGAACTCAATATAAGGAATACTATGATCTGGAAGAATTTCAGCAATAGTTGGAGGCTTTGGCTCGCCCGTTTTTCTCTTCGCGTTTATATATTCGAGAACTGAATCCTCGAACTTAGGAGCTTTGACTACAAAACGTGCGTTAGTTTGTAAGCATAAGCAGTCTGGCCTAACAGCTTCAATTACGTCATGATCTATATTACCAGCAGTATGAACGAACACGATGTTTGTGTACAAACGGGTTAAGTAGTCAAACATCGTGTAAGAAGAAGACGACCCAAATACTAAGAGCGTTTCACTAAGTAAAGCTTCCCGGTTAAACATGCAAATAACTCTACCAAAGTTATCTATATTATTGTCATATACAATCTTTTCCCTGTAATTATAGCTAGTAAGCCTATCTTCTTCGTGTAATTGAGCAGGGAAAAGTTTTGAGCCCAAGTCTCCACTTAATCTTTTTGTTTGATAAACATCAGAATTAAAGATATCTAGTTCGCTGACAGGTTTACGTGAAAGTTTGCTTGAAACCAGTTGCGAAGCGAGCCTAGCTCCATGAACACTCCAATGGGTATCACAAACTCGAAATGACCGACGATCTAGCTCTCTCAATTCTTGTATGGGCAGTACGAAATTAAGAGCATCCGGAATTAATTCAGTAAGTTTCCTAATAGGCGCTTGTTTAGAGAACTTATATGGGTAATATTGTTGGTAGACCATCTCTTTTGAAGGTGCAACCAGTAAACAAACAGGTAACTTTCTTGAAAGAGAATAATTAGTTAAAGAACCTAAGTATTCTTTCCATTCTGCCCTTGCCGTGCGTGACAACCTAAACTTACCAGTGTGTTGTTCAATACTTTTATTTGTATCATTATCTAGAAACAGCCACCCGTTCTCTCCTTTAAGTATTTGAAACTTTCCCTCTATCGCACCCGTTAAAATTTGAATAAATCGACCGTCTTTTACAACACAGATAGAGAAGGAAGAATGCTTAAGTTTAACCTGCTGAGAAAAACCACAATGGAGATTAGGGTGCTCTTCGGGCAACTCCCCTAGAATTTTTGAAATAACATCAGGCCTAGCGCGAGACAAAGTTAAAGGAATAACATCACAACCATTTAACACAACAAGTGATATGGGTGAGCCACTTTCCTCTAAAAACCACCCCTGAAGTAGCAACCCTTCATTTTTCAAGAGAGAACCATCAATATTCTGCCCTTGTACAGGAAAGTCTAAATGCCAGCGAAACTGCGTTTCATCATCTGGGCCCACCCTTTGCGTACTAATTGAATAAACTGCCACTACAGTTCCTTGCCATAAAACATTACAGATAATCCCCAACTAACTCGTATTCTTCCTGAAGATAAGGTTCCAGGCGACGAATACTAGTAGGTATACTATGACCCATATTATTTCTTCTATTAACTTGCTTAATTTCTAGTTCTAAATCTAATAACGCAGAAAGTTTATTCAACCCCTTTTCGTAACGATGCTTGGATCCCACGAAAGCAAAATCGCTTATTGGTACATTTCTAAAAAAATTACTATAGGCACGAGTGAACACTTTTACTGCATCTTCGGTAACTAGATCATGCACAATACTCGTTTGAGATTTAAAGTTAGTGTTTGGTAAAGCTGATTTTAATAGGTGATACTGGGGATGCCTTGTCCCTATTGACATGAGATGGCCAACTAGTGACCATAACCGCTCTAGAGGATCGCGCACCCATACCGCCCTCTTTGCAAAAGGAAACATCTGTTCATGGTTAATGTGAGGTTTAAAATGCCCATGTAATATTGCAGCTTTGGCGGGTAACCAAACTGCCTCTCCAGCCGACATTTCAGATGCACCTGTATTATCATAAACACCGTATACTACTCTGTTCCCTAATGACTGCTCGAAAGCAACTCTCAGTGAACTTCCGGCGGTTTTCGGGATATGATGAGAGAGAAAAGTCACACGAGGGTGAGGAAAACTTCGCGAGTACATCGAAGGCGACACCAATCGCTCTAGTCTCCAAAGTGGATGTATCCGATAAGACATAAGTTACTAACTTGCTACGTTATTTGGCATTACACCACAAAATTTTCTGATATTAAACGCTTAGTTCCAGTTACATCGTAACTCTTGTAGAGTAACAGTAATCTTGCGTTCCTAAATGTGATTATTGCGGTATTTAAAAGTTTTCTAGGACAATTCTCTGATAAACCGTCAGCTGAAAAAGCCTAAAAGTAAAGAATATCAATATCTACTGCAGTATGACTTTCTCAACCATGGCTTTTACTGAACTATTAAAAGATGACCGAGAAAATAGTGAATCAGCTCGTCTTTTAGCATTCTCGGCATATTTAATCAGCATTGTTTTTTCTTCAGATAATTTTTTCAAGTTTTCTGCGACTTGCTCGACATTTTTGAATGGTACAAGAATACCGCTCGATTCATCTACAAGCTCCTCGATAGCGCCCCACTGATAACCAACAACCACTCTTCTGTGGATCATTGCTTCTGCAGCGGTCCTGCCAAAAGATTCTTTAAATGACGACAAGCAAAGTACAATGTCATTATTTAATATTTCAGTACTCACCTTCTCAGTATATCCTCGAATACATACATTATTTGAGGTGAAACGCCTACTCGCAGCTTCAACTTCTGAGGTAACAGGACCATAAAGCGAGAAGGTTATTTTACTGTCTACGCACCTGCTGGCTATTTCAAAGAAATCTTCGACACCTTTTTTAGGCAAGTTACTACTCAACATGCAAACTTTTAAGGGTTTAGATGTATCGATAGCTGGGGTTACTGTTGAAACATTTACAACATTATAAACAGTATTGCATTTACCTTTAGCGTCTAGCCACTCGGCAGTAACGTTAGAATTAGCGACTAAGTGAGTAGAAACCCTGCAGATGCGTTCGCGAGTTTCTTCTTCGTCCTCACCAAGAACATTCCGGATATGCTCATCAAACTCCGGCAACTCCCTGACGTGTGTAATCGTTTTTACATTTGCTTTGGCAGCTGCACAATAGGGCTCGAAAAGCATGATAGTATTAACATATACAAGCTCTATGCGACTTTGCTTAAAATAGTTGCTGAGATATTCCACCTGCATAGCGCTGGCGTCTCTCCCTTTGCTGAACCAAATTAGGGGGATAAAGATTAATCTAACAGCGTACCGTTTTAGTTCATTTATATAACTTTCATTCAAAGCGTTGGGAAGAAAAATATGTAGACAATACCCGCTTTCCGATAATGCCTCAGCTATGTCCAAGAAGCTTTTTTCTGCACCAAAAATATCTTGGGACACACTGTGTGCAAACAATGCAATTTCCCTTTGAGAGTTTTTTGAGTCGCCATCCAGAGTTACTGGGTGCTCGAAAGACCAAGAGCTTTTCAACGCGTGCCATGTTGGAGAGTCTTGATTCCGCAGCTGAAATTTTAACCGGTAAGCGCTGGGAACAAATAATGGATTTGGAGACAAGTCCAAACTCTCTCCCAGTGACAGGTAATGGTCGTAAATACTCCCCCCCATCTTGTTTACATTTGAGTAACTGCTTAAATACCAGCTATTGTTAAAAGCCCGATACCACCGATGCAAGTTCTCATTATGCAACGACCTCGCCCCCTTGTTTGGGCAAAGCTCAAGAGGCACTGGAAATAAACTTCTTGTTAAATCAAACTTAATTGGGGTTGGTGCATTCCTGTGCCACATTTGCGCAAACGCCAAATGCTCCTGTCTCGCCCCGCCAAATTGCGTTACCAAATGCGTAGCGGAACTTTGTGTTAGTGAAGTCTCTACAACCCTTCCAAAGGATAAAGGAACATCAGGAAGAACCTCGTGCACACTATCATACCCAAAATTTGCAATGAGCCTATGGTAAAACTCCGTATCTGCACCCGCTTTTAGTTCATCCCACATTCCAATATCGTCAAAAACACTTTTTTCGACCATTAGCGAGGAGATGTTTCTATAGATGAGAGAACCATCAATTCTCATTTTAGTAAATGACAAATCTTTAGTACATCTAACCCAGTGAGAAACCGTAGCCTTAATTTTGCGTTTGAATAAAAACGGTAAAACTTGCTGCTCTATTTTCTCTGGGTGTGCCCAGTCATCTGCATCCATGACCGTTACAAAGTCACCAGATGCTATAACAGCTCCTTTGTTTCTAGTTGGGTAGGCCCCTTTGTTTTCATCGTTTTGATATACGAAGAGGTTTGGTTCTTCGTTATATTCTTCCAACACTTTCAACGTATTGTCTGTTGAACAATCGTCAATCACTATTATCTCTATATTATCCCAGCTTTGCGCTAACAAAGCGTCTAGTGCTGTTTTTATAGTTTTTTCAGCATTAAATACTGGAACAATTACAGATACTTTCTTTGGGAAAAAAGTTTTGAGAATACGTTGTGCAAACTTTGTTTTCTGCTTTTTCGCAATAATGCGATCGATATTAATTTCGCTGGCGGTTGTCTCGATAGATGCAAGGTCACAAGAACGATATATTGAATTTAGTTGTTCTAGCTTACAATCTTGAGCTTCTAACATTTGTCTAGCTAGTAGTTTAGAGTTAGATTCTACCCATAAAGGATGCTCAATTAACTTTCTAGCCGAGTTTAATTCTTTACTTTTGAGATGTGACTCAAAGCACAATAAAAAAAGTGAAGTAGAGTCAAACAGTTTTGAAGCTACATCTATATTTAAAACAACTTTTTCTGCATAAGACCGTGCTTCAGAGTACTCTAAACGAAATAGAGAAAATTCAGTTAATACCTTTTGCGCGTATACACCATTAACTTCCGTTTTCTTAGAATACTCAATTAGTTTATCGAGAAATTGCTTGTGGCCTTCTATGTCGAGGGCGTTCGCCCATAAGTCGCGCTCAATAGAAAGTGAAGGCAACTCACAGGGAATTCTTCCCTCTCTCCTACCATGTTTTTCAAAATGGATAACAGGATCAATACCGGCTGCTGCAACATCCGGATAGGTTTCGAGATACCATTTTTTATCTACGTAAAATGAATAGGTTTGCTTACACATTTAATGTTAGATCTTTTAGCAGGATAATAGCCCAGCAATATTTTTTGCGACTTTCTCTTGGCTGCAATTGTCCACGACAAAGTTATAGCCTTTTAGGGCCTGCGCTCTGTACTTCTCTGTGCTGTTCCACATTTCTAAAACCATTTTTTCTACGTCTTTCTCTAAGCAGTAAACAGCCGCATCACCAAAAATCACTTCATAACTGTGAGGCAAAAGAACAACACGCCCATGTGCCATTGCTTCCATTATATTTCTGCCGAATTCTTCTATGTAATCTTCATGAGTAAAGTGTAAAAAGAAATCTAATTCGCTGATGAAAGTATCAACCGCTACGGAGTCAAACTCTAATACAGACCAGTTTTTGGGTAATGTTTTTAACATCTTTTTCGGTGTTTTAGCCCCACCTAAAAGTTTTACAGCTACCTGTTTACTGTTTGCACAATAAGCTGCTTGTAGTTGCTTAGGTTGCGAAGGCCACTTTGTCCAATGGTCACGGCTATGGCGCCCTAGAATTATTTTCCTTTCGCCCCCAAAGTTTTCAGGTAGTTCAGGTGTTTTGCCAACTAGACTTTTAGAGTACGGTGGGTACCAAACTTGGTCATGAAGATGTTGCCCTCCACCAGCCATTTTCATGGTTTTATTTACAATAGGTGAAATTGGGATCCAAGTAGGCTTCTTATTGAATAACTTGACACACAGTTGGTTAACTTCGTCTTCGTTATAGTAATGCGGTTCTTGACTCCATAACTGCATTGGAGATTGATTAATAAGTATTCCAAGCTTTTCACATTGAATTTTAGGAACAGCGTCTATTTCGTACTTCAATATTGGCGGGTGATGTATAATAACTAAATCTGCAGATATTTCGTCTTCATGAACAAGCATATCGACGTTATCTTTATAAGTAAGTTCCGTATATTCATTAGCAATATCGGCAAGCTTCAAATCATACCTTGGCCAGTGGAAAAGCCCCACTCTGAGACCTGACTCTAAAGCTGCTGCTATATAACCCTCATTACACCTTCTTGTACCACCAAGAAGACTTAAATCAGATATTATGACCAGATCATAATGATTATTTATCGGCCAATTATTTGGCGCTAAACCAGCGGGGATCGGGAATGGTCTTTTTAAGCTTGTTCTTTCAGTAATAATAGTTTCGCTATCATCTTCAACCTTATACTCTTTCCAGTAATTAGCTTGTCTAGAGTATTCATGGCGTATACCGAAAGTTAAGCTATTCAAACTCGTTTTTGCATTTTGAGTTAAGGAGTTTTCATGAACTAAAAAGAATGATAAGGGCACGCCAGTCAAAATATCTCGAACAGATTCTTTGCCCCAGAGAATTCTAGCTCTTTGAACAAATTCATCATCAGCGTTAGCCGAAACACCATCCCATTCACCCAAAGCTTTCAAGTCGCTTGCTCTTATAAGCACTGATGGGTAACTTCTATGAACGTACTCAAGGTTATTTCTTTGTGGCCTAAGCATAAAGCGCATGTCTGGCAAAACTCTCGCCATCATTGAGCAAGTCACTTTTAACCTGGGGTTGCTAAACATCGCTCCTAACTGAATTTCAAGCATTTGAGGGTGAGACCAGTCATCACTATCGTGGACTGTTATAAAATCACCTGTTGCAAGGCTAAGTGCTTTATTTCTAGTGCCATAAGCCCCTAAGTTTTCGGCGTTCTCAAAAACTTTGAGTCTAGTATCGTTTTCCGCTAATTCGTTTAGTATCTCAACAGAACGATCTTTACTGCAATCATCTACAGCAATAATTTCTATGTTCGACCAGCTTTGCTCCAATAACGAGTTGATAGCAACCTTAATGTAGTCCTCAGCATTATATACCGGCACAAGAATGCTGACTTTGGGCCCATTGCTAATTGGTATAAAACTTTTCTCTGCTTTCAAATTACCAAAACTCATTCCTTTGCTAGCATCGTTGAAGCTAAGTGGGGCTAATGAGTAATAATTGTAAATTTCGTTGATGTAAGAAAGTCTTTGCTCTGCCGGTAATTCTTGATTCGATAACGCACAGACAAAGTCACTGTCAAATCTATATTCTAAAGATGGCTTGATGAACTTAGAAGCCTCTTCATACTTACCAAGCTTTTGCAATGCCTCAACTAACAACAGTTTTGTGCGCTTTAAGCGATAAGCCTTTATATCCAACTTACGAATCTTTCGTATGTTTTCGACTGTGCAAGTCCAGTTGCTATTCGTAGCATGCCAGCGAGCTAGAACATATATTGCAGCTACACGTTCTTTCACCTGAACAGCAGAATCATCAGCTATTTTAGCCAACTCTGCAGAAGCATACTGGCTAAAGCCGCCCCATAACTTTTTACTGAGATCAGCTACCTGAGTAGGGGCTGTTTTGAACCTAGAAGTAATTTTTTTAGAAGAGTGCATCAAAGAAGGCAGAGGCAATCTGCCTTCCGTTCGTCCATACTCGATGAAATGTAGCAGCGGATTGATGCCCGACTCCTTAACATCTTGGTAATAGTCTATATACCACTTTGAGTCGAACGCTTCACTAGGATTGCGACCTTCATTCGCACCATTTTTAAGGTAATGTTCGATTGGGTCCATACCAGCGATTTCTACATCTGGATTTTCGCTCATATACCAAGAAGAATCAAAAAGGTTTGAGCGCTTTATAAGCTCTATTTGCTTTTTTGTAACGTTTCGCTTAAACGGAGAGCTTTTTTTAAATGCTTTGAACATTATGAGTTTCCATGTTTCAGTAAAAATGTACGACACACCTACTTAATTTATCAGTAAAACGAAAAGTTTTTGTTAGGTCGATACATCTTCAATTTATTTCATTACTACTTTTTCTACATTTTAATTGGAAACGGACTTGTTTCCTTGTAAGTAAATTCGTTGGTATCTATTTCGAGAGTATCGTGTAGGCTTTTCAGCAATCTACTCAGAAGGCACTGAAATAACAGATATTTGAGCCAAACAGAAAAGTTGTAATGTTTGTCTTACCTTTAAAAATTGTAGCTATAAGGCCTTGTTACTCTTACTAGGTGGGCAGTATAACAGCAATTCACTCGTAGCAAAAAGAACTGTTAATTTGGAAGTCATTCGCTGGCGGCTTGGTAGACCTAATTGTACAGTGAATGCCCAATTTTAGAAGATCATTTCTCACTATGCGTCTACCTTGAAATAGGATGGAGATTCTAGCATTCCGTAGGCACCTAGTGTCATGCGCGGTCCAGTATCCCTAATGACCTCACCATGAACTCCAAAAGCCAGAAATCCATATAGAAAATTAGACATTACCAGGTGTTAGGAGGGATTACAGGACATACACGTTCTTCCATTGCATAAACGTGCCTGTTTTAACAAACAGGCACTTTAAATAGTGAAAAATAATCCGATCGTGATTACACGGTAAAATTAAGAACCGACATGTATAAATTAGCAACACTCTTTACATGCCTTTCTGGCGCAAAACGCCATGACATATTGTTTGCCACGTCATCCCTAACACCTACATAACGCTGAGATAGCTCGTCTACGTTATCAAATTCATCTTTAAATTTTTTGGCATTAACATTTTCGACAAGACAGAATGGAGAAAGCTGCTGGAGTAACTCTTTATGTCCTCCCTCAGAAGAAATGATCATCGGAGTACCCAACATACCTGCTTCAACTATTGTACGTCCCAAAGGTTCATTTTTAGCGGTAGAAACTAATACATCTGTTCCCGATACAATTCGCAAGGCATCATAACGATAACCAGCAATAATGAAATTTTTTGAAACCTCTGATGGTAAATACTTACGTTTTAAATCATTAATTTCACTACGAACCGTTAACCCAAGACAAATGAAATAATGACGCTTATCAGATTTTATAGACTTTGCAGCTGCCTCAAAAAACATATCCCAACGCTTTCTTTTATTACCATTTGCAATCATAGTAAATACTTTGGCGTCTAATGGAATATCAAACTCTTTTTTTAGCCAATAACTATCTTGTTTACGATCATAAACTCCATCAATAGTAATAGGATCATCTACTACTATAACTTTCTCTCTGATACTTTCGGGTGCACGATCTCTAACAAACATCGTAATAGTCAGCACCATTTCGGCCGCAAGTAAAAACTCTTCAGCTTTAGCTGGATGCTGAAACAATCCTCGCTCGTGCCATACGTGAATAAATCCAAGTTTTTGTTTCAAGGCCCCCCAAATTCTATGCATACCAGCATCATTTGTATGGATAGTACCAATAGACTCTCTTATTAAATGTCTCTCGACATCAGTAGAATGATATAAAATTTCTTCAATAACAGAGTCGTCAAATGGCGCTCTTTTATCGATAGTTGGCAACTCAATGACAACGTAATCTAAACCTAGGCGTGTAATGTAATCAACGGTGGGACCATCGTTATCTATAATTACGACAATTTGAAAGCCCATTTGTGACATTTTCACAGCCAAATCAAGAGCTGATAAATCGGCGCCGCCGGGTCTAGCCTCTTCCCAGTTTCCACGCTCTCCTTTTCTTCCGGAAATAGGGAAGCCAATTTTTTTCATCGATGAGTAATTCACAAAAATAAAACCTCAATAATCTCAACTATATGCAAATATCCAAATATGCATACTAAAAAATAAAAATTTAAAATTTACACTTTAAGTAAATTCAAAATAGCGAACTTCTGATTCTTCGCAACTTTTCGTCAGCTTACTTTATTTAAAAGTATATACCCTATAACTATCTCTTGCCTTTTTAGGAAAGGCAGCAAAGGAATAATTAGAGTTTAAACAATTAATATTTCAGGATATTACGTCGGGCTAATATGTTGATACCGAAATCAGAAAACCAAACTTAACAATTAAACTAGTTACAAATCTTGTGAAGTTTTCTTTTGCAACTCGGAAAGAAAAAATTTGTATGTTTCAGCAGTAAAATGAAAAGGCGCCAACCCCCACTTATGGTTAGCATCTGCTTTTATTATTCCTTCAGGATACTCTATCATTGCGTGACGCCCGAAAGCGTCTTCTAACTTGAGGTAGGCCTCTCGCAAATATTGATTTTTTTCTGCAATATTCGATGAAGAATCTATAGAGTGATCGCCTGTTGGCTGATAATACACGCAATTAACAAAAATTTTGTCTAACTTTAGCTCATAACAATGCTGCTTAAGACGTCTTAAGCCAGCTTCCCATAAACTTTTAAATTCGCCAGAAGAGCTTTTTACTATACGTCCCTCTTGACGTTGAGAGTTCATTGCTTTTTTGTACTCAGATGAAATAGTATGTGATGAATCATCATCAAACAATTTCAGATTAAATCTGTCATCAATTAGGTCAATAACAAAAATGTCATTTTCACTTTCTTCTAAACTAAGCCAAAATCGCTTTGTCATGTCCCTTTCTACCATTCTCTTTTGAAAAGTAGATTTAATATTATCTAGTAATTTTGAGTCTTTTCTGCTTTTAGTTGCCAATGACGCTAAGCTGGTTCTTGCCGTATAGTCAACTAGCTCAAAATCCGTTGCTATTTCAAATGCATCTCGAGTTACACAACTACCAAGAATTCGTACTTTTTTCATTTTAAAAAACGCTATAACATTAACTTCTTTTTCATTTTTAACATCTCATTACGTTAAATGTAAATAAAATCTACATTCTCAATTCAACTTGGCAGAAATTAAGAAACTTGTAGTTATCAACCATACCTAGCTTCATTAACTCCTAAATGAACCCTGTGCCTTCACCGAGTACACTAAGTCCGCATCACTACCGTGCGTCAGCTAATGAAAACGACAAAACTGGGTATGACGTTTCTACTCTCGGTAACAACAGTTACTTTACGCTTCAAGCGAGGGGTAGACTTTTGTACTGCATTTCGGAGGCAAAAATTTGGCCGCTCTGGCTTATTATTTAACCTCTGAAATTATCTTGATTATCTAAAAACCATTGAAATGAATGAGCCAAACCTTCTTCTAGGTTATAAGTATGCTTCCAACCAAGGGCGTGTAGTCTAGACACATCCATTAATTTACGTGGGGCGCCATCAGGTTTCGAAGTATCCCACACAATATCGCCAGTAAAACCCGTTACCTTAGCAACAGTTTCAACTAACTCTCGGATTGTACAATCTTCGCCCGTTCCAACATTTATGTGGCTAAGCATTGGCTGAGTGTTGGCTTGATACGTATCATTATCAAGCTCCATTACGTGTACGCTGGCTGCGGCCATATCATCTACATGCAAGAACTCGCGCATTGGCGTGCCGCTGCCCCAAGCAACCACTTCACTATCGCCTCGCTGTGCAGCTTCGTGAAAACGGCGAAGTAACGCTGGAATAACGTGTGAATTTTCAGGGTGAAAGTTATCATTAGGGCCATACAGATTTGTGGGCATTACAGAGCGATAATCTCGGCCATATTGTCGGTTGTAGCTTTCGCACAACTTAATACCAGCAATTTTAGCAATGGCATAAGGTTCATTTGTCTCCTCTAGCGTGCCGGTTAACAATGCTTTCTCGGTCATCGGCTGGTCTGCTAACTTAGGGTAGATACAACTAGAACCTAAAAACAAAAGTTTCTGCACGTCATAGCTGTGAGCTGCATGAATAATGTTAGCTTCAATCATTAAGTTTTCATAAATGAACTCAGCCGGATAAGTGTTGTTTGCGTGAATGCCACCTACTTTGGCTGCAGCGAGATATACTTCATCTATGTTGTT
Source organism: Alteromonas macleodii (assembly GCF_903772925.1). Lineage (NCBI taxonomy): Bacteria > Pseudomonadati > Pseudomonadota > Gammaproteobacteria > Alteromonadales > Alteromonadaceae > Alteromonas > Alteromonas fortis. Next base: position 4,070,896 of record NZ_LR812090.1, read on the forward strand.
TTCAGCAAAAAATGTAGATACAAAGGCTTGACTGGTTAGATCTAACTGAGAGCGCGTACGCGTAATTAGTGTGACGTCATCACGCTTTTCTAGTTGCCTGACAATGGCAGCGCCAACCATTCCTCGATGGCCTGCGACAAATACTGTTTTCATTTCCACTTCCTAAACTAGAAAAAGCCTCTTATGAGGCTTTTACATCAAAGACGTTTTTAAATCATTACTCTTTAGCAACTGCTACTGAATAACCATGCTTTTTTAATAGCGCATGTTGCTGCGCTTTACCAAGATCGTGTGCCACCATCTCTGCACACATTTCTTCCACGGTAATTTCAGGAACCCATCCAAGCTTTTCTTTTGCTTTGGTTGGGTCACCAAGAAGTGTTTCCACCTCTGCTGGGCGGAAATAGCGCGGGTCAACTTCCACAATAATATCGCCTACTTTCACACCCGGTGCAGTTTCGTTGTCTACCGCTGTTACGGTTGCGACTTCTTTTACACCTTCACCACTAAACTCGACGGTAATGCCTGCTTCTTTAGCCGACATACGTACGAATTCCCGAACCGAAATTTGCTTGCCAGTCGCGATCACAAAGTCTTCGGGTTTATCTTGTTGCAACATCATCCACTGCATACGTACGTAGTCTTTTGCGTGGCCCCAGTCACGAAGTGCATCCATGTTGCCTAGGTAAAGCTTTGACTCAAGTCCTTGTGCAATATTTGCAATACCGCGTGTAATCTTGCGTGTTACGAAAGTTTCGCCACGGCGTGGAGACTCATGGTTAAACAAAATACCGTTACATGCATAAATACCGTAAGACTCGCGGTAGTTAACCGCAATCCAGTATGCGTACATTTTCGCCACCGCATACGGAGAACGAGGATGAAATGGCGTTGTTTCCTTCTGCGGAATTTCCTGCACTTCACCGTAAAGCTCTGAAGTAGACGCTTGGTAAAACTTAGTTTTCTTTTCAAGCCCCAAAAAGCGAATAGCTTCTAACAAACGAAGCGTGCCCATTGCATCTACATCTGCGGTGTATTCTGGTGCTTCGAAAGATACAGCCACGTGTGACTGTGCACCAAGATTATAAACCTCGTCCGGTTGAACTTCCTGCATTATTCGGATTAAATTCGACGAATCCGTCAAATCACCATAATGCAAAATAAAATTCGCGTTTTCTACATGCGGATCTTCATAAATGTGGTCAACACGCTCCGTGTTGAATAAAGAAGCACGGCGCTTGATACCGTGCACCTCATACCCTTTTTCCAACAGAAATTCGGCTAGATAAGAACCGTCCTGGCCGGTTACACCGGTAATAAGTGCTTTTTTCATTTTAATGGTCCAAATAGTTTTCTAATTCTGTTAGCAACAGATCAGTATACTTTTTCTTATCATAATGGTGGTCAGCTTTTTCTGAGTTCAATAAATCGTTAATTACTAATCCATTGTCCCCTAGACAAGCCTCGTCTAAGTTTAGATATGAGTATCCTGACTTGATAACCCATTTCTGCATTAAAAGGTTAAACTTCACAGTTAGGTGAGTTCGCTCTTCTTGGGTTGCTTTAATTGAAGCTCTTAATTGCGCAACTTCACCCTCTTTGCGATCATCAGGTATAGTCGGAAGGGGGGCACTAATGACAATCAAATTGTCACAATATCTTTTGACGTAATTAATAAATTCCTGATATTTGAGAACTACATCATCGAATATAACATTTACATCTTCGTTGTATTTTTGAGCTCTAAACCAGACTATAAATCCTAAATCAACCTCTCCCAAGAGTATCAATATAGTATCTCTCTTCTTATCACCCAATTTATCGATAAACAAAGGCATTGCTTGTGTTTTTGAATTAGGGTTTTGCAAGCCGGAAATTGTTGCACCGACTACAATCAAAGAGTCCCAACTATATTTACAAAATTTTTTTTTAAACCGCTGACTATGCTCAAAAGTAAGAGCGTGAGAATCACCTAAAACTAACAATTCTTTCACTTAAAAATCCACCTAAAGTAAATTCTCGCTTCACTCAAATCTATAATTAAACCGTAGAACATCTTCTGAAAAATATTCTTCAATTAACTTTATATCTTCTGCTGTATAAAATAATCTATAGTCATCGCTCGTAGACTTATTTACGTGAGGAATCTGAAAATCACTTTTTAACCCAAGCGTTTCACACAACTCTTGAACGCAGTAAGCCAGATTTTCCACATGACCCAAATAATCTAGAATCTGCTTACCCTTTCTATCGAAAACATATCTGCTTTGTGGATAAAAATGAAAATTATTCCTCAATCTTAAACTTGGAAAATCACGACAAAAATCAGAAAAACAATCAAACTTTTTAACCACCTTTACAATGTGTGCGTTATATTTATAGTGTATATGATTTTCGTCCATTTTATAAAAGTAATTGTACAATGAGAAGAAACGCGCCCAAGGATTTCTTACAAACCCGAACTTGAAATATTCTACAGCCCCAATTTCGGTAATCTTATCTTCGATTAAACCATTAAACGGATGAATTTTTTTGCTAGCTGCTTGAACAATAGGAGTTCTATTTAAGCTAGAGCCCGCCGTTTTTGGAATATGTATAAACAATAATTTATCAGTCATAACTCTTGCTCCAACATCTCTAATGGAATCTTTATATTATAGCTTTCATCACCTTCTAACAGAATGTGCTTATAATTAAAAGCGTCTTTATGCTTATTTTTGAATGAGAAATCAGGCCTATTGTTAGGACAAAACTCTATAATTTTGCTTTCTCTCTTACAGAAAATAGTATTGACTAAAAGAGATCCATGTGGAGCAACAACGCAATTGGCATTTGAGAAATACTGGTAAATCTTTTCTAAAGGCTCTGTTCCGTCAATTATTACAAACCCCTTACCTTTAAGGTACTCTTGTACCTCATTATCATTAATGACGCCTCTTGCGCCCTTTTTAATACCGTTTCTAGAAAGGTATATTCCTGGAATCGAATTATTACTTTCACCAAAAACGGATCTATATCCACTCATGAGCCAGTCATAACTCTCAGCTGTTAAAGTGGTATACATTGCGGGGTTTATCCCTACGAATAGATTAGATACTCTGACTAACTTTGTTAACTTAGAAGCACTGAACACAGTAGAAAAAGCATAACCACATGCATTAATATGTTTGTCAAATTCTACAACCCTTTTAAAATCACTGCATAATAACTTCGGGTTACTAAAACTGACATCTTTCCACTGATACAATCTCTGCAAAGAGTCATGTAAATGCCCATATGGATACCAACCAAACGGATGGATGAGATATATAACTTGCTCATTTGCGTTGAATGTATACGCTTTGTCGTAGTCTTCATCTGTATACTGAGAGAGCCTTTCTAAATGTGCTTGCTTTCTAGTTTCTACAATATTGTCCAATTCCTTCGGGTTATCGAAGTATTTCCCCTTTATCGGAGGTCCCCAGTATAAAACTTCATACGCTAACTCCCAGATAGGGTGCTTGTTATTGTCCAAGATAAGACCTGATTTTAAGTCAATGTATACATCACTCAATACATATTTGTGATACTTAACGTTAGTAAAGTTCCTATTTGACTCAATAAACCTATCAGAATAGCCTTTCATTTATATCCTTACCTTAAATTTAGCAAAATAGTCGTATAGCTTTATTATCTCTAAACTCCGCATTTTTACGTCTTCATGTCTTAAATTACTGAGGTGTTGAAATAGATCAGAATCAATTCCCTTCTTATAGTAAATACACAAGTTTAGAAGCTTTTTCCCAGCAGCAGATTTGAATATTTCTAAATCGTCAGAAAAAATAACAGGGATACTTCCAACTGCTATTGACTCCCAAAAACGCAGCGTGTTAGGTCCAGCACCCTCTGGGCACAATGAGAATTTAGAATCAGAAAGTATTGTGTTGTACCTGAACGTTCGCTTGTGGTGCTCATCAATATGATGGGACTCTATTTCTTTGTTTAGCACTTGCTCTTCATAAACAACTTTGTTGAAGTGCCATTCATTCCCTAAGTCTACCAAAACATCGTCTTGTCCATAAGCTTTTGCAGCTTCGAACAATTTGATTCTGCTGTCGTCGCGGTAGTGTTTCATATGAGCACCAATAAATGATGCTAGCAGATTTCTTTCCGACATGGCCTTGCGTTCCATGCCTTCATTTCTTTCTGGTGTTTCATAGTTAACGGCAATTAGCGTCCAACCATGCAAGGCTAAGTTAGTGCCAACTTCATCTTGAATGGCCTCACTTTTAGAGTCCTTGTGGGATAAATAGAAGTCTGTTATCCCCAACCACTCTGCCTTTTCGAGCATTCTTACCCAATGTATATGCTGACAAACGCTGTGTACTTTCAGGGTATAACCAAAACTTGCAACCAACTCGCGGTAGCTACTTAGTAGGCTTTTAATTTTGTTTAGGTATTCGTCTGGAAATGCTTTTTTATCTACATAAGTTGCCCAAGGTAACGGAACGTAAATATTGACTGACTTACTTTCAACATCAATATTATCACCTGCTTTCATAGCAAGATGATTTTCAAATGCTTGCTTTTCGGTGGCGCATGGATATTGCCAAAAGTTAATATCACGTTTATCAACAGGCTTTAGGTTAATTTCGTTAACATACGTATCAAGCACAGGTGGTATAAACCCCGCCAACGTATATAACTGCTTATTTTCATTATAAAGCTTTTCTGAAACTGAGTGCCTGTGCGTAATGGTGTAAAGATTATTAAAGTAAAAGCTACCTTTGTACGCAATTAGACGATAGGGATAAGAACTCACCTGTTCTGCATCTCCTTTTTTAATAGCATCTAAAAGCTCGCAAGGCTCAACTAATTTTAAGGCATTAAATTCTATGTTCTTGGGCTTGCCTTGTTCCTCTGCAGCCTCTTTTTGCCAACGTTCGAGTGTCTTGTTTATCTTAACACCGTTAATCTTAGTATCTGCGCGTTTAATCCAAACATCAAAATCGAGTGTTGCTTCAGCATTAACGCCTTCGCCGGGGTGAACATAAGCAACGCCGCCTAAAATACGTTCATCCATTTTCTTGTGATATGTACGCATTTGAGTTTCATGAGCATGAATGCTTTTTACATAATCAACAGGGTTAAATACTTTCCATCCAAATACAGCAAACAAATAGGCTATTTTGTTATCGCAACGTGGAACTCCCATAGGAAAGTCTAACTGGTGCATTAGGCTATCGGATAGTTCATCCATTACATTTATCGCCCAAGTATCTTGAGACCAATGAGGGTTTGGATGCTTAGAAGTCTCCCCTCCCAACAACTCCCATCGCGAGAGTGCTAGAAAAGACTTTGGTTCAGACAACACAGTGTTTAGTTTATCTAATGAGTCGTCAAAATATATGTCTGAATTACATAGAACAGAGATACCCTTAACGCAGTATTTCTTTGTAAGTTCTATCCAGAATTTATAGGTCACACGCTTATCGACATAAATAACGTCTAAGTTAGGTGACTCAACTGGGCAAACACTATCGTCATCAATTAGAACAAAAAGCCTATCAATTAATGAGTTATTGGCATTTTGTCTAAGGCACATATCAATTTCGGCCTGGCGCTCTGGGTCTCCGCATTCATAATACGGAAAAAACACGTTAATCACTCTTATAATTCTCCAATGAACGATAGTTAAAACGTTTTGCAATCATTGCGTAATATTCTGAACTAGAAAACTCATTTAATTCTTCGGTAGTGAGATCTCGTCTTGGTCTTTCCTCGATGACGTCACCAGAACGTCCACTATCGCCTGTTACTTTGAAAAGGCTAAACGTATCGATAAAACTATCGTTGAATGTTAGTTCCAATGAGCCCGAAATTTTCCTCATTTCTTCTATCGGTGATTTTACAAAATCTTCATATTTGAAAACTTGGTTATCATTGTACTCTGAAACAAATGCCCAAATTCGTTTGCAATACTCATCGAAGGTTTTGGGTTCGAAATGCACCCAGTTATTTTTTACCAGTGAAATATATGAATCAATTGGATCTCTTAGCGTTACAACTCTCAGAAGTTCAAAATCATCCGCTAATAGTCTCGCCACCGTTGAACACTGACTGTAATCATTGCCTACACAAAAGTCCGAGTGAGTGTGGTCTCGAATCACTAAAGTACCCGAATAATGTGTTAAATGTTCATATGTATCTGTAATATTTGATTTGAAAAGCTTCCAAGCTAAGTTTTCAATATTCGGAACATTCGCATACCGAGCTTGAGTAGTAACGTCTGATGGCAAGAACTTTGGTTTGCCGCCTCCCTGATGTAAAACTGTAGTAGGGTGAAGCTCACTCAATAAATGTACATTAGGGAGTGCTGCTAGGCATTTTGAAACCAAAGTCCCGCCACTACATGCTAAATGATGGACAATGCGTAACTTTGGTTTTGAAGCGCCCTGTTTAACAACTTGATTGCAGCGCTCTAATAAGCTAGTCACCGCATGAAAATCGCTTTCATTTTGTGTGCTATCTTTTGCTATAGCATTGTCATAGCTATTAATTAGCTCTAGGGTATTGCAAAGTGCTTGCTCTAGCGCTTCGATGTCTTGCTTTAAATTACTCACTTTTTCTACCTAGCAACTCCGGGTGTTCTTTTTCTAGCTTTTGATAAAAATTTGCGGCCTGCTGCAGCTTTTGATGCAATTCACCTATTAGAGATTTTAACGCATCTTCGCTGGCCACCTTTTCATCAAACTTGTGTCTTAGGTCATCAAGGTCAACTTGTAACTTCAAATTCTGTTTACCTAAAATTGAAATAGATGCTGTTTGTTGAGCTACTTGTTTAAGGAATTCTTGTTTTTGACGTAATAGTTTGGCCTTTTCATCATCAAGTTTTTCAAGCGTCGAACTCATGGAATTTGTACTGCGTTCATGCTCTGCATGGACCTTAGCTATCTCTGATTTTAATTGCTCGCTTTCCTTTACATGCTTTTCTTGCGCTTCATTTAATGCAGCGTCTCGCTCAATCAGTAAGCTATCTTTTTGTGCTATTTCTGACTTTAAATGCTCTACCTCATTTGCATGCTTTTCTTGCGCTTCAGTAAATGCAGCGTCGCGCTCAATTAGTAAGCCGTCTTTTTGTGCTACTTCTGACTTTAAATGCTCAAGGTCTTTTGCATGCTTTTCTCGCGCTTCAGTAAATGCCGCGTCGCGCTCAGTTAGTAAGCCGTCTTTTTTTCCTAACTCTGACTTTAAATGCTCAAGGTCTTTTGCATGCTTTTCTTGCGCTTCAGTAAATGCAGCGTCGCGCTCAAGCAGTAAACCGTCTTTTTGTGCTATCTCTGACTTTAAATGCTCAAGGTCTTTTACATGCTTTTCTTGCGCTTGGGAAAACGCGGCGTTGTGCTCAATTAGTAATCCATCTTTTCGCGCTACTTCCGACCTTAAATACTCAACCTCTTTTTTTAAGTTTTGATTTTCTTGTTTGCTCTCTTTTAGAGATTTACCTTTACGATCGAGTTTAAACTCAATTAATTGAATGTCTGGGTCAGCATCATTAACACTTTCTACATTGAAAAACTCGTCAAAGAGAAATTCTACAACTTGATTCTTCTCCCATGCGCCTTCAAACAAAGAGTCTACACCACAACTTATAAACAATTGCTCAAAGAAATGTAAAAGACCCGTCTCTTTAAGCTCTAACAAAACGCTACCGCAAGAATCGAGTAGGTCTAGAATGAGAATATTATTATTTTCCGGATGAACTTCGTTCAGTACTTCACTAACACTGAGTGCTTTAACACTTACCGACTCTTCAAGCTTAAGCCCTGGAAATAGCTCTAACAAAGTCGTAGGCTTGCCTTTCGCTGATAGAGAATGCTCGTTATAAATATTGAACTGTGAAGTTTCCTCCCCGCCTATCCCGATACAAGCATTTATGACGCATAAGTTTTGATGTGCGGACGCCAAACTTCCAAGGCGATTACAAGCTTCAGTTCGTGCGTCTACTAAGACAACTTTACCGTAATCATCAAACTCTATTTCTGGACAACTAGCAGTACCGGCACCTAGCCAATAAAGACAGGATATTTTTTGATGCACTAACTTTACCCCTTAGATTTAGATTCAAGTAGCTTGGGTGAAGACGACCTTCCCTCTTCAATTCCATATTTTATGAAATGAATCAAGGGGTTCATACCTGTTTCAGCAACATCAGGGTAACGTTTCAAATACCAGTCTCCATCAAAAGATGCTGACGGTAGACGTCCCTCACTTGCTCCGTGCATCAAATAGTGTTCGGCTGGGTCGGAACCTGACTCCTTAATATCAGGGTAGGTTGTGAGATACCAATCACTATCGAATAGCTCGCTTGTATAAAGAAGACCTGCATTTTGTTTCATCAGTGCCCATTTGGGATCTTCTTTCTTTAACTTCTTGGAAAATGCTCTAACTGGTGCACTAAGCTTCCATGTTGAAGAATGTTTTATATTGTTTAGTTCATATTCTAGGTTTTGAACTTTATCAGACTTTGAAAGAAGCTCTCTATTTAGTTCCTTAACCTTATTCGATAATTTATTCTTTTCACGGTTAAGTTTTTTGGCTTCTTTTAAATGCTTGCTCCTAAGTGAGCCTATTGTGGATTCTAGTTGTTTTACTTTTATGTGACTTTTGTGTTCAGAAGCACGGCTTTCAACATAATCAGCTTTTAGCTGAGCGTATTCATTCTTTAACTTAGTGAATTTTTCTTGCAGCTTTTCGAGGCGTTCGGCACTTTCTACAGCGAAAGTAGTAGATTCATTTAAGTTCATTTGAAGCAAATTTCGTTCAGCCTCCAATTGAAGATACTTATCAGATAAAACCTGATTCTTAGCGACACCTTCTAAGTAGTTTTCGGCTTGCCTTTTTAGCTCACGCCTGAGCTTACAATCGTTTTCCAATGAACTATCAAGAACGGCATTTGAATCTAATAGCAATGCTTTATTATTTTCTAGTTCTAATCGAAGTAGATCACAACTCTTAACGTTATCAGCTAACTCAACAGTGAGAACCTCAAGCTGGTCATTATAAATCGCTTTAAGCTCGTCGAGCGCCCTCTGATTGTTCAAGCTCAAATCAGATAGCGAGTCTTCTAGTAACTTTTTATCATTAATAAGTAGTAACTTTTCTTCCTCAAGGCCTGTTACTCTAGCTTCGTCACATTTAATCCGTTGTAAAATGCCATTTGTATCTAGACTAGTACCAAGTTCTGTCACTTTTGTTGTACTAGCTTCAAGCGAAGATGCGATGCTCTTGAGCGCGCCATCTTGATAAATACACTGATATGCTAATGCGTCGTAGACACTTGAACATTTTGTTGAAAAGTTATTCCTTATATTCCAACCAATTTCTCTCAAAGCCTCCAGTCCATTATCATCAATCACGTGGAATTGGTTGAGATTTATTAGCTTGACTTTTTTTCTATAGGACTTCCTCAAACTCAGTAGAGAACTATAGAAACTAGAGGTATCGTTTATCGCTTCATCAATGTGAATTCCACTAGATAGTTGTTCTGCCAAAGTGTTTTCGAAACTGTTATAACATACAACTATTTGCGACCAATTTTGTAACAGGAGTTCAATTTGTGATAATACTATTGGCTGTCGGATCAGTTGAGTTTCGTTTGCATCATTTAAGCTTTCTATACTCTCAACAGTTTTCACTTGGCCATTTTCAATAACTTCAAGCCATTCGGTACTGTTGTGTAAAGATAAAATCAACGTCATAAAATGTCCTGTTAAAACGCAGATGCGAGCTTAACATCTGCAGCAGATTCTTCTAATTTTAATGAAAGTTTAAGCATCGCGTTATATTCAAAATACAATTTTTTTACTAATCAGAAGTATTAATTTTGTATAAGACAACGATAGTTTAACATCTAGAATATAGCGTTGGTCAGCCTAACTAAATACTTAACTTAACATTTCTATAAGTTGTCTTCACTTACAGATTAAGCATAAATTTGTGGAGTATCGTTCACTGTGGGGTCAACTTTACTTAAAATACGCTTTCGTATTGCGGTGGACATTTTCTGATGACAGAATTTGTTCAGCAGTCATCCATGTATAAGAGCTATGTTGATCAACTGGTAATGTTCCGAGTTTTTCTATTTCAAATTCATACGCTATCGCAACGTAGTGCGTTGATATGTGATCACCCAATACACTATCTGTGTAAATATGGTCATATGGACCTATGAGTTTTGCACTTTCTATAGTGTAACACTTACCTATTTCTGCCAGCGTGAGACGTTCAAAAGCTGCTTTTAACGTTTCATTTTTCAGAATTCTTCCGCCAGGGACGAACCAATAGCCTTTTGCTGGCCGATTGATTCTTTCGCCTAATAGGTATTCTTTATTTTCGTTTTTAACGAGTAAATCGATAGAGACTAGGGGCGTACTTTCTAGAACAGTAGAAAAAGTCTTTTCGTCTAAAAACACGTAACTTCCTTATTATCATAATATTAGAGGCGATAGGGCTAGCTCGTTGCCCTATCACTAGTTACTGGCAGCATTGAGCTACTTAGCAACGCGCCCATATCTATCAGAAAAACGCACAATATCGTCTTCACCAAGATATGCACCTGACTGAACTTCAATAAGCTCTAGAGGGATCTTTCCAGGGTTTTCTAACGCGTGAACCGCACCAATAGGAATGTAGACCGACTCGTTTTCGGTAACTAGCTGCGTTTCTTCATTGATGGTTACGTTTGCACTGCCCGATACTACAATCCAGTGTTCGGCGCGATGATGATGCATTTGAACAGATAGTTTTTCACCAGGCTTAACGGTAATGCGTTTTACCTGGAAACGGGCGCCGCTATCGATAGAGTCGTAGCTTCCCCATGGACGGAATACTTCACGATGAAATTCAAACTCGGGACGACGTTCTGCTTTTAGCTTATTCACTACGGCTTTAATGCTTTGTGCATCGTCTTTGTGAGCCACCATAACGGCATCTTTCGTTTCTACTACGATAACGTCTTCTAAACCAATGACAGAAACCAAACGCTGCTCAGCATTTACATAACTGTTCTTTGTATTTTCTAAGATAGTATCGCCTACAGTAGCGTTGCCGTTTTCATCTTTCTCAGCAGTTTCCCACAGTGAAGACCAGCTACCTACATCACTCCAACCTGCGTCTAGTGGAACCATAGCTGCGCTATCCGTTTTTTCCATTACTGCATAGTCAATTGAATCGTCTGGACAAGTGGCAAAAATATCATGTTCAACTCGGATAAAATCTAGATCTGGTGTTTCTGTATCGATAGCACGCTTACACACGTCTAGCATTTCAGGGTTGAATTTTTTTAGCTCTTCCAAGTAACGGCTTGCTTTAAACATAAACATACCGCTATTCCAGTAGTAACTACCCGAATCTACATACTCTTTTGCAGTTTCTAGTGCAGGCTTTTCTACAAACTGAGCGACCTCAAAGCCATCACCTGCTCGCTCGCCGGCTTTGATGTAACCATATCCTGTATGCGGCTGGTCTGGAACAATACCAAAAGTAACAAGTTTACCCTGCTCAGCAAGCTTTTCGGCTTTGGCAATAGCAGTATGAAACGCTTGGTTATCTTTAATAAGATGGTCTGCAGCCAATACTAGAAGAACAGGGTCTTCGCCATTTATAGTTGCGTGTAGTGCCGCTAATGCGATTGCCGGTGCTGTATTGCGACCAACAGGCTCTAGAAGAATGCCGCCATGCTGAATGTCTTTTTGACGAAGCTGCTCAGCTACAAGAAATCTATGTGCGTCATTACAAATAAAAATAGGGTTTTGTGCTGGCGTACCTTTTAAGCGTGTGATCGTGTCTTGCAGCATGGTGTTGTCTGAGGTAAGCGACAAAAACTGCTTTGGAAGCGCTGCACGCGATTTCGGCCATAAGCGACTACCTGAGCCGCCAGCTAATACTACTGGTTTCATTTGTAATATCCTTGATGTGTGAGTTCTGTGCCCACGTCCTGTTATTTATATATTCGCTGTTTAGTATACAAAGGTTTGTATTACGATTAAATGGCAAAGTTGTATTGAGCTACAGTTGAAACAATAGTGGCTTAAAGCATGGTTATTTAGGTTTATGGCACATAGATTAAGATAGTCTCAATTCAAGTGTTGCAGCCAGAGCCAAGACACAGAACTCATTATTCATGCACTTTGATTAACTGTGTCATTCAACAACCCCAAAACCTGCTCATCGCTAGACCTAGCCTGGGCACGAACAGATATACTTGCCTGTTCAACTATTTGTGCTTGAGTAAGTAGTGCAGTTTCTGAAGCGAAGTCAGCGTCCGTTATTTGTGAGTAGGCGCGGCTTATATTTTCGAAGCCTATCGCATTGTTTCTAATGGCTGATGCCATTTGATTAATCTTCGCGCCGTAAAATGCTCGGCTTTCGCTCACCAACTGCAAAGCTCTATCTATTCGCTCGAGTGCACTTTCTGCATCGCTTTCATTCTGTAGTGATGTGCCATCTAAACCGAGGTCAGTCAGCGTCGCAGGTGTTTTAGTGAGTTCAATGAAATCGGTGCCAATACCGAGTTGGTTTGTCGCGGTAATGTCTACCGGGCCCAGTGTGAAGGTTGGTCCGCCTTCGTTTCCTAGCGACGTCCACGACGCAGTTACATTGAAGGCACCAGAACCAATAACCGAGATTATTAGTGGCTGAGCATTGCTTGCAATGGTCAAAGTTTCGTTGAAATTGCCACTTGCGTTTTGATCTCCGGTGAATGAGATACTATTTCCATCTATCGTTGCTGAACCGCTTGTAAGTAAACTGCTGTCATCATAACTTGCGGTTAGTTCATACCCATTAGTTGGTAAGAAGAACGTACTTTCAATGGAAGTACTATTTGAAATGCCGTTACTATTCCATGTGCCAGCAGACAAAGGGGTGCCTACTAAGTGCTTACCGTCTACAGTAAACACTTGAATATCGTCATTAGCACCATTGTCGTTTAAGTTGATCTGTATGTTCGTAGAGCCTGCGGGAATATAAGCGATAGAGCGCAATCCGCTGGTCATACTTTGATTTACGCCGTTTGTAAATGTATCGCTTATAGATGGAACGTTAGCTGAAAGCAGATCGCTATCATCCACTAGCGGTAAACGATTAAATGCTTCGGTATTGTAGGCAATGCCATTTAGTGCGTTTTTTAATTGCTGGAATTCCTTATCTAATGCGGCACGGTCACTTACACTATTAATTCCGTTTTGCGACTGTATTGCCAGCTGCCGCATTCTTTGCAGTATAGCGGCAGACTCTTGCAGTCCACCCTCTGCAATTTGCGCGTAGCTGATACCATCATTTAGGTTTCGATTAAGCTGGGTATACGCCTTTTTTTCGGAAGCAAGTCTATTAGATATTTGAAGTCCAGCACTGTCGTCAGCAGCACTGTTTATTCTTAACCCAGAACTCAAGCGCTCTAGACGGGTGGATAGTGCTGTATTTTGTAAAGTTGAAAGACCTAGAGACTGGTAATTTCCTGAAACCGCAAGCACGTTATTTCCTTTACGCTTTTATCTTAGTTAAATTAAGTTGGCATAGTTTGTATGTATGTTTCAGCAATAAGCACGCCAACAAACCCCTTACGCGCGCCAAGAACGATAATCTAACTTTATACCAAATAGCTTTCGACACTTACCAAAAACAGCACTTTCAACGCTAGACTTTAAATATAGGTTCGGTAATGTGATATTGCTGTGCAAATTTAGTACAACCTAGTAAATACTATGGAGTCACACCTTATGGTGAATAAAAAGGAAATTATTTTGGCCCTAGTTTTAACTGGATATTCGATTTGTGTTTTTGCGGATACTGCGGCATTAAACGATGCGGTCATGAAATTATGTGATAAGAGTAAAATGTGTATTGGCAAGGAGATAAGTGCTAATGACGAATTTCCACCTGAAATGAAAGCCATGTTGTCGAATATGGTAGAAGAGATATGTGGCCAATATATGAGAATTGCTGATTTAGGCGACGAGCATGAACTTATTGAGCCCGCTACAGAATGCCTTAATTCAATGGCCAATCAAGGCTGCGATGCACTACTTAACTCTGATGACGAAACAACGGCTTGTAAGCGCTATTCAGAACTGGCCGAGAACTATTAGAACAGAGTAATAGTTAAATGGTCTTTTTAGTCTTACTGTACGTGCCTGAGCCCCAATGCAAAATTTCCCACGCCTTTAATCGTACACACAAAAAAAGGGGCCTGAGTTTTCACTCAGGCCCCTTTTTCTAATCGAGTATTAATTACTCTTCAGTTGCTTCTACTGCTTCTTCTTCAGCTTCTACAACTGGACGGTCAACTAGCTCAACATATGCCATTGGGGCATTGTCGCCAGCACGGAAACCGCATTTAAGAATGCGAGTGTAGCCGCCTGGACGAGCTTCGTAACGAGGACCAAGCTCGTTGAATAGTTTACCTACAACCTCTTTGTCACCAGTGCGGGCAAAAGCTAGACGGCGGTTTGCAACGCTGTCTTCTTTAGCCATAGTGATTAGAGGCTCGATTACGCGACGTAATTCTTTCGCTTTTGGTAACGTAGTTTTGATCACTTCGTGCTTGACCAAAGAACCGGCCATGTTTTTGAACATAGCTTGACGATGGCTGCTGTTGCGATTCAACTGACGACCACTCTTACGATGGCGCATAGTTTTATCCTTCTCTACAAATCAGTTTGATAAAAACCTGATTAATCTTTTTCAGCGATGCTCTCTGGCGGCCAGTTTTCTAGGCGCATACCTAGAGAAAGACCACGAGATGCTAGAACATCTTTGATTTCAGTTAGCGATTTCTTACCAAGGTTTGGCGTTTTAAGTAGCTCAACCTCAGTGCGCTGTACCAGGTCACCAATGTACTGGATAGCTTCTGCTTTCAAACAGTTTGCAGAACGTACTGTTAGCTCTAGGTCATCTACTGGGCGAAGCAGAATCGGATCGAATTCTGGCTTCTCTTCTTTCGCTTCTGGCTCTGACACATCACGTAGGTCTACGAATGCATCTAGCTGTTCAGCTAGGATAGTAGCAGAACGGCGGATCGCTTCTTCAGGATCCAAAGTACCGTTCGTCTCCATGTCGATGATTAGTTTGTCTAGGTCTGTGCGTTGTTCAACACGTGCAGACTCTACACTGTAAGCAATACGTTCAACTGGGCTGTATGAAGCGTCTACTAACAAACGACCAATTGGACGATCATCTTCTTCAGAGGAGCGACGGGTAGAAGCTGGTACATAACCACGGCCCATTTCTACTTTAATGCGCATGCTGATTTCAGCTTCGCCAGTTAAAGTACAAATTACATGCTCAGGGTTTGCAATTTCTACGTCGCCATCATGCTGAATATCACCAGCAACAACAGGGCCAGCGCCAGATTTCACTAGAGTTAGGGTTGCCTCAGTTTTACCTTCAAGGCGAACCGCTAAACCTTTAAGATTTAGCAAAATCTCAATTACGTCTTCCTGAACACCTTCTTTGGTGCTGTACTCGTGAAGAACGCCGTCAATTTCTACCTCGGTAACTGCACATCCTGGCATAGATGACAGTAAAATACGACGTAGGGCGTTACCTAGAGTGTGGCCAAAGCCGCGCTCTAGTGGTTCCAAAGTTACTTTGGCACGAGTAGGAGAAACGTTTTCGATCTCAACTAATCTCGGTTTTAGGAATTCAGTCACAGAACCCACAATGCTTCCTCTTTAGTTAGCTTTACTTAGAGTAAAGTTCGACGATCAACTGTTCGTTAATTTCCGCAGACAGGTCAGTTCTTTCAGGAACGCGCTTGAAAGTGCCTTCCATTTTGCTGCTGTCTACTTCAATCCAGGTTGGCTTCTCACGTTGGTCAGCCAGTTCCAAAGCAGCAACGATACGCGCTTGCTTTTTAGCCTTTTCACGAACAGAAACCACGTCTTCGGCAGAAACGTTAAACGATGGGATGTTCACAACTTGACCATTTACCATGATCGCCTTGTGGCTAACTAGCTGACGTGCTTCAGCACGAGTGCTAGCGAAACCCATACGGTAAACTACGTTATCAAGACGCTGTTCTAAAAGCTGTAGCAAGTTTTCACCTGTGTTGCCTTTTAGACGTGCAGCTTCTTTATAGTAGTTGCGGAATTGTTTTTCCAGTACGCCGTACATACGACGAACTTTTTGTTTTTCACGCAGCTGAACACCGTAGTCAGACAGACGGCCACGACGGGCACCGTGCTGACCAGGCGCTGTATCGATTTTACATTTAGAATCGATTGCGCGAACGCCGCTTTTTAGGAACAGGTCAGTTCCTTCGCGACGGCTAAGTTTGAGTTTAGGACCCAAATATCTTGCCATGATCTTTCTCCAACTGTCCGTCGATTAAACGCGACGTTTTTTCGGTGGACGACAACCGTTGTGAGGAATAGGGGTCACATCGGTAATGTTTGTGATCTTATAACCTGTAGCGTTAAGAGCACGGATCGCAGACTCACGGCCTGGACCTGGACCTTTAACGAATACTTCAAGGTTCTTAAGACCGTATTCTTGTGCAGCAACACCTGCACGCTCAGCAGCTACCTGTGCAGCAAATGGGGTAGATTTACGTGAACCACGGAAACCTGAACCACCAGATGTCGCCCATGCTAGTGCATTGCCTGAACGGTCTGTAATAGTCACAATTGTGTTGTTGAAAGACGCATGGATATGAGCCATACCGTCTGCAACCTGACGTTTAGCGCGCTTACGCGTGCTACGAGCTGGTGCTTTAGCCATAACTTACTCCCCGTTTACTTCTTAATTGGCTTACGAGGACCTTTACGGGTACGCGCATTAGTTTTAGTGCGCTGACCACGTAGAGGCAAGCTACGACGGTGGCGAATACCACGGAAGCAACCCAGGTCCATCAAACGTTTGATGCTCATAGAGACTTCACGGCGTAGGTCACCTTCAACGGTGAATTTAGCCACTTCGTCACGAAGCTTATCAATAGTAGCTTCGTCTAGCTCTTTGATTTTTGTATTTTCTGCAACACCAGCACCCGCACAAATGCTTTTCGCACGTGTGGGACCAACGCCATAGATCGCTTGGATAGCGATTACAGCATGCTTGTGCTCAGGAATGTTAATGCCAGCGATACGGGCCATTAACAGCACTCCTCTTGTTTATTTGTCGACGACCTAAAAAGCCCGATAGGATACTTACCCGTCGACTAAATTGCAAATTAAGGTTCAAAATACTTTAAAACAAAACTAGCAGAACCAGACAAGTACTATCTAGGTTCTGCTTACTTAGCTTTGCGAATATCTTGTTCCGCTTAGATTAGCCCTGACGCTGCTTATGCTTTGGGTCAGAACTGCAAATTACACGCACAACACCGTTGCGCTTGATAACTTTACAGTTACGGCAAATCTTTTTTACTGATGCACGAACTTTCATTACATCTTTCCCCTTTCTATCAATATTAAGGGGCTAACTTATCGGCCGTAGCCTTTAAGGTTAGCTTTCTTCAGCACAGACTCATATTGACTAGACATCAAATGTGTCTGTACTTGTGCCATAAAGTCCATGATAACCACTACAATAATCAGAAGTGACGTACCACCGAAGTAGAACGGAACATTCCAAGCGATTAGCATGAATTCAGGCACTAAACAAATAAAGGTTATGTACAGTGCGCCAGCCAGTGTAAGGCGAGTCATTACCTTGTCAATGTAACGCGACGTTTGCTCACCCGGGCGGATGCCTGGGATGAACGCGCCAGACTTCTTCAAGTTGTCTGCAGTATCACGCGGGTTGAATACCAACGCCGTGTAGAAGAAGCAGAAGAAGATAATCGCAGCTGCGTATAACATCACGTACAGCGGTTGACCAGGAGATAGCATAAGCGCTACATCTTGCAACCACGCTGTTGATTCATTCTGTCCGAACCATCCTGCGATAGTACCCGGGAACAGAATAATGCTAGAAGCAAAGATTGGTGGAATTACACCAGCAATGTTGACTTTTAGCGGTAAATGGGTGCTTTGCGCAGCAAAAACCTGACGGCCTTGCTGACGTTTTGCGTAGTTTACCACAATTCTGCGCTGTCCGCGCTCTACAAATACAACTAGGTATGTAAGAGCGATAACAATTGCGCCAATCAACAGTAGGAACAACAAGTTAATGTCGCCCTGCCTTGCTTGTTCCGCAGTCTGACCTATCGCTGTTGGCAGACCGGCAACAATACCAGCAAAAATCAATATAGAGATACCGTTACCAATACCTCGTTCGGTAATTTGCTCACCTAACCACATAAGGAACATAGTTCCTGTGACTAGACTCACCACTGCCGTAAAGTAGAATCCGAAGCCAGGGTTTATCACCAATCCATTAATCAGGTTAGGCAAACCAGTCGAAATACCAATAGATTGGAAGATAGCCAATACAAGCGTTAGATAACGCGTGTACTGACTAATTTTACGACGGCCTGCTTCGCCTTCTTTTTTAAGCTCCACCATCGGTGGGTGAACCACCGAGAGCAACTGCATGATAATGGATGCAGTAATGTATGGCATAATGCCCAAAGCCAGAACGGATGCACGCTCAAGCGCACCACCAGAGAACATGTTAAACATTTCTACAATGGTGCCTTTTTGTTGCTCGAACAAGTCAGCAAGTACCGCTGGATCGATGCCAGGGATAGGAACATAAGAACCTAGTCTGAATACAACAATCGCACCAAGTACGAACAACAATCTTGCCTTAAGCTCACTCAAGCCGCTTTTAGCGCCTGAATCCAATCCTGGTTTAGCCATCTAGCTTATTCCTCTACTTTACCGCCAGCAGCTTCAATCGCTTCTTTAGCGCCTTTAGTAACCTTTAACCCGCTTACTGTAACAGCGCGTGAAACTTCACCGCTCTTTACAACTTTAACGAACTGGATTTCTTTCTTAACAAGTCCAGCTGCTTTTAAAGTCTCAAGAGACGCAGTATCACCATCAACCTTCGCGATTTCAGCAAGAGTTACTTGATCAGTAACAAAGCTCTTGCGTGAAGTGAAACCGAACTTAGGAAGACGACGCTGGATAGGCATCTGACCACCTTCGAATCCTGGCTTAACACGGCCACCTGAACGGCTTTTTTGACCTTTGTGACCTACGCCACCTGTTTTACCAAGACCTGAGCCGATACCACGACCAGAACGCTTACCAGTAGGCTTTGAACCTTCGGCTGGAGAAATTGTATTTAAACGCATGTCTTACTCCTCCACTATCTCAACCATGTAATGTACACGGTTGATCATGCCACGAACGGCTGGGGTATCTTCCAGTTCACGAACATGGTTGATTTTACGAAGGCCTAAACCTTTAAGCGTAGCTTTGTGCTTTGGCAAGCGGCCAATTGCACTTTTGGTTTGCTTTACTTTAATCGTTGCCATGTCTGATTACCCCAAAATTTCTTCTACAGACAATCCACGCTTCGCAGCAACTTTCGCCGGGCTATTCATTTCTGTTAGCGCGTTGATTGTTGCACGTACAACGTTGATTGGGTTTGTAGAGCCGTAACATTTTGAAAGTACGTTTTGTACACCAGCTACTTCAAGTACTGCACGCATCGCACCACCGGCAATAATACCGGTACCTTCAGATGCTGGCTGCATGTAAACTTTAGAGCCAGAGTGACGACCTTTAATCGGGTGCTGTAACGTGTGACCGTTAAGGTCTACGTCAACCATGTTGCGACGAGCCTTTTCCATTGCTTTTTGGATTGCAGCAGGAACTTCACGTGCCTTACCGTAACCAAAACCAACGCGACCGTTACCGTCACCCACTACTGTCAATGCAGTGAAACTAAAGATACGACCACCTTTAACCACTTTAGAAACGCGGTTTACAGCGATCAATTTCTCTAGAAATTCACCATTTTGAACGTCTTGTTTAGCCATTATAAACTCCTAGAACTGAAGACCAGCTTCGCGAGCTGCATCAGCTAATGCTTTAACGCGACCGTGGTATTGGAAACCACTACGATCGAAAGCCACTGTTTTAATGCCTTTCTCAAGCGCGCGCTCTGCGATTGCTTTACCGACTACCGTCGCTGCTTCAGCGTTACCTGTAGACTTAAGATCTTTCGCAAGATCTTTCTCAACAGTTGAAGCCGCTGCCAACACTTCAGAACCGCAAGGAGCGATTAACTGAGCGTAGATGTGGCGAGGTGTACGGTTAACTACCAAGCGATGCGCGGCCAGTTCACGAATTTTTGCTCGTGCGCGAGTAGCGCGACGAATGCGAGCTGTTTTCTTATCCATCGTATCACCCACCTACTTTTTCTTAGCTTCTTTACGACGTACGTGTTCGTCAGCGTAACGTACACCTTTACCTTTGTAAGGCTCTGGTGGACGGTAACCACGAATGTTCGCCGCAACCTGACCAACCACCTGCTTATCGGCGCCTTTAACGACGATTTCAGTTTGGCTAGGAGTTTCAACCGTAATGCCTTCAGGCATTTCGTATACTACAGGGTGAGAGAAACCTAGTGTAAGGTTTAGCTTGGCACCTTGTGCTTGTGCACGGTAACCAACACCTAACAGAGTAAGTTTTTTCTCGAAACCTTGTGAAACACCTTGAACCATTGCGTTCAGGATAGAGCGAGCAGTACCTGCTTGTGCCCAGCTGTCAGCGAAACCTTCACGTGGAAGTGCTTTAAGTTGGTTCTCTTCCTGTGCAACTTCTACAGCGTCGTTGAAAACGCGGGTCAAAGTGCCTTTACTACCTTTAACAGTAACTTCTTGACCAGAGATAGAAACTTCTACACCTGATACAACGTCTACTGGGGCTTTTGCTATACGTGACATTTCAACTCCTCCGTTATGCTACATAACCGATGATCTCACCGCCCATGCCAGCGTTACGCGCTGCACGGTCAGTCATCACACCTTTAGAAGTCGACACGATAGCTACGCCTAAACCACCCATAACCTTTGGAAGCTCATCTTTTTTCTTATAGATGCGCAGACCAGGACGGCTTACACGTTCGATAGTGTCAATTACTTGCTTGCCTTCGAAGTACTTAAGCGTAACTTCTAAAACAGGCTTAACGTCACCAGAAGCAGCGAAGTCAGTAATATAACCTTCAGCTTTCAATACTTCACAGATTGCAACGCGAAGTTTTGAAGAAGGCATAGTTACAGAAACTTTCTGTGCCATCTGGCCGTTACGGATGCGGGTAAACATATCCGCGATAGGATCTTGCATGCTCATTATCAGCTACTCCTTACCAGCTGGCTTTCTTAAGGCCAGGGACTTCACCGCGCATCGCTGCTTCGCGAAGCTTGATACGGCTAAGACCGAATTTGCGTAGGTAACCATGTGGACGACCAGTAACACGGCAACGGTTACGTTGACGAGACTTACTAGAGTCACGTGGCAGTTGTTGTAGCTTCAGAACAGCGTCCCAACGCTCTTCTTCAGAAACGTTAACATCGCTGATAATCGCTTTAAGTGCGGCGCGCTTCTCAGCATACTTAGCTACTAGCTTAGTACGCTTAGCTTCGCGTGCCTTCATTGATTCTTTTGCCATAACCCTACACCCCTACTTTTTGAATGGGAAGTTAAACGCGTCCAGCAGAGCACGTGCTTCGTCATTAGTATTCGCACTGGTAGTGATAGTAATATCCATACCGCGAACCTTATCCACTTTATCGAAATCGATTTCAGGGAAAATGATTTGCTCACGCACGCCCATGCTGTAGTTACCACGTCCGTCGAATGATTTAGGATTCAAACCACGGAAATCGCGAACACGTGGAATAGCGATTGAAATCAAACGCTCTAGGAATTCCCACATACGCTCGCCGCGTAGGGTTACTTTACAGCCAATCGGATAACCTTCACGGATTTTAAAACCCGCTACTGATTTTCTAGCAACTGTAACAACAGGCTTCTGACCGGCGATAGCCGTCATGTCAGCTTGAGCATTCTCAAGTACCTTTTTGTCAGCAACTGCTTCACCTAAACCCATGTTTAGAGTGATTTTTTCAATCCGAGGGACTTGCATGACGCTTTTGTATCCGAACTGCTTAGCAAGTTCAGCTACTACTGTTTCTTTATAGAAATCATGCAGTTTCGCCATCGTACTCTCCAATATAATTAAACAAGTTCGCCGTTAGACTTGAAGAAACGTACTTTCTTCTCATCTTCGAAACGGAAACCAACGCGATCTGCTTTGCCCGTTGCCGGGTTAACAATCGCAACATTAGAAACGTGAATAGAAGCTTCTTTCTCAACGATGCCACCAGCTACGCCCAGTTGTGGGTTTGGCTTAGTGTGCTTCTTGACAAGATTAACGCCTTCTACAATTACACGGTTATCAGCAATAAGCACTTTAAGGACTTTGCCTTGTTTGCCTTTGTCTTTACCCGCTAATACGACTACTTCATCATCACGACGAATTTTATTAGCCATTATCGTGACTCCTTATAGTACCTCTGGGGCCAATGAGATGATTTTCATGAAGTTTTCACTTCTCAACTCACGGGTAACCGGGCCAAAGATACGCGTACCAATTGGTTGCTTGTTAGCATTAAGCATAACAGCCGCGTTACCGTCAAAACGAATGGTAGAACCATCTGCACGACGAACGCCTTTTCTAGTACGCACCACCACTGCATTCAGTACGTCACCTTTTTTAACTTTACCGCGAGGAATTGCTTCCTTAACAGTAACTTTGATGATGTCACCGATACCTGCATAACGGCGATGCGAGCCACCAAGAACCTTAATACACTGAACCCTGCGAGCGCCGCTGTTGTCTGCAACGTCCAGGTTAGTTTGCATTTGGATCATGTTAGTGCTCCGCTCTTAAATTAAGACTCTCCCGAGTCGTTAGTGCTGCTAAAAACAACTGGATATCGTTGCTTTTATGTACATACCCCCATAAAAAGGGCGCGAAATAATAACAGAAAACTTTGGGAAGTGATAGCGGTAAATTGAATTATTTTTAAACTATGTGAGCAATAAAAAAGCCCCGACTAAAAGCCGGGGCTGATAACCACGTCATAGGTTATCAAGCAGGATCTTTTAGCGCAGAAACCTTATGCACAAACTGCTTACTCAAGTGTCGGAAAACACATTCTTTTAAACGACTTACACCAACAGGTTTGGATATGAAGTCGTCCATGCCAGATTTCAAGCATTTTTCTTTTTCTCCTGTCGAAACATTTGCAGTTAAGGCGATTATGGGTATTTGCGCAGTCTCTTGGTCCAATAACCTAATTTGCTTGGTTGCCTCTAGCCCATCCATAATAGGCATGTGGCAGTCCATAAATATTAGCGCGTAGGGAGCTTTTTCAGCCATTGAACGCTTAACATTCTCTAAAGCTTCCTCACCGTTTACTGCTAAATCACTGATAATACCTATCTCTCTTAACTGTTCTTTAATGACGAGCTGGTTTATCTCATTATCTTCAACAACTAGTGCCTTAAACGCCCTTAGCTCCTCTTTGCTTGGTATGTAGGCATCGTTCTGCGCTACTGTTTTTTCTGCAATAGCCCCCGCATTTGCATCATCTAATGTAAGCGTAACGGTAAAGCGAGCACCAATACCCAACTCACTGCTCACTTCAATTTTTCCGTTATAGTGCTCCACTATTTGTTTAACAATTGACAAGCCTAAGCCTGTACCGCCAAACATCCGTTGTGTTGAGCTGTCCGCTTGCATAAACGGGGTAAAAATGATTTTCTGCTGCTGAGCGCTGATACCAATTCCCGTGTCAGTCACTATTAATTTAACTCGATAGCGCCCTTTACCGTAACGCACGCATCTTGTTTCAACCGTCACCTCACCTTCTTTGGTAAACTTAAATGCGTTGTTGACCAGATTGATGAGTACCTGCCCTAACCGCAACTTATCGGCAATAAAAGTTTGCCCTTTAAGCGCTGCAGTATTTACGCTGAACGTTAACCCTTTTTCCTGGGCAAGCCTTGTAAACATGGGTATCTGTTCTTCAATCGTTTCTTCAAAGTTGGTAGGGGCGTCTTCAAAGGCCAACTCCCCTGCGTCTATTTTTGAAAAATCTAAAATGTCGTTCACAATATTTAAGAGGGAGTCTGCGCTTTGCACAGCTAGGGAGGCTAATTCCATTTGCTTCGAATTTAGAGGCGACGCCATAAGTGCTTCTAGCATCCCCTGAACACCATGAATTGGGGTACGTATTTCTTGGCTCATATTCGCCAAAAAATCACCTCTGGCTTTAAGCGCGTTTTGCGCCAAATCGCTTTTGTGCTGAAGTACAGCCTTGTCTATGTGCATTTGCGTAATATCGACGGTAGCACCTACTACCTTAACGCACCTGCCGTTATCCATTATCGGATGGGCTCTGCTTTCAATCCAGCGGGTTTCACCTGCATCGGTTCGGATCTCCACTTTGTAAAGGAAATCCTGCCCTGTTTGCTTCATTTGCTCAAACTGTTCTGCGTACCTTTTACGATGAACTTCATCGGGAATAAATTTTAATATATCTTCGGCCTGCATGGAGCGCTCGCTGTGAACATGGAACATGCGCTTTAGTGCACCCGACCAGATTACTGAGCCGCTTTCTATATCTAATTCCCATGTTCCGACTCCAGCCAAATTTGTGACTTGTTTTAACAAAGAGTTTCGCTCTTCAAACACGACCTTTTGGGCATTCAGATTACTCATAGACTGCTGTCGTTCGAGTTCATTGCCAATCCAGGTGGCAAGCAGTAGTAAGTAATCGGTTTCTAGTTCATTAAACGGTTCATCTCTTGAAGACAGTGAAGAAAAGTTTACCGTACCGTAAAACTCACCGAATACGCGGATAGGAGAAGCGAGGTAGCTTTTTAGTGTGTATTTATCGAAACACGGGTGCGAAGCACCAGGTTGCACATCGATATTATGGTAAGCAATGACAGAGTCGGCCCTAGCTGCATCAGCACAATACGTATCGCAAAGGGAAAATTCAGCGCCTTTTGGTATGTCACCGTTGGGCGTGACAACACTTAGTACGCTATACCGCTCTCCTTGAATATTACTAACGATCCCTGTTTCTAAACGAAGCGCTTCTGTACCGATACACAGCAAACTCTCTAACTTTTTATCTAACGACAAAGCCTTATCATTAGATATTTCTTGTAGGTCTCGGATAATACTCATGAGGATTTTAGCCCTCCCAGACTGCAAATAAAAAAGGCCAATGTATTAACATTGACCTTTTAAATTTATGGGATATTTCGCGAGATGAAAGTTTTCCCTATTATCAATTAGTATAATAAATAGACTAACTGATTAATAAAGCACGTTAATTTCATATCCTGTCGCTGTGTCTGCTGGCTCTACCGTCACGATGTAGTTTTCCTCTTCAGTAAAACCATATAGAGAGGTTCTATCTAGAAGCACTTGCTCTTCGTTCTCATCTTCGTACACCGCAATTACTTCGTAATAATCTGACGGCAGCACTTCACTGGTGCTTTCTGCAAACTCCAGGTTTTGTATATCATATTCTGCGGTATCAATGGTTTCGTCGTTTCTTACTAAGTAAAAGTCCACATCATCGAAGTCGCTAACTAAGTTGATGAAGTTAACGGTCTTGTCATAAGCCTGCGGCAAACCACTTTCAACAAAGGTTGCTGCACCTAACTGGTTGTTAGTGTTGTAGATAAGAATAGCTTTACTCTCACCTTGGTTAAGGGTGATTAGCTTATTGCTAAGCGATGTAACTGTACCTGACGGGTCAGTAACGGTTACGCGATAATCGCCATAGCGGATAGCACTAAATTCAGACATTTCACCCGCGGCTAGCGTAAAGCTCACATCTTCTTCGTCTGTATTGCCGCCAAAGGTAACGTTTAGCTCGGCATCAAGATTAGTCGAGTTGTATATACGATACTGCGAATCAGCTTCAACATCGGTCAAGGCTGTCACTGTTGAAGAATTTAATACCGTGTCTACCACAAGCCCTTCTTGAATAGCGCCACTTACGTCACGAAGGGTCATTAAATACTCGGTTTCATAAACGAAGTCTATCGTTTGAGATTCAAATACAACCTCATCACTACCTGGTTCAGTAAGGTAAATTGTATACTCATCTTCATCGAAGTATTCGCTGTCGTCGTCAGCATCCCAATAGTCGAACTCTATCATGTCACCAGTGGTCACTGTGCCGAGAAAATTAGCCGCTTCAAACGGATCGCCCGATTCACTCATGTAGAAATCATATGATGAGTCATCTACGGCCACAGAGAGCGCAAACAAACGGAAATGGTCTTCTAGAGTTTCGCGCTCATACGAATAGGTAGTGAAAGTCGGGTTGCTAAAATCACCGCTCATCACAACGATGGTTTTATAGCCATTTTTTAAATCTACGGTAATTTCGTCAATGTAAACTTCTTGGTCATCTGAGTCAGTACGAATGAACTCAATTTCGTATTCGCCATCATCCATCGAGTACATTGAGGTAGCATCACCAAATTGAGCTGAACCAAAGCTATCTCCATCAACCTCTCGCATTTCAACATTCGCGCCGTTAGGTGATGCGTTATAAAACTGTATGTAAGCATAAGAGTAATCTGAGCTACTACTGTCTGAGCCACCACATGCGGTAAGCCCTAGTAGCGCTACAAGCCCCATTGCCGCTGCACGGAACCAGGTTCCCCTTAGCAAAGAGTGAGAGGTCAATTGCATAAATTGAATGTCCTTTGAAGTTGTTCTTTATTGGTTTAAGACTGCGTTAACACAAGCAGGCACACGTAGAAAGTGCTTATATTGGCTCGCACAATACAGCGATATGGCTATCTGAGAAGGTCTTAGTTCAGAGCTTTACGCTATCTTTGCAAAGCTGACTTTTCTTTGTATAACTTGACAGTTCGCAACCGCCGGCAACTTTTTGTAGAAGCTCTCTCGATGAGGAATTTATTGATGAATGCTGGTAGAAAAGAAATAAAAAAGCCTGCAAGTGCAGGCTTTGAAAGTATCGTTTGGTTATGGCGTTAATTATTCATATGAGTATGAAAGCGTCACACCACTGTATGATGAATACGCGCGGATACCTATGTGCCAAGTACCCGATGCTGGCGCATCAAATGTACATACTTCGCTGTTACCGTTTTGATAAGGACGGCAATCGTAGCTATTGGTTTCTGGTTGTGAGCCAAACTTCACATAAAGATCAGCATCGCCTGAGCCACCAGAGGTACGAATGGTCATTTGCGTTACACCTTCTGGAATAGTCCAAGTGTAGCGATCCCAGTTTCTGCGAGTACCTGAAAGGCCTGTTAGTTGACCTGATACTGGCTCTACGCCAGGCTCAGAGCCGCCACCACCACCTGTGCCGCTTCCATCACAGCCATTGGTGTTCAAGTAGTTATACGCATCAGCTAACTGCATCAAACCATAGCCATAAAAGTTATCGCGTCCAGCACTGCCTTTATCTTCGGCTGTTGCATTTAGCGCATTACGTATTTGATTATTTGAACACTGCGGGAAGTAGCTCCACACCAATGCAGCACCACCTGCCACGTGTGGCGTAGCCATTGATGTGCCGCTTAAAGACGCGTAGGTATTAGTTGGGTAAGTAGATTGCACTGCACTTCCTGGCGCAGCAATTTCAACTTGGTCGTTATATTGGCTGTAGCTTGCGCGGTTTTCGTTTGAGTCTACCGCTGCAACCGACATTACTGCATCGTAAGAAGCAGGATAAGACTTTGCACTGTTACCATCGTTACCCGCAGCCGCTACCAATAACATGCCAGCATCAGTAAAGCTCTGCATAGCATTTCGTTCGGTAGTAGATGAACTGCCGCCACCTAAGCTCATGTTAACTACGTTTGAGCCCGCGTCTTGACACTGAGTAATTGCATCAATTAGGTCAGATGCATAAGTCCATTGGCCATTATCGTTAAAGATTTTAACAATATGCATATCCACGCCAGGGTAAACGCCAACAACACCTTCATTGTTATCGTAAGCCGCAATTGTACCTGCTACGTGAGTACCATGACCATTACCGTCGTTATACCAGTTACCAACAGCACTATTGTTTGCTTGACCCGTAACACCATCGTTGGTTCCAGGCAAATCTGGGTGACCTAGGTTATAACCCGTATCAATGATACATACCTTGCGAGCTGTAGTATCTGACTGACCAAACTGATTTGCTTGTACCATGGTGTAGCCGTAAGGCGTAGTTTGCGCCATAGGCTTGCGGCGAACATCTACTTCAATACTTTCTACATTAGGGTTTTTACGAAGCTTGTTTAGCGCAGACTTACTCATAGTAGCCGCCACCATTTTATGCTTCTTAAGCTCTTTCTTAATTGAACCACCGGCTTTTCTAACTTCAGATTTAGCTGAAGCAATGCTGAAAGGCTTCTTGTTTTTCAGTTTAGACTTAACCTTAGATTTGGCTTTGCTGCTGGTAAGCGTATCGCTTGAACTGGCGACCTCTACAGTTTCGCTTATCATTTCGTCTTTAAACTTAATGATATAACGCTCTTGATCCACCGTTACAAGGCGGTCAACAGTGAGTTTTTTGCCTAGCGCTTGTTTTAAGGTTTGCGGTTTTTCTTTAACTTTTACCAGACCTTCGCCTGCTGCCATTGCAGAATTAGTCATTAAACCAAATGATACAGCTAATGCAGCTGCTGTCAGACATGTGTGTTTCTTATTCAATTTTGAGTTCAAAATTTATTTCCTGTTGTATCTGTCTTATTAACTTCAGCACTGTTTTAACCCGTGCTTTTGAAGCTATTTGTTATTAAATGACATACAGGTATAACCATTACCTCATACGAAAAGCTCATCCATGACAACCGACGCAACAGCGTTGCAACGACCTACCCGTTTGTCAGGTTAATAGCTAACCCGCGGTAGGCAGGCTAGCTATAGAGCTCATATTAGGCGGCTAATCAAACAGTTGAGTATGTTGCCTTAACCCTGGTGAGTATTTTTTATACCTTTAAAAATACTTAAAAAAACATCACACTTGACGAAAAGCACGCCAGATGTGTTCTACGAGCAAATTCATGGTAGGAATAAAAAACTATAGTTAACATTTAAATTACAATTTGAGATGTAACAAAATATTAATCACCTGTTTAGCTTTTCTTATTAAACGAATTCAGTAGTGATTTGTAGATTTCTTGGTCTGGTTTTCTTTAATTGGCTGAGCCATTAAGCAATGCAATATTTCAAGACTGGTTAGTAGGTATATTATTTAGTTTGGCGTTGACGAGCCAGGAAGTTGTTGTGCGTTCGGGCATAAGGTTTAGATACTTATCACCCAGCGGCAATACAATGGCGGTGTAAAAAAGATCACTACTTAAAAGATAATATGCTAATTTATAAATGAAAAAGCCCACGCTATAAGCGTAGGCTCGTTCGAGTCTTATGTCTTTGGTGGGCTGCTTAAGCAGGGATATCCAAAGCTCTCGCTTAAGATCGTAAGTAATCGAACACCAATTGTCAAATGGTTAATTAAAGGGAATGATTTGTGCCGTACCAATCTATTGAAAATACGTTGTCTCTGAGCCGATTAACAACGTTTAGAAATGCGGTAGTAAAAAAAATAGGAAATGACTGCACTGCGACAACTCTTAAGCTCTACGAATGGAACGCACAGCTTTCTTCCGTGATGTTCTTCCCGCTTCACATATATGAAGTCGTTTTAAGGAATGCGGTTTCGGAGGCTATATCAATGCGCTACGGCGATGACTGGCCAACAAACGTCGTATTCCAAAATTCATTGCCCTACAAAGACAAGCAAGACTTAGTACGACTAACTCAAGATTATCAAGGTGTAGGTAAACTTTTGCCAGAGCTAAAACTGAGTTGGTATGAAAACATGCTGGCAAAAAGACATGAGGGGCGTATTTGGAAGCCTTTTATCAAACAAGTCTTTCCCAACTCAACGGAAAATACAGTATCTACCATTCGAAACACACTGAAAAACGGTTGCGACATAATCAGGAAGCAACGCAATAGAATTGCTCACCATGAGCCTATTTTTAATCAGCCTACATTAACCCAGCTACTGCCGTTAATTGAAGAAGCCGTGTCATGGCGATGCAAGAAAACCGTCGCTTGGCTTAGAGCTCAAGAAAAAGCGACAGAACTACTAAACAACCCTATTTTCTAATATAAATACTCGTGATAGCAACGGATTGCTACTAACTTATTGCTTGGCAACCATATGCAACGGTTGACGCAACCAAAAGTGCTATTTCAGACAACCAAGCACAGTTTGCATAGATTAAGTAAATACTCTAAAAAGAAAAAAGGCGCGCAACAATCTTTCTGCGTGCCTTTAACATTTCTTGTTTTGAACGCTCTCGCGTCGCGCTCAAACGCTTAGGGAGCATTACAATCCACGCTGTCTCACTATTTCGTACAGGCATACACCTGTAGCTACCGACACGTTCAAACTTGAAACGCTACCAGCCATGGGTAACTTAACCAGCTCGTCACAGGTTTCTTTCGTTAGTCGACGCATACCTTTACCTTCTGCCCCCATTACTAAAGCAGTTGGGCCTTTCAGGTCAACATCATAAAGGGTTTTATCGGTTTCACCGGCGGTACCCACAATCCAGAGCCCTTTGTCTTGAAGGTGCTTCAAGGTTCTGGCAAGGTTTGTAATTTGAATTAGCGGCATCACTTCAGCTGCGCCGCAGGCTACTTTTCGTACCGTGCCGTTTAAACTTGCCGACTTGTCTTTAGGTACAACTACAGCGTGCACTCCCGCACCGTCAGCCGTACGTAAGCAAGCACCTAAATTATGAGGGTCTGTAATACCGTCTAACACCAAAATTAACGGCTGCGACTCTCGTTCAAGTATTTTATCAAGGTCAGCTTCATCCATTACGCGAGCAGGTTTTGCTTTAGCAACAACGCCTTGGTGTTGTTCGCCGTTTACTTTGTCATCTAGCGCTTTACGCTGGCTGAACTGAACTGAAATTCCGAAACGGCGCGCCTGGTTAACAATGTTGGTCAAGCGTTCATCGTTACGCCCTTTTAAAACCCACACTTCCATTACACGCTCGGGCTCTTTTTCAAGTACCGACTGCATGGCATGTAAACCGTATAACCATTCTTGCTGCGCCATTTAACGCTTACCTCTTTTATTCAATGACAGTGTTTTGCCGCTGCTACCGCCTTTTGCGCTGCCGCGACTTGACGATTTTCCACCGCTTCGACTAGACGAGCTTGAGCCGCCTTTACCTTTTTTCCCTTTCTTATCAGAACGGGAGTCTTTACCAGAGCGGGGCTTGTTATCAAAGCGAGTAGGTTTGTCTGAAGACTTTTTAGCTGTCTTCACTTTTACCTTCTTGCCTTTAGTGCTGCGCAGCATAGACTTATCGAGTAATAAATCAATCTTTCTTTCATCAAGGTTAACCGCTGCTACGGTCACTTCTACCGTATCGCCCAGTCTAAACTGTCGATGGCCCGATTCACCTACCAACGCTTGTTTCACATCATCATAGTGATAATAGTCGTCATCTAGTGAGGTTATATGCACTAAGCCGTCGATATGGTATTCGGTAAGACGAACAAATAAGCCAAAGTTTGTGACCGAGCTCACCACACCTTCAAAAGTGTCACCTACGTGATCAAGCATGAATTCGCATTTAAGCCAGTCGGCCACGTCGCGGGTAGCATCATCAGCGCGGCGTTCTGTCATTGAACACTGTTCACCAAGCTGCTCAATTTCTTCAACAGTGTAGTTTTTAGCTCCGCTTACCGCTTTTTTACCCTGCTGTTTAGCAATAATGCCTTTGAGCGCGCGGTGTACCACTAAATCAGGGTAACGACGAATAGGTGATGTAAAGTGTGCGTAAGCTTCTAACGCCAAGCCAAAGTGCCCTACGTTTTCGCCATCGTAAACCGCTTGCTTCATTGAGCGCAGCAGCATAGTTTGAATAAGCTCTTCGTCTACTCGACCACGGGTTTTAAGCACCACATCAGTAAACGCGGCTGGCTCAGCATCTTCTACAATGGCATGTGGGATACCAATTTCACTTAGGTAGCTGGTAAAAGCGGTAAGTCTGTCTGCATCTGGCTTATCGTGCACTCGGTACAAGGCTGGCGCTTCGTGCTTTTCTAACATTAAAGCAGCACTCACGTTTGCCATGATCATGCATTCTTCAATAAGTTTATGCGCATCATTACGCACTAAAGGCACGATATTTTCAATTTTGCGCTGGGCGTTGAAAACGAACTTCACTTCTTGAGTTTCAAACTCAATGGCCCCGCGTTTGGCTCGGGCTTTTTTAAGCGCGCGATAAAGGTCGTGCAAATTGCGAAGGTGAGGTACATGAGGCTCGTAACGCTGATGAAGCTCTTTGTCTCCTTGAAGAATATTCCACACTTTGGTGTAAGTTAACCGGGCATGTGAATTCATTACCGCTTCGTAAAACTGGAATTCTTCCAGCTTACCATTCGCGCTGATGGTCATTTCACACACCATGCAAAGTCGGTCTACTTCAGGGTTTAGTGAACACAAACCGTTAGACAATACCTCTGGAAGCATTGGAATAACTTGATCAGGGAAATACACCGAGTTACCGCGCTGCTGCGCTTCATCATCAAGCGCTGAGCCTGTTCTTACATAGTGACTTACATCGGCTATGGCTACCCATAGTTGCCAACCGCCATCATCTAACGGCTCGCAATATACTGCATCGTCAAAGTCGCGGGCGTCTTCGCCGTCTATAGTAACAAGGGGAAGCTGGCGCAAATCGATACGACCTTCTTTGGCTTCATCGGGCACCTGATCGGTAAGTTTTTCCACCTGCTTGGTTACGCCATTTGGCCACTGGTGCGGAATATCAAATGTGCGTAAAGCCATTTCTATTTCCATACCTGGCGCCATATGCTCACCAAGTACTTCTACGATTTTGCCAACTGGGCTCATTTTTCGGCGTGGACGCTGGGTAAGCTCTACCACAACCACCTGCCCCATTCGAGCACCGTTAGTGCTTTCTGGGGGAATGACAATTTCGTGCTGCAAACGGCTGTCGTCTGGCACTACCATGCCAAAACCTTGCTCAACAAAATAACGACCAACAATAGGCTCGCTGCGCGGCTCTATGACTTGCGTTACAAACGCTTCTTTTCTGCCGCGACGGTCGGTGCCGCTAATACGCGCTTCTACCACGTCATCGTGGAGGAACAAATTCATTTGCCCCGCGCTAATAAATAAGTCACCGCTTTTATCTTCAGGACGCAAGAAGCCGTAACCATCTCTGTGACCAATAATTCGGCCTTTTATGAGCTCATCACGGTTTTGAAGTATGTACTTTTTCTGCTTAGTGAATTGCACCTGCCCTTCGCGCTCCATGGCACGTAGTCGGCGCTGAATTCCAATTCGCGCTTCTTCGTCGAAGGCGTTTACCAAGTTACAGATATCAAGAAACGACAACGGCTTGTCGTGCTCTTTTAATAAACTCATTAAATATTCGCGGCTGGCTACCGGATTTTCGTACTTCTCTTTCTCGCGCTGATAATGCGGATCATCACTCATGTATTTTAAATTTACCTTTCGTATTTTGTTCAACGTGTTTTCGTTTGTGGCTTAGCTCTTCAAAGCCCTGTAGAAAACATAAATATGATTGTTTAGACACACAAACCATTTTTGGTTCATGTGGTTATTTGCTGCACAGTATAACAGTATTTGCAGTAAAAGATTGTGTGTTATTAGGCTTACGACGTTTAGCAGACTATTTTGCTACGAGCGGGGGTCTACCACTTTGAATAGCGGTTTTTCAGTAGTGAAGAATAGAAAATTTGCTGCTAAGTCAGCACATATGAAAGTTACAGCAACCATTTTGTAAACTGAGATACTTGCTAGTAGATTGACTTTAAATTGGGTTTGCTGTTTGCGGTTCTATATAGGTCGTATGCAACCTGATAATGCATCCATGCTTGGGCACTAATACCGCTCACAGCTTCGAGCTTACGAGCAAGCTCAATGGTTAAATTCGTATGCCCGTTAATAAACCTTGATAAATGTTTTGTTGAGATACTCAAACACTGTGCAATCTCATTTTGCTTCAGCGATGACTTTGACATGCACCTGCGTTTAAACACTTCACCAGGGTGAGGCCTTTTTAGATGTTCAGGTCTTGATACTCGCTCTCCAGTATCGATTAGTGCTTTGCCCCGGTCACTATTGTATTCAATACCTATGTGCATACTGTGTTTCATGGGTTGTATTCTCTGTAATCAAGGCTGAAACAATCGCCATCACTAAAAAAACATGTTACCGCTCCACACGGTTCTACGTTATTAACTGTAACCGTTACATACCAAAGAGCGCTTCCTTCAGCTTTTATGGCACCAATATCGATCAAATCTGAAACTTGTGATGCAGCATCTAAGTCAAATAACGCGTCCCAAACCTTGTGACGATATGCTACAGGAAGCCATTCATCATCATCACTCTGCCACATTGTAAGGAGCTTATCGTGGACAAAACTTATTATTGCCAATGGAACTCCAATTAAGATTACCATAGAGGTAATTTTTTCTCAAAAACATGTACACATTTTACCCAGTTATCAATGCAGCAACTTCGATCTAAAGTCCTGGTCTCGATTTGGCGCAACCTGACATCTCTATGTCATAAACACTCAGTATAAAAATGGGTTTTCGTTTTTGTTGCATGAGCGTTCAACAAAACGATGACATCACCAGTTACCTTACAAACTTATAAAGAGCAGGCATATGGATAGAAGAACGTTTATAAAGCTGTCGTCATTCGCAGGCGCGAGCGTGGCAGTGTCTACAGGGCTAGCGGGCTGTACCGTTAGCACTTCAGCAAATAGCCAACCGCAAACAAACGCTACCTTTACTCATGGTGTGGCTAGTGGAGACCCCTTAAAAGACGCCGTTATTATTTGGACACGCGCCGTGCCGACAACAAATTCAGGCTCAGGTTTAGCCAAAGCCGATATTTTATGGGAAATGGCGAGCGATGCCGACTTTACTGACATAGTAAGCAGCGGCATTGTTGAAGCGAAAGCAAACCATGATTTTACCGTAAAGGTAGACGTAACAGGCCTTAGTCCCGCTCGCCGCTATTTTTACCGTTTTAAAAGCGCTGATAATACAAGCCCGGTAGGCGAAACCCGCACACTGCCTAAAGCCGATGTGTCTGACGTTACGTTCGGCATATTTTCTTGTTCTAACTACCCTGCTGGCTTTTTCACGCCTTACATGGAAGCAGCGAAAAACGAAAACATCGATTATGTGTTACACCTCGGTGACTACATTTATGAGTACGATGGCAAGGGTTATGCGACAGAGCATGCAAAAGAGATTGGCCGAACTTACGCACCTGATAACGATACCGAGCTTTATACGCTGACCGACTATCGCAATCGCTATGCGCTATACCGCACGGACGAAGGTTTGCTGTCGTTGCATCAAAATAAGCCATTTATCGTCGTGTGGGATGATCATGAAATTACTAACGACACCTATAAAGACGGCGCGGAAAATCATCAAGCCGATGAAGGTGATTTTTATGAACGCCGCGCTGCGGCCGTGCAAGCTTATTATGAGTGGCTACCTATACGCCCACCGTTTGGCACAGAGCGTTTAGAGATTTATCGCCAATTTACCTTTGGTAAGCTTCTTGACTTATACATGCTCGACACCCGCGTTCTTGCCCGTGACAAACAGCTTGAATACGGTGACTATCGCGATGCTGAAACAAAAGCGTTTGACCAAGCTGGCTTTATGAAAGATATCAGTAATCCTAGTCGTGGGCTTTTAGGTGAAACCCAACGTAACTGGCTACATTCATCTATGCAGCAAAGTCAGGCTAAATGGCAGGTATTAGGCCAGCAGCTATTAATTGGCCGCATGCTTTTCCCTGTATCAATTTTTAACGGCGTTGAACGAAAAGAAATTCCTGCTCACGTTCACAAGCTGGCGAATATTAAACGCAAACAAATGCAAGGTGGCGAACTTAGCGAGCAAGAGCTTGCGCTTATCAATACCGTAATGCCTTACAACTTAGACGCATGGGACGGCTATCCCGTTGAACGGGAACAAGTTCTGATGCAGCTAAAATCCATCGGCAAGCCAGTTATTGCCCTTGCTGGTGACACACATAACGCTTGGCACAATAAGTTAACCCTGAAAGATGGCACAGAAGTGGGCGTTGAGCTTGCTACACCAGGCGTAACGTCGCCAGGTATGGAACATTACTTAAGCATGGATGATGAAATGGCAGAAACGCTTGCCGACGATCTTCCGCTTCTAATTGAAGATTTGCAGTACTGCAATCTTCACCAGCGCGGTTTTATGACATTGACCGTTAGCCAAGATAACGCAAAAGCAACGTGGCATTATGTGGATGCGATTTTAACCAAGGCTGGAAAAGTGGTTAACACGCATAGCTATGAGATAAACGCGTAGTAATTGGTATTTATTTAGATTAAGGCGCTTAACCAAGTTAAGCGCCTTAATTTGTAACTACTTCTAGAACTCGTAGTAAACACGCACACCAGCAATGCGTGGCATGCCTCGTACGAAGGTAGGAATACCTAAACCGCCGCCTGTATTACCTGCATCAATTAAGAACTCTTTATCAAACAGGTTGTTCACGTAAAACTCGTAGGCAAACTTGCTGTTGTCTTGAAGCAGCTTCACCGATACATCGGTCAGTGAGTAAGTATCCTGAGAAAGGCCAGGATAATTACTGCTTTCAAAGAACACCTCAGACTGGAAGCTGGTTAGCCAGTTAACATCAATGTCGAAGTTGTTCATGTTAAACAATTTATTGATGTTTATCGCGCCGCTAACCTCTGGCGCTAAGCGGAACTTATTGCCGCCGTACTGGAACTCAGAACCATCAGCTGTATTGTCTGCAAATTCAGCATCAAGGAAACCGAGGCTTGCTGTTAGCGTCAGCGTTTCACTGTAGTTATAAGTTGCCATGCCTTCAATACCCGACATGGTCGAATCACCTACAGTTACAGTAATCGACTGCAAGGTTTCTGCGTCGGTAAAGCTTTGCTGATAATCGCTGTACTCGTAGGTAAAAATGGCTCCCGAGAACAGGAAGTTGGCGCTTTGATACTTAACACCCAAATCGTAGCTGTCTACTATTTCAGGCTTGGTGACGTTAACGCCACCCGCATTAGCATCCACAACCGGTGAACGACGGCCTTTGGCGTAGTTCGCATATAAGTTCCAGTTGTTGTTTACATCGTAGCTTACTGCGAAGCGTGGCAATGTATCGTCAAAGTCTCGCTCGGCATCGAACGTGAACACACCGTCTGCAGTGGTAAAGGTATTACGCGTATAGCGGGTTTCATCAATGTAGCGAACGCCAGCCGTAACATTTATATCGTCGGTTACATAATAAGATACTTCAGCAACATAAGACGCTATGTCTAGCTCAGCTTCAAAGGTGAACGGCCCTTGTATCAAAATAGGCGGTAGCGCTGGGTTAGAAATAGGTGAGCCATCGGCATTAAATAGCTGCGACACTAACATGGCACGCAGCGCTTCAATGTCTTCTAACGACGCATCGGTAGCTATATTTTGGTTAAGTGGAATGTTGGAATTGGCCTCAAGCTGCGCTCTTACTGCATCGAAAGTACCGCGTATAAATGGGTCTACCATCACATAGTAAGGCAAAATAGAATCGTCTTGAGTAATAGACGCGCCTACAAACGCCGCTAGCTTATCACCAGAGTCATACACCAAACGCATTGATGCGCCTTGAAGCGTAGCGTCGTTATCAAAATAAGCGTCTTGAATACGAAGGGCAGAACCATCTGCATCAAAACCTTCACTTACTTCTACATCTTTATAATAGGCATCGGCGTGTAGGCTAAGCATTTGGTTGAAATCGTAGTTTACGGTTAAATCATAGGATTGAAGTGTACGCTCAATACCTAACTCACTGCCCAAGCTGAACTCAGCATCGGTGAAAGGGCTAGTATCTCCGCCATTTGGTGCGATAGAGCCAGATTTAAACGCGATACCCGGCTGGTCGTTGTATTCCATTGCCGCACGAGCAATAACTTCTAGATTTTCATAGCTTGCAAGCCAGGTTCCGCGAAGTGCTTGCACCGATACCCCCTGAAGATCTTCGCTATTGCACGGTACCTCTTCACCTAAATGGTTGTACATGCTTGCATTACCATAGTAGGAGTCAGCACTACAGGCATTATTTTCAACAATGCCATCCATTTCTCGGTAAAGCCCAGCAATACGGAAACTGTGGTTGTCGTTAATTGGCTGGTTATACATAAACTCCACTTCTTGGCCTTGCTCTGAGTTATAGCCAACCTGCACTTTGCCCTCTTGCTCAAAGGTAGGAAGATTGGAGTGAATGCTTACCGCGCCATTGGCTGCCGCCACACCAAATAGGGTTGGCTGTGGGCCTTTTAAAACCTCTACGCGGGCAATATCGTAAAGCGCCACACTGGCTACGGTTTTCTTACTAATATCAAAGCCATCTTGATATACCGATATGCGAGGCGTTGCCGACACTGACGACACATCATCGGTGACACCGCGAATATTAAAAGAAGGTAAGCTTACCGCCTGTTCCTGAATTTGAACGTTAGGCAAAATACGAGATAGCTCATCAAGCTCCATAATATTGGTGCGCTCTAGAAACTCGCTGCCTATAACATCCATAGTAACGGGCACATCCATTACAGACTGCTCTCGCATTTGGGCGGTTACCGTAATCTCTTCTATATAGTCATTTTCGCTTTCAGTGTCGGGCGCTAATTCTT
The DNA here is from genome assembly GCF_903772925.1 of Alteromonas macleodii. Lineage (NCBI taxonomy): Bacteria > Pseudomonadati > Pseudomonadota > Gammaproteobacteria > Alteromonadales > Alteromonadaceae > Alteromonas > Alteromonas fortis. The sequence goes on from NZ_LR812090.1 coordinate 4,109,637, forward strand.
GTGCAATTGCTGCGCTTGATAAAGCAAACGCAATTGTTGTGGCAAGCAAAGAGCGTGAACAAACGGGACGTGGATACAGAGGGCGCATTAAATCATTCCTTTCGTGTGCTTAAAGGGTATTTATGTATTTTTATAAGCATTTCGCCGATAGATTGGCGACATTGCTTACCTTTTAGAATTATCGAAGCACAAGAATGTAGAGCGCTTTTGAGACGGTTCGATGAAGTAAAGGTTACAAATGAAAGGCAATTTTGTGACAGTTGTATGCCATTCGAAAAATCTACGCCGCGATAAATGGCATAACAAAAAACGCCCCTTTGAATCATAGAGCAAACTAAGTACACTCATTCCACGTAGGACAAAAATAACTTTTAACTAAAAAGCGAAATGGAGACTGCAATGAAAAAATTAATGATGGCTACGGCTATTGGTGCTGCGACCCTATTAAGTGCTTGTAGTGCAGAGCATGGCACTACGCAGTGTACGACTGCACCTGAAGCTGAATGGCAGAACCAAGATGCGTTTCAGGCTCAGCTATTAGCGCAAGGCTACAAAATTAACGAGTTTAAAGTGACTGGTGGCAACTGTTACGAAATCTACGGCTTCGACAAAGAAGAAAACAAAGTAGAAATTTACTTTAACCCTGTTGATGGCAGCATTGTTAAAAAAGAAATGCACTAGGTGTGTTTTAGCAAACGACTCATAGATCGTTTGCTTTAATACTTGATAAAAACGCTGCAAACTATTGCAGCGTTTTTGTTTTACCTTAAGAAAGTTGTGTAATGTACAGACCTAAAGATACGCCTTCGGATATTTATATTTGGGATTGGGTAGTGCGCTTGTGCCACTGGGGCCTTGTCGCTACCTTTGTGACCAACTATTTTATTGTGGAGCCAGGTCGCCTTTATCATGAAATAGCTGGTTACATCGCGGTAGCACTTATATTAACAAGGATTTGCTGGGGCATTTTATCCACCAAATTCGAAGCTAGTAAAAAGGTTGCTACTGAATACGCAAGCTTTTCTAACGTGTCATTGCATCAACAAGCCTTCACTGAACATATTCAACACGTAAAACAAAAAAAAATTCCCACTCACCATGGGCACAACCCTTTCGGCTGGCTAATGATAATGGCCGTTATCACGTTACTGCTGGGTTTAGGTGTTACCGGTTTTATGATGGAAGAAATAGATGCCATGTTTGGCAATAGTACGCTGGAATGGATACACAGCATTATGGCCGATGTGCTTTACGCATGTGTGCTAGTGCATGTCGCTGCAGTGTTTGCTGTGCAATATATGGGAAATATTCAGTTAGTTCGCCCTATGCTCACAGGCTGGCGGAAGCGCTAAGCCCCCGCAAACTATCTTAATCATTTAGGCGTTTGCTATCTATTACGTACTGGTAGTATTTAGCTATCTAAAGGTCGCTTTGCTTCACGCACCGCTTTGGGATGCATAAGTTTTTCTAAGCGAGCGAGGTATGACGCTATTTGCTGGTGCTGTTTCTTATCATTGGTCACCGAGTTATACAGCCAGTGATACGCATCTTCATAGTCGTAAGGACTGCCGTGACCTTCTAAAAACAACTCGACCAAACGAAGCTGCGCTTTTAGGTTTTTAAGTGCCGCGGCTTCTCGTAAGTACACCACTGCGCGAGATTTATCTTGTTGTACAAGCGTGCCCTTTGCATAGTAACGCCCAAGCTGCTCTAGTGCCGCAGGCAAACCTTGATTTGCTGCATCTTCCATATAACCAATACCACGAGCAGGTTCAGCATCTACGCACACACCCCACGCCAGCATATCGCCCCATAAAAATTGGTAGGCTGGAATTTTTAACACATCAGCGCGAGCTTCAATGTCTTGAACAAGCTGACACCTGTCTGCTACCACTTTATCTAGGTGAGTATTCGCGTTAATCATGTCGATGAGCGCGTCTTGGCTGTATAGCTGAACTGCACGAAGCTCTTCTATCGTCTCACCTTCAAGCGCATGAGCAGAAAACCCCGCTACGGAGGCACAGATTAATAAAGCAGTAGATATAATTCGTTTCATAGCTAAGCAAAAATGTTGATAACGCAAACTTAGTTTAGTTATCGACCTATTATAGATTAACTTAACCAATAGACGCTTTTCTTTACGTAAATAGTCACAAGCGGCCAAAGCATTTTCCACTTTAGCCTCTTGGTTAAAAGATATAGCAAAAAGCGTTTGGGCTAATGACTACTTTTTCGCGGGCACATGGCGGATTGGATATGGCGGGCATGGTCGGCTAAATCAATACCTAAATCAGTTAAGTATCCACCGTCAGGCTGGGTAATTAAGCCTTTCGAGTACAGCCTGGACGCCGCGTTCACCATACTTTGACTGGCATCGTGATGGATTTTCAGCCCCTGAAGCAGACTGTCTGCAGGAAATTTCATTAGCAAATTTAACTCGTCTAGCATGTCCTGATCGAATGAACTCATGTAACCACCTTAGGCAAAAAAGGGTTATTAAGGTTTTAATACGCACATTGCTGCAGCGTGTTATCGCAAAGCACTAAAATAAAAGAGCTAAAGTGAGAATACGCACGCCATGTGTTATTGGCCCGTAATTGTTAAAATTCATAACATATTGCTATATCACACCTAAATAGCGTCACTGTAAAGGTTAATTTGTCTGTAGAACGTTTAATGTTGGTTTCACACCGCTAACTGATCGGACTTTGTTGGAAAATGGTATATTCTTGCCATAAATAACGTGTGTGGATACGCCAAACAGATGAAGTACAAAGATTTACGCGACTTTATTCGCCAACTTGAAGCAAAAGGCGAGTTGGTGCGCATTAGCCAGCCCATTGATACTGACCTTGAAATGACAGAAATTGCCGATAGGACTTTGCGTGCTGGCGGCCCTGCGCTGTTGTTTGAAAACCCTAAAAACCACGATATGCCGGTACTGGCCAATTTATTTGGTACGCCAGAACGCGTAGCGATGGGCATGGGGCAAGACTCTGTTGAAGCGCTGCGCGAAGTGGGCAAACTACTGGCTTATTTAAAAGAGCCTGAGCCACCAAAAGGGCTTAAAGATCTTTGGGAAAAGTTACCTGTGTTTAAACAGGTGCTGAACATGCCTGCTAAAGTGTTAAAAAAAGCCCCTTGTCAGGAAGTGGTGCTTACCGGTGACGATGTAGACTTATCAAAAATTCCTGTGCAGCGCTGCTGGCCTGGAGACGCTGCACCTTTGGTAACCTGGGGGTTAAGCGTTACGAAAGGACCACACAAAAAGCGCCAGAATTTGGGTATTTACCGACAGCAGGTTATTGGCAAAAACAAACTCATTATGCGCTGGCTATCACACCGTGGTGGCGCCCTTGATTTCCGAGAGTGGTGTCAAACCCACCCGGGCGAGCCTTACCCTGTCTCTGTGGCACTTGGTGCAGATCCAGCCACAATCTTAGGCGCGGTTACTCCTGTACCGGATACACTTTCAGAATATGCTTTTGCAGGCCTACTGCGCGGTGATAAAACCGAAGTAGTTAAGTCTATTAGTAACGATTTGCAAGTTCCTGCCAGCGCAGAAATAGTGCTTGAAGGCTATATTGCTCAGGATGAAACTGCGCCTGAAGGCCCTTATGGCGATCACACGGGGTATTACAATGAAGTCGACGACTTCCCTGTGTTTACCGTTACCCATATAACCCATCGCAAAGATCCTATTTATCATTCTACCTATACAGGTCGTCCACCCGATGAGCCAGCCATTTTAGGTGTCGCCCTAAACGAAGTGTTTGTGCCAATTTTACAAAAGCAATTCCCAGAAATTGTCGACTTCTATTTGCCGCCAGAAGGTTGTTCTTATCGTATGGCGGTAGTTACCATGAAGAAACAGTACCCGGGTCACGCTAAACGAGTGATGATGGGGGTGTGGTCTTTCTTACGACAGTTCATGTACACGAAATTTGTGATAGTGTGCGATGACGACGTTAACGCGCGCGACTGGAACGATGTTATCTGGGCCATCACTACCCGTATGGACCCCGCCCGCGACACAGTGATGATAGAGAATACACCTATCGATTACTTGGACTTTGCGTCACCGGTTTCAGGGCTGGGCTCTAAAATGGGCATGGACGCGACAAACAAGATGCCGGGCGAAACCGACCGTGAATGGGGCGTACCCATTGTGATGGACGAAGACGTTAAAAAACGGGTTGATGATATTTGGGACAGTCTTGGTATTATGTAGCGACTATTTTTAGTGCTATTTATTTTGTATTGAGCATGCGCTTGTCTTAAAGCGCATAAAAAGGCGACACGCTAGCAAGAAGGTTTAAAGAGAATACATGTCAGAGATTAAGTGTAAGGTTGCAAGCATCACGCCTTTAACCGAAGTGGTTCAAAAAGTTGAATTAACGCCAGAAAGCCCTGTTAAGTTTAAGGCGGGTCAGTACGCTATGGTGGTAATGGGCGAAAAAGATATGCGCCCATTTTCTATTGCTAATGCCGCCTTCGATAATAGCCGCATTGAATTACACATTGGTGCAGAGCCTGGCAACAGCTACGCCGGTGAAGTACTAGAGCGCATGCGTGCAGATGGCGAAATTACCGTAAATGTGGGTAATGGCAATGCCTTTTTGCAAAGTAATGGCCTGCCTATGGTGCTTATTGCTGGTGGTACAGGCTTCTCGTATACCTACTCAATTCTGCAAGAGCACCTTAACAGCGGTGATAAAACACCACTTACCCTTTATTGGGGTGGAAAACACACGGCTGATTTGTATTTAGCCGATGAGCTAACAGCGCTTGCTGAAGCAAATGAGCACTTCACTTTTGTGCCGGTTGTTGAGTTTGCATGTGATGAGTGGAAAGGCAGAACGGGCTGGGTGCATCACGCAGTAATGGCTGATCACGCTGACTTTGCGAACGTTCAAGTATATGTTGCCGGCCGCTTCGAAATGGCAAAAGTCGTGCGCGACGATTTTACTCAGCGCGGCTTAAAAGTTGAGAACTTGTTTGGCGACGCGTTCGCGTTTATTTAAGCCAATTACATAAGGGCTTGTTAAAACCTATCGCCATCGAATCGTCGTTGGCGTTTTATTATGTATATTTGCAATGCTACATAACTCTGCGGGTAGCGTTATCTGCCGTTTCATACTAACTTTAGCTACTGTTATTTAATCTCCACACCTCTCAACTGTTCATTTATCACACTACCATCTTTACTTTTTATCAGAAAGTAAAGAATAGATAGTTTTAAGCTTGCGACAGTTGGCTAGTTTAAATCGTTTACTCCAATTGTAGCTAAGCCACGTATTGGTTATGGTGAAAAGATAAATACTGGAGAGAACAATGATAAAAAACCTATCCGCACTCGCTAACATAAGCGCCAAAATGAGAAAAAATAGTCTGCTGGCCTCTGCCATATTATTAAGTAGCACTGCATCTTTCACTGCATACGCACAAAGCGAGCAGCAGCAATCCCTTTATGATATCGCTGAGAGCGTTTCTGCTGAAAATATCGAAAAAGACATTACTAAGCTGGTCAATTTTGGCACTCGCCATACCCTTTCTGAAACCGAGTCTGATACACGTGGTATAGGCGCTGCGCGCCGCTGGATTAAATCTGAATTTGATAAAATTTCAGCTGAGTGCGGTGGTTGCTTAGAAGTGTACTACCAATCAGAAGTGATTAGTGGTGAGAAACGTATTCCAGACCCAGTGGAAGTGGTCAGCGTTATTGCTATCCAGCGTGGTACTACTGACCCAGACCGCTACGTAATCATGTCCGGCGATATTGATTCACGAGTGTCTGATGTGATGGATTTCACCTCTGATTCACCGGGTGCCAACGACAACGCCTCTGGTGTTGCAGGTACTCTTGAAGCAGCGCGAGTATTATCAAAGTACAAGTTTAACGGCAGTATCGTCTATGCCGCTTTATCTGGTGAAGAGCAAGGGCTTTTCGGCGGACGTATTATGGCAAACCAAGCCCAAAAAGACGGCTGGCGAATTAAAGCGGTTCTAAACAATGACATGATAGGCAACATTGAAGGGGTAAACGGTGTGATCAACAACACCACCGCTCGCTTATTTGCCGAAGGTACACGCGTAACAGAAACAGATGATGAAGCTCGCATGCGCCGCTTCACCGGTGGTGAAGTAGACTCGCCAAGCCGAAACCTTGCCCGCTATATCGATAAAATCGCCGATAAATACATTGAAAATTTAGACACTATGGTGATTTATCGCCTAGACCGCTTTGGCCGTGGTGGTCACCATCGCCCGTTTAACGACTTGGGCTATCCGGGTATACGTATTATGGAAACTAACGAAAACTACACCCGTCAGCACCAAGACCTTCGCGTAGAAGACGGTATTGCCTATGGTGATACTTTAGATGGCGTTAACTTTGATTACGCAGCTAAGCTTACCGGTTTAAACGCTGTTTCTCTTGCAGCAATGGCGTGGGCACCGAACCCACCTGCAAACGTACAAATTGCCGGCGCTGTTCAGCCTTCAACTTTTTTGAAGTGGGATGCGTTAGATGCTAAAGAGAACCCTCAGCTTAAAGGATTCAAAGTATATTGGCGGCATACTGATGCGCCGCAGTGGGAATATAGTAAGTATGTGGGCAATGTGACCGAAGCCATGCTTGAGAACGTCGTTATCGACAACTACTTTTTTGGCGTTGCCAGCGTGAATAAAGACGGTGTTGAAAGCGTTGTGGTTTATCCAGGTCCCGCGGGAAGCTTTGGAGAATAAGCGTTTATATTGAGCGTTTATTTTCAGCGTACCTATACGCACCCAAGCACGCACCCAATCACTCATCCAAACAAGTTTGTGACGTTAAGTTGGTAATGAAACTGGCTTAACGTCACGAATGACTTTACTCAACAAAAGCCTGCCTAGACGTCAGCATTACGCACAATCTATTGATGCCGCTTACATTTTGTTAATTTAAACCAGTGCGGGTTTATTGGAATTAAGTGACTAACTACATTACAGTGTAGTAAATGCATGACGGCAGTTCGGAGTTCACTTTTGGTAAGATTCAGCGCGCTTTCGCTTTCCTTTTTCACTCGACGCCTTGCCTTGTTAGGCATCAGCCTAGCCCTTTGTTTAGTTAACATTTCTCCTTTACAAGCTGCCACAACGACTTTGGGTGCCGCCACATTTGAAACTTATATTAGTGATGATGGTGAGCCTGCTCGAATTAATGCTTTGCTAGAAAAGGTGTTCGAAAAGGCGGGGCTGGATATTCAACTTCAGGTTATGCGACAAGCTTTTTTAGGTAGTTCTGTACTAACAGGGAAACTAGACGGTGAGTTTGCCTACGTAAATTTGGGCGAGGACAGCACTAATTATTTTCTATCCGATATTTACTTACCTGTTTACCTTTATGCGGTAAGTAAGAAGGCAAACGTAGAAGACATAAAGCTTTTTCCACACTTAAAAGGTAACCGGGTTGCGATTGAAAACCGCTTTGCAAACACCCCCTCGTTCAGACTACTTAAAGATATAAAATGGTCGCGCAACCCCACTACGTTTGATGCCTTTCGCCAACTTGCCGATGATAGAGCACCCTACTTAGTTACCACCCAGCTTCTCACGCGAGAGCTAAACATACTGCTGGCTAACGATAACGAAGAAACACTGCATTTTTCAGCAAAACCTTTAGCCAAGACGGGTTTTCAAATAGCTATCAGTAAAAATGTTGCCAGTGCTAAAAGCATTATTGCGAAATTTAACCAAGCCGTATCGACATTGCAGAATAGCGGTGAATTCAACCTGCCTCTCGCCTTAGCGTGGCTAAGCAAAGATGTAAATGGCGATGGCGTAGCTGACTTTATTGGGCACAGTAGCATAACTACAACCGCTGACTTACTAGACACGGCTTACTCTCTTGATGGTAAGCCTACCTCTGACAGCAGCATGTTTTATATTGATGGTGAGCAATATACATCGTTAGAAGAGGCACGCTCAGTACTCTCAGCTAAAGAAAGCTTATCGGCCCGCCAGTCACTTTTAGATAAAACTATCTATAAACAGCTGCTTCGCCGCTGGTAAGTCAAAGACTCAAATAGAAGTACAGATATTACTGCGCTTTTGGGTAGCACAATTGCAGACTTCAAAGTTTGTAAAGTAATAACCTGATACACCCTTAGCCTTATCAGCCATCTGCAAACTCGCCGCTAATAAGGCTTATGGGTGCTAGTAGAAAGCGTTAGAGTGACGTCTCTGGTAAATACATTTCTAAAATAGTCAGCAGTTCTTCGCCATCAACGGGCTTAGATACGTAGTTATTGAAACCCGCTTTAAGCGCTTTTACTCTATCTGATGTATACGCATAAGCCGTTAGGGCTATCGTATTAAAATTAGCAATCTCTGGATTCTGGCTGGCTCTTATTTTCGTTACCAATCCTAATCCGTCTAATTCAGGCATACCTATATCGGAAAGCAGCAGATCGAAGGCTTCAGGCATGTCATTAAGCTCTTTCCATGCCAGCAAGCCGTTTTTAACTACGTTTACGCGAGCACCATTAGATTCAAGAAAAAGCTTTATGAAGTCACGGGCGTCTCGCTCGTCTTCCGCCACCAATATTCGCAAACCACTTAAACGTAAAGACTCGGTTAAATCACTGATTTCACTGTTTTTGGTTTCGATAATTTCATCGTGCAAACTCAATGGTGCGATAGGCAGAGTAACGTAGAACGTAGTACCCGTATTAGGCCCGTCGCTTTCTGCGGAAATTTCACCGCCGTGCATTTCAACCAAGCTTTTTACAATAGATAAGCCTAACCCAAGACCAATTTTATTGTGGGAATCTTTGCCTTGGTAAAAGCGCTCAAACACATGGGCTAGTTGTTCGCGTGTCATACCTTTCCCGTTATCTTTCACACGAAATAGGTAGTTTGAATGCTCTCTTTTACCACGTACATGCACAGTACCGCCTTTTGCGGTAAATTTAAGAGCATTGCTTAATAAATTATTTATAACCTGCTTTATGCGTAAATTATCGCCTAATATCTGGGTATGTTCGTCTTCGCAATTTATTGAAAGTTGAATGTTCTTACTTGCAAAGCCTGCTTCAAATGACTTTGCTACCTCGGAAATAGACGAGGCAATATTTAACGAATGGGTACTTAGCTTCATAGTTCCCGAAATAATTCGAGATAAATCTAAGATGTCGTTTATTAAGGCGGCTTGCGTAGACGCAGCGCGTTTGATTACTCCCAACGCATCCTTCATTCTATCAACATTCCCCACATCCATAAGGGCTAAATCTGTCCACCCAACGATAGAATTAAGTGGAGAACGAAGCTCATGTGAGATACTGGCAAGAAACTGATCTTTAGCCTTGTCCAATTCTTCTAACTTGCTAATTTGCTGATCTGAAGAGGCTTTAAGACTGAGGGCATAAGGGATAAACAAATGGTCAAAGCCTTCAATAATTAGCTTATCATCTTCGCTCCACTCTACCGATTCATCAGCCACGCTCTGCAGGTACAAATCGAAAGAGTTACGGGGGGTTAGTGACTTACTAATGTCCTTTTTAGCCGCTTCTCGACCTGCCCAGCGAATTGTTTTATCACGCTGTTCGCGAAACCATACGGTGAAATAACCCAACTTGGCAGATACACAAGAAATGTACATACCGCGTATACCGTTTAGCGAACAGTTTTCAGAAACCTCGTCTGCTAAGCGATTGATGGCTATCGACTGCTCTGAATCGCTGATAGAAAATTTACCTAACAACCGGGTTAAGGTTTCCTCTGAAGGAGTTTTTCCCACAAAGTAATTACCTGTGGGTGTAATCACTGCCATGCCACAAGCATCAGCAACTTCCAGCAAAGGGGTTTCTTTATGCGAGATGGCCTCAAGTGGGTTTGAGTAAGAGGTGAGTTGGTGCACGATATTGTTTAGCTTACGCTGGCGCCCTTGAAACTGCTCTTTTTTATTATGAAGCGCTTTTGTATGCATTTGCCAAGCATAAAGGTGCCCAAGCGATTCGCAGACTAAACGCTTTTTCTGGTCGATGTATTTGGGCTCGCTATTGTGACAAGCAAGTAGTCCCCACAGCTTCCCTTCAAACACGAGGGATACGGAAAAGGACGAACGAACCCCCATATTTTTCATATAGTTAATATGAACAGGTGAAACTGAACGCACCATAGACATGGAGAGATCTATTGGCGCGCGTTCAGCTTCAGCTAAAGGCGGCTGTAAAGGTACAGGTTGCTCTTCGACATCTAATACACAGCGGACACGGTTCTTAAGGTAGAGCTCTCGGGCTTGTTTGGGAATATCCGATGCGGGAAATTTTAACCCTTTAAATGAACGCGAGTCTGATTCAGCTGCTTCACCAATGACCTCGCCGCAATATTTATCATCAAATTGATAGACCATCACTGAATCGAAGTCGATATAATCTTTAAACACCTTCGCTATTGCATCTGCGACATCATTAATCGAGTCTTTATCATCTACGTTAGGTAACAAGGCGCGAATATCTACATCCATTGGTACCCATTGCTGGGCTGCTTCATAGCTTAGCTGAGGTGTTGGTTCTAGCTCTATTACCAGCAAACCGTTAGAGTCGAATGCAACGCCGCTGCCTTCCTTTTCCCAGTTGTCTAGCCAAAGTGCATTTTTTGCAAACTTCCACTGATATGCGTGGCGAACACTTTCACCTTTTACTGCGTTATGGATAGTTTTGAATGTAGGCGCGTCTGCTGAAGGCACATCAATTAGGTCTGTGACAGGTGTTTCTCCCGCCACTATATCTACTTTAAATAGCTCTTTTATGTTTTTACTGAATACTTGAATTTTTTTGGTATCGGGATTTATCGCGATAACATATCCAAAGCTCTGAACGCTTTCGATTAAATGAATGGCCTCGTCTTCACAATTTTGAAGTGAGGGCTGTGAATATTGATATCGTTGCATTACTTCACGCCGAGAAATTTGGAAAGCGAGCTTTCATGATTAGAACAGTAATTCTCGCCACGATAACAACTTATTGTGAAGAAAGCATGCATTATCCTAAAGTCTACTACATAAAAAAGAGGGCTAGACGCCCCCCCATTTATCCGCTCTCAATTACTTTTTTACGTCTTGATATAAGTAAGAGTTAAAACAAGTAACTTAATCCAATAGAAAAAAGGTCAGTCGCATTATCTTCTAAGTCGTAACGTTCGTATTCAATGGTCGCCACCCAGTCGTGGTGGATACGCCAGTTAGCACCAACGCCATAAAACAAATCGGTTCCATCGTCATCCATATCTTGAAGCAGCGTTTCATCTTCAAAAACGTCTAACGAATCGTAGTCTCCCTCCCAGAAGTACAAACCTAAATGGGCGTGTAAAAACCAATCTTCATGACGAAGAAACTGGTAGGCTGCACTTAATGTATAGCCATCTACTGATGTTGGGCGAATGCGAGATGTTTCACTGAAAAAGCGAGAAGGCTCATTGGTCGTAGTTGAAAACGCTGCCGACACATCACCTAAATCGGTATAACCGACTTGAATAAAGCTGTTTTCGGTAATATTGGTACCTACTACCGCTTTCCACGCACTGCGGGTGTCATCAATATCTATGTCGAAGACATCAAAACCTAGCTCTGCGGCTTCTTGTTGTACATCCCCTTCCTTGAAATCTCCTGATGCGCTCCCCCAACTCCCGCTTATGAAAAACTGTTTAGCCGTGCACTTTTCATATTCTTTAGAAAGTTTTGAGGCATCCTCTTTAGATAAGCATTGAGTTTTGCTAGCTAAAAAAGGGGAAGCATCCCTTTCTTTATTAGATTGCTGAGCCATGGCTGGAAATGAAAACATTGCTCCCATTGCAACAGCGCTAACAATCCCATACCTAAAAGTTCTATTCATCTTAGCAACGCTCACGCTTTTACTCCCTTTCTTTGCGCCACTAATAAGCGGCGCAATGTCATAACAAATACCAGTAACATCAGCAGCATAGCGTTCATGCTACCACCGCCTCCGCCAGAGTTTTCAATTCTAACGGTCACGGGTTGAACAGTAATGGTTAGTCTACCCTCGCTCGTTCCGCCCTGTGTATCTTCAATAATATAGGTGACTACAGCATTGCCCGTAAATGCAGCAGGCGGCGTAAAGGTCAATGTATCGTCAGGGTTAACAGATACGCTACCAATTGATGCCTGGGCACTTACAACACGAATACTATCGCCATCTTCGTCGAAGTCGTTGTCAAGCACGTTAACGGTTACAGATTGGTCAACGTCTATCGTTACAGTATCATCTACAGCCTGTGGAGGATTGTTACCAATAATGGTTACCGTAATTACGCCCAGGTCTGAACCTCCGTTTCCATCACTGATACCATAATTAACAATCACTTCGCCAATAAAGCCAAGTGGAGGCGTGTATTCGATGATATCCCCCGCTATCACAGCTGTGCCGAAGGTGGTTGCAGCAGAGGTAATACGCAAGTCATCGCCATCTGGGTCTGCATCGTTACTTAAGGCTTCAATAGTTACAGACTCATCAACAATAATAGTTACTGCATCGTCAGTTGCCACAGGTTGGCTATTGCCATTAAATAGAACGCCTACACCACCTGGGTCGACAATCGTACCGTTAACTAAACCGTCGTCATCATCTACACCACCATCAAGAATTTCTAACTGCACACACCAATGACCTTCAGTTAGACCTTCTGTCCAATAGTCTCCGCCTGGAGGTGGGCAATAGCCTGGCTCACCTTCAACAGACCATAAACGGTTGTTCGCGTTTTCCGTAAAGGTTACCCAACCGTTTTCAGGCGTGAACTTACGGTACACCGCATTTGCAGGTATTGGCTTAAGCTGTGGCATCACAATATTCAGCGTTTGACCCGCCTCAGGTAAACCATAGGCAATGAAATCGAAAATGCCGCCTATGTTTGTCGCTTCTGGGTCAGGGACAATGTCATCGTCGCCGGCAATGTCGCCATCAATAATTTTAGCGCCGCCGAGTTCACTACTTACAGAGAAGTTACCTAGGCGCAAGCATACGCCTGGGTCACCTTCCACCATGTAACCATCAACAAACGCCACTTCTTGTGGAAGCACATTACACTCAGGCGTTGGATCCAAGTAATCCAAAATACCGTCTCTGTCACTATCAGCAAGGCCATCTACAACATCCGGTACGCCGTCACCATCACTATCAAGCTCAGCAGGTGTAGGTAACGCATCAACTACCTGAATGTATAAGGTATCCGAGTCTGTAAAGGCCGTGTCATCTGCGTCTGTGACCGTTGCACGAATTCGGTAAACCCCCACGTCCAAGCCACTTGGATCAAAAGTAAAGGTGTCATTAACACTATCGGTATCTGCAATGTCTGCATCCAGTGATGTCCACACAAATTCATACTCATTGGCTGGGTCTGGATGGTCAATAGTAGAGGTGACTAACACGTCAGAACCTGTGGGGATAACGAGAATTCTTGATTCGCCGTCCTGCTCGGTAAACAGGTCAACATCAGGGTTCACGTTATCCTCGCGAATTGTAATTTCGTGAATGTACTTATTACCTATGTTAAGCACATCTGAAAGCTCAATTGTGATCGTCTCTGTACCTTCAATATCCGCATCTGGGAAAACATTGAAGCTCACCGTTATATCGCTACCTGATTCCATCACGATGACGCCATCAACCAGGTCATGGTCGCTGCTATCTGCCGTACCACTTACTGTATATGGAATTTCTAGCGGATAAACGGGTGACGTACCGTTTAAGTGAATGCCAAATTCTACTTCATGGCCTTCCAGCACTACCTGATCCTTAGTAACAGAAACCAATGGTCTTACACGTACCGCCTGACTAGCAACAGAGGTTAAACCGTCTTCGTCGGTCGCCTGCCAGTATGCCGTATTGTTACCCGGCTCGTAAAAGATAAGGCCATCGACTAATGACACAGGTAACGGATTGCCAAATTTATCGACAGCTGACGCGACGCCAAGGTCGATTTTGGTAAATAGTGCATTAGCATCTACAAACACGTCTTCTGGTACTTCAATAACTGGGCGGTCGGCCAAATCATCAGGCATAACATCTACAATCACTGACGCTCGGGCAACCTCGCTCTGAGGGTCGGTGATGGTGTAGTCAATTACTATTTCACCGACAAAACCTTCAAGCGGCGTATAGATAAGTGAATCGTCAGCCCAAGAAACCTCGCCTAATTCAACACGGGCGCCGATGATGCGTAATGTATCGCCATCAGCGTCAGAGTCATTGGCCAGTACATCAATTGTAGCTGGGTTGTAGTTACCCAAGGTTATCGCATCATCACGAGCCACTGGTGCATCGTTCACAGGGTTCACGTTGATGGTTACAGTACCTACATTAGAGGTCTCCTCCCCATCATTTGCGGTATAAGTAAAGCTTGTTGTGCCACTAAAGTCAGCTTCAGGTGCATACAATACGCTAGGTAAGCGACCAACAAGCTCCCCTTCTGGTGATGTTACCAGCTGGTAAGTTAGCGCGTCGCCGTCTGCGTCACTTCCCTGTAATCGAATAGGCAGTGTTGCGTCTTCTTCCATTGTGAACGTTAAGTCCATTACTGTTGGCGCATCGTTAGTGTCGATTACCGTTACCGTATAGGTCGCACACGCTTGCGAGCCCGACGGGTCAGCAACGCAAACCGTAATGGTGGCAGTGCCGTGGAAACCATCTGCAGGCGTAAATGTCACCACGCCATTAACGATTTCTACAGTGCCGTTAGTCGCTTCGGCACTAGCAATAGTGAGCGTATCACCGTCGATATCGTTTGCATTGGATAACACGTTAATACTAAGCGGCGTGTCTTGATTTGTAGATACTTCTCCACCTTCAAGGGTAGGTGCATCATTTACATTTTCAACCGACACCGTAATCTGCGCAGTCGCTTCACCGCCATTACCATCTGAAAGGGTGTAGGTAATGATCGCCGTTCCAACAAAGTTAGGCAGCGGTGTGTAGACAATGTTGCCATCGCTATTAATGGTTACCGTGCCCGAGTTAGCCGTTGCATCTGTGATGATTAACGTATCGCCGTCAATGTCAGTATCGTTGGCAAGTGCATTAATAATGACACTGCTGTCTTCACTTACATTAGCTTGATCGTTGTTTGCTACTGGTGCGTCGTTAATAGAAACAATGACTACGGTAACCGTCGCGGTATCAGTACCACCGAAGCCATCACTGATAGTGTAGGTAAATGTTGCTTCACCATTTACATTGGCAACAGGTGTATAGGTAACAGTAGTGCCGTTATTAACCACCACACTTCCGTTCTCAGTACTTGCCATGGTTACCGTTAGTACATCGCCGTCGACGTCGCTATCGTTTGTTAGTACGGTTACTGTAACACTGCCATCTTCTGTAACACTTGCTGTGTCATCAAAGGCAACAGGGGCATCATTTACCGCAGTGATAGTTAGGGTTACCTGCGCTGTATCAGTGCCACCATGTCCATCTGAAACGGTGTATTCAATAGTGACCACGCCGTTATAGTTGGCAGGTGCTTGATAACTTAATTCACCGCTTGGCAACAAAATCACATTGCCTGTAGATGCTGTTACTTCGGTAATGGATAACGTATCGCCGTCTTCATCGGTATCGTTAGACAGCACATCCAAGGTTACCGCCTCGTCTTCTTCAGACGTAAAGCTGTCATCATTTGCAACAGGGATATTGTTCTCAGCAACGGTTAGCACCAAGGTCCCTGTTACCGTGCCGCCCATACCGTCTGACACGGTATAGGTAACCGTTACTGTGCCTACGAAACCTTCCGGTGGCGTGTATGACACTAATCCATCAACAATAGTCGCCGTTCCAAAATCAGCCGATACTGAGGTAAGCGTAAGTGCATCGCCATCTGCATCTGTGTCATTAGCCAGTACGTCGACCTCTACCGCTTCGTTAAGCTTAATAGCCAGCTGATCGTCTTGAACGTCAGGAAGTGTATTGCCATTAACAAATGTGCCTACTCCACCAACAAAGCTAAACGCTCCATTGGTTGTAGCGTCAGCATCGTAACTTCCGCCATCAATAAGCGTCAGCTTCACACACCAGCTACCTGCAACCAGACCTTCTTGCCATTCGCTACTATTAACGACAGGGCAGAAACCTGGTGCGCCTGGTGCTGAGTAAATCACGGCGTCGCCGTCTGCAATAACGTCGAACCAACCTAGCTCAGCAGTCCAGCTACGCATAAATGCGTCTTCTGGTACGGCATTGCGCTGCGGAATAACCACATCGAACTGTGCTTGATTAGACTGATTATTCACCACGTCGAAGTTAAACAACCCACCAACATTGTTAGCTTCCGTATCTGTCGGAATGCGACTTGTTACTGCGCTATCATCAGCAAGTAGCAATACGCCAGCATTTGAAGTGCCACGGGTGTACTCACCCGCACTTACACATGTACCAGCGTTTGATTCAACAAGATATTGCGTGCTTTCACCTGCAATCTCTGGCGCTAAAGAACAAAGCGCAATGCTATCTAAGTAGTTTGGCACACCGTCTAAGTCGGCATCACCTGCACCTTCAATATTATCTGGCAGGCCGTCACCGTCGGTGTCAGCACCAGTAAGCTCGGGTAAGGTTTGTACCACTTCAATATAAATTGTGCGTGAACTTACAAGCGTGGGGTTTTCACTGTCTGCAACAAGTAGCGTAACTGCATAAACACCTGGCGCTACTGAAGCAGGGTCGAAAGTAAATACGCCGTCATCACCTGAAACATTAGCAAGTTCTGGTGCTGAATTACTCCAATCGTAGATAAAATCAGCGGCTGGGTTGGTGTGACTGATAGCCGCTAGTACTTCGACTAGACCCTCATTTTGGCCAACAGTTAACGTTGTCGTATTACCTTGCTCAACTGACAGCGCTACAACTGGGGCCACTGCTGCTTCTGCAATTGTTGTGGTCTGCGACGCTTTTTCTCCGACATTTACATTCTCGTTCAGCGTTACGATTACCGTTTCGCCGTCATCGATAATCGTGTCGGGGATAATATTAAATTTAACGGTTGCCTGTGTACCGTCCTCAATAGTGACAGTGCCAGAGATAAGGTCGTGATCGCTAGTATCTGCAGAACCTGAAACCGTGTAGTTCACTGTTACTGGGTAACTAGGTGCATCGCCGCTTAACAGTACATCAAAACTTGCTGCACCGCCTTCGGTTACAACCACATCATCACTTAATGACACTTGAGGGTTTACGCGGATAGTCTGACTAACCGTTGTCGTATTACCTTCATCGTCAGTTGCCTGCCAATAAACAGTATGTAGCCCTGGCGTAAAGCGGGTTTGACCGTTCAATAAGGTCACTGGTAATGATTGACCGCGAGATGTGGTGGCCGTTGCAACGCCCAAGTCTACAAGCGTAAGGTATCCGTTCGCGTCAACTTCAATATCAGCTGGCGCAATTACTCTCGGGTTTGCATCGTTGCGGTCAGACGTGCGCTCTACATTCACCACCACATAAGAGGTTGATGTCGCACCTGAAGGGTCAACAATGGTGTACTCTACCTGTACCTCTCCTGAAGTGCCTTCACCTGGCGTAAACACCAATGCATTATCGATAATTTCTACGCTACCAAAATCAGAGTTTGCACCAACGATACTTAGCAGGTCGCCTTCGATATCGCTATCGTTTGCTAGTACATCAATAGTTACACTGTTCTGATCTGTCGCTTCAGCTAAATCAGCAACGGCGACAGGCGCGTCGTTCACGGCCACCACATTCACTGTGATATTGGCAGTGTTCGAATCTTCTTGACCGTCGTTCGCTTTATAGCTGAACAGTACCGTACCGTTGTAATCTTCTGGAGTAACGTACAGCAAAGAAGGAGCAGAACCTAACACTTCACCTGTTGGCAACGTTACCAATTCAAACGTTAAAACGTCTTCGTCTGCGTCGGTACCCGTTAGCGTGATGGGTAGGCTATCCCCTTCGTAAATGGTGAACTCGAGATCTTCAACGACTGGACCAATGTTTGTATACACAACTGTAACGGTAATACGCGCACAAGCCTCTTCGCCCTCAGCATCTTGAATACAAACATCGATGGTTACTTCACCGGAATAATCTTCAGACGGCGTATAAACCAGTTTGCCGTCAACAATTTCAACCGTGCCGTCTGAAGATGTGGCGCTAACGATAGTATGCGTATCATCTGTATCTACATCTTCAACATTGGCGATAACATCGATAGTTAATGCTTCATTTTGGTTCGTTGCAGCAGTGAAATCAGCAAGTGTAGGTGCATCGTTAACTGCGGTAACCGTTACAACAAGCGTACCTGTTGCTGTTGCTCCATTGCCATCAGAAACCGTGTAGGTAATGGTTGCCGTACCATTGAAGTTCTCATCTGGTGTGTAGCTTACTTGGCCACCTTGAATAGCGACTGAACCTTCGTCAACGGTTACGTCTGAAATAGTCAGTACGTCTTCGTCAATGTCAGAGTCATTCGCGAGCACGTCGGTAACAACAGAGCCATCTTCCTCGACTGTGGCCGTATCATCCACCGTTATCGGTGTATCATTAACCGGGTTAACGGTAACAGTGATCGTTGCTGTATCAGTGGCACCATTACCATCGCTTACCGTATATGACACTTTCGCTTCGCCATTAAAATCAGCATTTGGCGAGAAAGTAACCTGGCTATCTGCCGTGATCACTGCACTACCCTGCGCTGACGAGGCCACCGAGACTGAAAGCACATCTTCATCTATATCAGAGTCATTGGCGAGAACAGCTACTGTTACTGAAGCGTCCTCATCAACAACAGCGGTGTCGTCCAAAGCGATAGGAGCATCGTTCACCCCTTCTACCGTAAAGCTAATGCTGGCAGTGGCGGTACCGCCATTTCCGTCTGAAATAGTGTAGGTGGCGGTTGCAGCCCCATCAAAATCAGCAGGTGGTGTATACGTCACACTGTTATTTGCATTAACTGTAATAGTCCCCTCAGATGCGCTAGCAGATGTCACGCTTAATTCATCGTTGTCAACATCTGTATCATTGTCTAATACAGCAAGCGTAGTGCTTGAATCTTCGGTAACTCTTCCGGCGTCATCATTGGCTACTGGTGCGTCGTTAACAGGCGCCACCGTTACTGTGACTGTCGATGAGGCGCTACCACCAGCACCATCCGATACACTGTAAGTTATCGTGGTTGTACCGTTGAAGTCGGCACTTGGCGTAAAGCTAAGCGTATTATCGCCGGTAATAGTTGCAGTGCCTTGACTGCTGCTTGCAGCCGACAATTGCAAGGTGTCGCCGTCAATATCACTGTCGTTCGAAAGCGCATTAATAATTACCGTTTCGTCTTCCTGTACACTCGCCGTATCTGCCACAGCCACCGGATTGTCATTTACTGGGTTTACCGTAATTGACACTGTTGCTGAATCAGAGCCGCTGTTTCCATCAGAAACGGTATACGTCACTGTTGCAGCACCGTTATAGTCGGCATCCGGCGTATACAAAAGATTACCGTCGCTATTAATGGTCGCCGTACCAGTACTCGCATTAACCGCAGTTAACTCAAGGGTATCGTTGTCTACATCTGTATCGTTAGCAATAACGTTAACCACGACGCTGCTGTCTTCATCAACGCTAGCTGTATCATTATTCGCAACGGGGGCGTCGTTAACGTTTACAACCGTCACTGCCACCGTTGAATTAGCGCTGCCGCCCGCACCATCTTCGATGGTGTAAGTAATTGTAGCGTTGCCGTTGAAGTCAGCGTCTGGCGTGTAGTTCACCTGGTTACCTACAACCTGCACACTACCGGTTGAAACAGAGGCGCTCGCCACACTTAAGGTGTCGCCGTCAACGTCGGTATCGTTAGCAAGTACATTAATGCTAACCGAATCGTCTTCATTGACACTTGCGGTATCTGGGTTAGCGATTGGGTTGTCGTTAACCGCTGCAATAGCTACAGACACCGACGCATTGTCACTGCCGCCATTACCGTCTGTTACCGTATAGGCTACTGTGGCACTGCCGTTGTAATCTGCCGCAGGCGTAAACACCACATTGCCATCGCCATTAACTACTGCACTACCATTGGTTGCCGATACACTTGATACGCTTAATGCATCGTTATCAATGTCGGTATCGTTAGCCAATACATTGATAACTACCGCCGTGTCTTCGTTAGTGCTGGCCGTGTCGTCGCTTGCCACTGGTGCATCGTTGACGTTAGTAACATTAATAGTCGCCGTACCTGATGCCGTACCACCTGCACCGTCACTTATCGTATAAGTTACGGTTGTTGCGCCATTAAAGTCGGCCGTAGGTGTAAAGGTAATATTATTTCCGCTAAAGGTTACTGAACCATTTGGCGATGTTGCATTGGTGATCGACAACGCATCGCCATCTACGTCAGTATCGTTAGTCAAAACATCAATAATTACGCTGCTGTCTTCGTTCACTGTCCCTGAATCAGGGTTAGCTATTGGCGCGTCATTTACCGCATTAACCGTTACTGATACAGAAGCTGAATCGGTTCCTCCATTTCCATCAGAAACCGTGTAATTAAGTGTAACTGGGCCATTGAAATCGGCCGGCGGCGTATAAAGAACATCGCCATTTGAATTTACGGAGACCGCACCAGCGCTTGCCGACACCGCAGTAACACTTAGGGCATCGCCATCTACGTCACTGTCGTTAGCTAACACATCAATAATTACGTCATTATCTTCGTTAGTATTCGCACTGTCGTTTGTGGCAACCGGTGCATCGTTATCTGCTTGCACGTCTACCGTTAGATTCGCGCTATCACTGTTCCCATTTCCATCAGAAATCGTATAGGTCACAAGTGCTGGACCGTTAAAGTCTTGTGCAGGCGTGAAGGTGATATTGCTTCCCGCGAACGAAACCGCACCGTTGCTAGAATTAGCCGCTGTGATAGACAGTGTATCGCCATCCACATCGGAATCATTTGCCAACACATTTACTATCACTTGTGTGTCTTCAGTGGTATTGGCTGAGTCGGCCTGTGCTACAGGCGCATCTTGAACATTGTTTACCGTAAATGTTGCTGTGGCGGTGTCGCTACCGCCTGCGCTATCGGTAAGGGTGTATTGCACGGTTTCGGTGCCGAAGAAATCAGCTGCCGGCGTATAAATCAAGTTCGCGCCATATGTAGTTACCGTACCGCCGTTACTTGGCGTAGCTACAGAGGTAATGATGATACTTTGACCGCTGTCTGCGTCGCTATCATTGCTACGGGCCGCTAGCGTATTGCTGGTTGTATCTTCATCTACAGTGAAACTATCATCATTCGCTGATGGTATACGGTTAAGTAAGGTTACCGTCACGTCGTTAGCATTTAATGACTGAGGCTGAGCTGCGCCATCAACGTAGCTAAGCGCAGAAGAAATAGTTAAATCTTGGGTAGCCGCACTGGGCACTAGGGCGCTGGTGTCTAGCTCAACGCTAAACACATAGGTTTCAGTGTCACCATCATTATCGCTATTTACAATACTGCCTAAATCAAGCGTTAGCGTATTGTTAGACACACTAATATTGCCGTTCACGTTAACCGATGTGCCGCTAGCAGCACTGTTAATACTTGCTGGATTGACACCTGAAGAAAGGCCAGTATTAAAGATACGAGCAAGTTCCCTCGCCCCTGCGAGCAATGAAACATTAGCAGGTAAGGTAACGCTTAAGCTTAAATCGTCCGTTGTCCCCTTAGGTACAGTAACAGTTTGTGTAAGGGTTAGTGTTTCGCCCTGCACAAAATTGTTACCAGATGTACCACCATCACTGGTATCGGTAAGGGCAAAGGTTGGCGCAGATACGGTTTGCGCTTGTGAAGTAACCGGAATAAGCAGAGCATTCTCGCCATCAGAAGCGTTACTGTCGTTGTCGCTTAACTGGTTGGCACCGAGGTTGTCACCGCTAAACAGAGCTTGAACTGAAAATACGGTGTTGTCAGCTGCATTAGCATCTAGCGTTAGCACCACAGAAGCGGTTACCGTTTCACTTGGGGCAATTCCGCCCACGTTTACGTCAAATGGCGTTTCGCTTACTACAACACCTTGGCTAGTAACAGCTGTATTAGCTACCACGCTTAAGCCTGCATTGACCGGCTGAGTAAATGAAACGTTTTCTGCAGTCGCTGAACCTTGATTGGTTGCCACGGTGTAAATGCGTACGCTGTCACCTGGATCAACAACCCCATCACCGTCTACATCGTTAACAAGTTCATAGTATTGAATGATCTCTAATTCGGGTGTGCCCGCGCCCGTCGATGCACTGAACGTGAGCGGCTGGAAACCATCGCTATCTGCACGGTTATTATCTGCATAGATAGTATTAGTTTCGTCACTGGTTGCTTCACCTTGTAGCGAGAAGCTTTCGTTTGCGGCATTGCCGTTGAAATCAACCAGCGGTGAATCGATGGTGACATCAAAAGAAACCGTTTCACTGGCGCCAGCTGCTAGCGTGATAAAATCTGCGCTTAGTGAACTACCTATTACACTAACCGTATGTCCACCGCTTACCTGCGCCGAATTAGCGACGTAAGTAAGACCTGCGGGTATAGCGTCACTTAGGGCAATGTTTGATAGCGCTTGGCTACCCGTATTTTCAAGTAAATACGTAATGGTTAACGTATCATTAGGGCTAATGACGTCATTGGTATCAGCATCTGTTGATAGACGTACCAGTTGAGTAATATCTAAATCTGCTGTGTTTGCTGGTGTGCCCACTCTGAAGGTGTTTGCCTGGTCGCCGTTTACATCGTTACCATCGGCGTCAGTTGGCTCTGCTACTGTGTCAGATGAATCCACGCTACCTTGTAGCGAGACTAACGTGTTGTTAGCCACATTGGCATCAACAAGCAACTCGAACGTAATGGTTTCAGATTCACCAAATGCCATGTCGCCAACATTTACCGTAATGCCGGCACTGTCATCAAGGGTGCCTTTCGTCGTAGTCGCAGACCCTGTTACATAGTTTGTATTTACAGGAATCCCGTGAGTAAATACAACGTCAGTGGCTGTGGCACTATCGCTTTCATTGGTAAGCGTTGAGGTAACGAGTACCGTATCACCCGCATCAATAAATCCATTGCCATTGATATCGTCAGATAGAGTAACTGACTGCGTTGCACCAATAAACGCCGCGATATCACCTGTCACGTTAATAGAATCAGCAAAGCTATAATCACGTTCGTCAGCTGTGTCACCGCTCATTGAGCTATACGCACCATTGGTCAAACCAATTGAAAGTGCATTACCCACGTCGGCATCACTATCTACAGTGAACTGCATTGTCACTTGTTTGCTGCCTTCGACCAGCGTGATACTGCCCATATCTACGACAAGTAGCGTAGATGACGTATCATCGATTGTACCTTGCCCCATAAAGCTATTTGCTACATAAGTAAGACCGCTAGGAACTGATACGTTAAATGTGGTCTCAAACGCGTCGGCAAAACTAGAGTTGTGGCCTACGTCAATAGTTAGGGTAAAGGTATCCTCCAAAGATACCGAGGTTTTATCGAGCGTCATTGTTGAGTCTAAATTTGGCTCAACGATATCGATCTCGAGAGTAGATGGACCTGCGCTTTCGCCGCCACCTGATGCATTCACACTATTAGTAAGTGTTGTACCCTGTGCGTTGCCTACTTCGTTTTCCACAACACCGGTAAAGGTAACCGTTATGTAATCATTGGTGCTATCGCCATCAGCGGTGTTGCTCACAGTTCCAAAATCAACCGTGACATCATTGCCAGACACCGAAGCGGTTGCAGCGCCGTCATAGCTGATTTGCGCCGGGCTGTTAATACTAATGTTGTCAAAGCGAATGTCCGCTGGCAGCGTATTTACAATAGAAACACCGTCAATTGTGCCTTCTACTAAATCGATACGCGCATCAATAGAAACCGACTCACCCACTGCGAAATCATTATCGCTATGTGTAGCATTAAGTGCAGATTGAATAGCCAGTGTGTTATCTACCGTTACATTACTACTAGCTGTTTCACGGTAGTTATTTAACGTAGCGTTATTGTCGTCATCTCCACCATCGGCGCTACTACGTCCGCTGCCGTCCAACTGACTGTTATAGGTTGCTTCAACTGCATTAGTTAGCGTTTCACCAGCGCTTGCTTCGTTGGCCATTACGACGCTGTATTCGACGGTAACGCTTGCAAGAGCTGGTAGGTCGAATGCTGCAACCGACAAGGTATCGCCTGTGTTGGTCGTAGTTATCTCACTGACATCACTTGCAGTCAGTGCTGTGTTCGTACCTGTTAGTACTGCCTCGTCACTCGGGTTAGTTAGCGTTATTGCAGAGAAGGTAACACCAGAACCGCTTCCGTCAGGCCCACCTAATAACTCAGCGGGCATTACATCCTCAAAGGCCACAGCATACGCAGTTGCTGTATTCCCCGTGTTGGTTACCACTGTACGGTACGTTACCGTATCGCCACTATCACTTGCTGTTGCACCTGCAATGATGGTTTGCGTAATAGATAGATTGGGTTCAATAACATCCACGTCAACATTCGCAGAAGGTGCTGGCGTGCTCACGTCTTGGTAGCTAAGTGAACCGGTACTAGTTAGCGTTGTTCCAGCTTGGTTACCTAAGATATTAGCAACTTCAACAGGCACAGCAATGGTAACTTGTTGAGACGTTGAAGCGCTGTTGGTAATAGTTCCAAAATCTAATACTACTGGGTCGGTTCCTTCACCAGGGGTGGTATTAGGTGTATTTGTACTGGTGAAATCTGACACCGGCGTTGTTATGGTAATGCCGTCGCCGGTATACCTTAAGCCTGAAGGAAGATCTAACGTATAAACAAAGTTGTCTGTTGTACCTGTCGGTATAGAGAAACTTGCCGTTAAATCAACCACAGTTCCAATAGCAGCATCGGCTGCAGTAGTCGTTAACGTAAGCGTGGGCGCATTGGCGGTCACTGATGCCATAGCAGAATCAGCGATATCGTTAACGTTTTGGCCTGAGTCGTTATTCGCGCCGCTACCAGTACGCTCACCGGTATCTGAACCGGCTACGCCTGGCGTAGCATTTCCAGTACCTGATGCGCCTGGCAAAGACGTTGCCGAGGTCGCGACGGTATTGGTGACGGTTTCTTCAAATGCGATATCAAAATTGACCTGAGCAGTGTACACAACGGTGACGCTTTCACCCGCTTCCAGATAATCAATGTCGCTAACTGCGCAGCTATCAGACTCAACCGTTAGCTCGTTGCCACTGATGCTTGCACAGGCTGAAACATCAATGCCTGCCCCTCTTGAATGTGTTGCGCTTACCAAGCTAACCGTATTAAATCGTGCAGGTACGTTATCGTTGATGTACCATTCGTAAGCACGCGAAACTCGAGAGCCTGCAGTATTAGTTAATGTGACAGTAAATGTAACTTCGCTGCCACCATCTACAGTTGATGGCGAAGCTGTTTTTGTAGCAGTTAGGTTTGGCTCGGCAATACGAATATTTTGTGTAGCATTGTTGCTTTGGTTAGCGCTGCTTTCATTTAAATAGTTTACTTCACCTGTTACCGTTTTATTGTTTGTACGGTTATTGTTACTGGTGTTTAAGGTAAGCACACTAAGTGTAACGGTGATACTTTCATCACCTGCATCGTTGTCATTATTTGTAACATCACCCAAATCGAAGATAACAGACTGACCACTGACGACAGGGGTAATAGTTGTATCTGACCCCGTAATCGACACGCCGTTTGCAGTCGTAAAGCCCGTATCAAATGTTCCACGAATTTTTGCGGTGCCGGTTTGATAAGACATCCCAGCAGGCAAAATAACTTCTATAATGTCCTGATTAGCGGTCTCTTTTGTCTGCCCTTCGGGAACGATAGTAGTGAACGAATAGGTTAACACCTCACCAATAGCGGCTTCTCGTGTGCCGGTGTCATTGGTAAAGGCTTCAGACGAAGCAATTAATGTTATGTTATTAGCGGAAATGGCTTTGGTTGCCGTGGTATCCGTACTTTCTGACTGTGAATCACGCTCAACGGTCTGGTCGCCAGTTTGGCTATCACCAGTAGCTTGCGCGCTAATATTAAATGACGAACCCGTTTGTACACCTGCTTTTACTTCTGCAGTATAAGTAAACTGCACGCTATCACCCGCAGCAAGCTCTGAACCTGAATAGGTTACTCTGTCCTGGGTATTTTCAAATGCATACGTAAACCCAGACGGGGTTGTTCCTTCAGTTACATTTGTGAAAATATCAGTATTAACATTGCTGACCACTTCAACATCATAAGCGGTAGCTGTACCTGTATTTTCAACATCAATAGTTACGGTTACCGTATCACCTGCTTCTACGCCAGAGCTTGGCGCCACGCTTGTTGTTGCGCTTAATACATGTTCAGCGAACTGGTTAGTTGACGTAGCTGACGCATTGTTGGTGGTATTGTTGGTTCCCGCATTTACCTGTAACTGCTTGCTTTGCGTTGACGTTGTAGCGGCATTTTGTGTGACATCTTGCACCAAGGCTTCAAGCGTAATTGAGAATGTATTATCGCTTGGATCGTTATCATTATTGGTGGTTGTACTGCCGTTAAACACAGCTTTAACAGTTTGCCCGCTTTCGACAGTTCCTGACGATGTCACAGTGGGGCTGGCGCTTACGGTTCCGTCAAAACCTGTTGAATTTACCGTTAACGTATTGCTGTATTCAAAACCAGCAGGAAGCGTCATGTCTACCGTTAAGTCGTTCGTGGTGCCCTCCGGCAACGTCACGTCTACCCGATACTGTACGGTATCACCTACCACAACATTACCTGTAGGACTTACTATGGTTGACGCAATAGCAATATCAGAAACGGTAACCGATGCGTCATCTTTTTGTGGGTCAAAGGTTACGGTCTGACCTGAAGCCGATGCCCAATTTATTGTCGCTTCGGACGTGATGACATCATTAGGCTCTGCGGTTTGCGCAATATCTTGTGTGAAGGTAAGTACATAAACATCACCTGCAGCGAGGTTTTCTACACTGTAGGTGCCCGCAGATAAGGAGCCGCTACCTAACGTTGTGCTATTCCCATTAAGCGTTGCAGATACAAGGCTCTGCGAAGCCACGCCAGCAACAAGTGGAACACTGGCGGTTGTGTCAAATGATGTAGCACCACCTTCGTTAGTTACTGTTAAGGTGTACTGAACCGTATCACCGGCATCTACATTTCCTGCAGAAGTAGCAAGTGAAACAGTTAATTCTGGCGCACGAACTATTATCTCAGCAGATTTAAGGTCGGCGCTAACAGCGTCTGGTGTATTGGTTGATGTTCCTTGGAACAAGTTAGCTAACCTTAGACCGTCGGCGTAAGGCTCGTCGGTAACCTCAACAGTAAAATCAACTTCTAGCACTTCAGGGGTAGATGTTGAAATATCCCCCCAGTCTAGCGTTACGCTGTTTTCCGTGGTCGATAGCGTGATGGCAGGTGTAAGCGACGTTATCGTGTTTTCAGGGCCATAAGCGAAATTAGCGTTAGTCGAAAAATCTGAACTAGTACTAACTGTTGACGAGGAAACTAGGAACACAGGGAGCGGTAAAAAGTCTTTGAAAACAATGTCGTTTGTGTCGCCCGATGGGATATTCATGTGCAGGCGATAAGTCACGCTTTCACCCGGTGCGTACTCAAGAACTTCTGTAGTCGTGTTATTGTCAGAATTTACGAGGAATTTAGTGGTGGTTATTCCTTCTATAGATACTGAGTCACTTGAGCCTTCTGAGCAGCTCACTGCGCCATTCACTAGGTTATATTGAGCACTTTGAGAAAACGACAGTGAATCGTTAGCAACGACAGGGGCATTACTATCAACTCCTGTGTAACCACCAACGTAATTTTGCTGAATATCTACGGTGTAAGAAACCGTCAAAACGCTTCCGCCCGGAAGCGTGCCTGTTGCGTTAGTAACGTTGTAAGTGATGGCCTCATTTTGACTGGCATCAGTACTTGAAGCAGGCCTCGTTATGTTAAACGTACTTCCACCATAGCTAACCGTGATATCTGAGGAAAAATCTACGCCATCGGCAATGGTATCGTTAAGTATTAAAGAATCTACCGATATATAGTCAGAAATTTGAATAGAGTTAGTAACAGTGAGCGTGTTGCCAGGGCTTGATTGAGCGGCGTTAACGCGTTGCTGAATTGCAACATGCTTTGCCGAAATCGTATCACTGCTAGAAACCTGGGTAAGCCCATTGCCGTTAAAACTCGCATTAAAGTCAAGCGGATGCTCAATACTTGAAGCGCTGCACTGCTGCGAATTCAGGACGTTAGTAAAATACATGGGGTAGCTTACCCGCACATCATTTTCGCTACTTGTTCCCGTAGCAGAAACACACGAAACATCTAAAGTGCCACCGGGGTTTGACGCAGAGGGTTCACTATCTATAGAGCACCCAGTTCCACCAGTTATCGTAGCTTGAGCACTATATTGAACGCCGCTGTTTAAAACATCCGTAAACTGTAAGTTGTCTATGGTAGGGCCGTTCGCTACATCAACCGTATGGGTAACGGTTGCTGAAAAGCTTGAACCCGCAGCAAGCTCGTTTTCCGCAGCCGAGCTTTGCGTTGTTACTTGGTAAAGTGCCGCCTCAACCGACGCGCTTTGCGTTGTGCCTATTGTTGGACCATTGTCACCTGTTGCCGTGTCACCAAACTCATATACGGGTGTGACTTCAATAACAAACGCTTCCGCAGGCGCTGCATTGCTGTCGATAGTGAAACAAACATTAGTAGTTAGATCAGGGCCATTGGTTACAACCGAGCCAACTGGGATATCTACCGTTGAAAAACTGAACCCTTCGGTGCCTGCAACGGTTTGCGCAATGATAGGATCTTCGAGCTCATTGTTGTTCGCAATGGGGTCGAATGTGCCGACATTAACGGTATCACTGTTGCTTCCTATAAATGTCGCACCATTGAAGGTTAAGTCTGCATCATGAATAACGCGCAGATAAGGACCATAGCCAGTGGTACCTGAGTTAGTTAATGGTATGTCGTAACAGAATGACTCTCCAATAAACGCGCTTTGCGGCGCTGCGTTGGTGATAACAGGGGTTGCTGCTTGTGCAGTTTGTAATGCACCTAGAAGTAATGAAGTACCGATAATGGCTTTGGACAATGTGCGGATCATGTCTTTCCTTTAGCGCGTATATTTATTAGAGAGATAGCTCTCTTCCATAATCTTTACCGAGAACACTCTTTAAAAAGTACTCGACAAGACTCTGAAAGCTAGATCAAGAATTTCGATTTCGCCAACAAATCAAACATTAAAATTAAATAAACAATAGCTAATATTTGTTGTTTATTAATAAGTTAGCGTAATGAAGCGCGGACATTACATCGACAGATTCAGTAAGAAAACTAGACATAAGGATAAGGAAAGGCTCTAGGGGTAACTCCCTATTTAAATTTGCAATCGCCCGCCCGATGTCGTCTTGAAGAGCTTTTTTAATAAAAAGTTTGGTCAAATTAGGCATTTGTCCAAACATTAAATTTTTGTTTTATTCGGCTCATAACATGAATAACACTTGTATTTATTGACCTTTGACAATAAACTTTCAGTAATTTCTGAAACTTCTGGAAAATAAGAATGAAAATGACGCCTTTAATTACATCTGCAGTCATGCACTTTGGCGAAATGGGAAGTCGCTGGGGCTTCAATCGAACAGTTGGGCAAATACTTGCACTTATTGTGCTTAACGAAGAGCCCATTTCGGCACAAGAAGTTGCCGATGCGCTCAATATATCCAGAGGCAACACTAGCATGGGCTTAAAAGAGCTACAGTCATGGCGCCTTGTTAAACAACACCATGTTCCCGGCGAGAGAAAAGAGTTTTTTATTCCGGCTGGCGATATTTGGACACTGGCCAATAGAGTATTTGAAGAGCGCCGAAAGCGTGAAATAGACCCAACCATGAGCCTACTTCGGGATTTACTTCTCGATGCACCTGCAAATGAAAAGGAGGCGAATGCTCAACATAAACTGAACGAAATCCATGATTTACTCGAATCAATTACGGCATGGTCTGAAGAGCTTCAGAATCTTGGGCCTGAAAAGTTAAACACGTTGATGAAGTTAGGTTCTGGCGTGGGCCGTATGCTTGAGCTTAAGGACAAGCTACTTCTGGGGAAAAACAGCGTTAACTAAGGGGGCTCTCTGTGGATGCATTCTTGCTGTCTCGTTTACAATTTGCGTTAAATATTAGTTTCCATATTTTGTTTCCAACCATCACCATGGCGATGGGCTGGTTTCTATTTTATTTTAAGCTGCGCTCTAACATTTCAGGTCACCCTGTGTGGATGCGCATGTATCGCTTTTGGGTACGTGTTTTCGCTCTAAGCTTCGCATTAGGTGTAGTAAGCGGCGTTACTATGTCATTTCAGTTTGGCACCAACTGGCCAGGGTTTATGGAAAAAGTAGGCAACGTAGCTGGCCCGCTTTTAGGCTATGAAGTACTTACCGCATTTTTCTTAGAAGCCACGTTCTTGGGGATCATGCTATTTGGTATACGCCGTGTTCCTAACTGGCTGCATACGGCATCTACTCTTATTGTCGCTCTTGGCACCACAACGTCTGCATTCTGGATATTAGCGCTTAATAGTTGGATGCAAACCCCACAAGGTTTTGAAGTAGTCGATGGTGTGGTTTATGCCACAAACTGGAAAGAAATCATTTTCAACCCATCTTTCCCCTATCGCTTCGCTCATATGATGTTGGCGTCTGGGCTAACGGCTAGTTTCCTTATTGCCGGACTTTCAGCATACCGAATGTTGAAAGGTGACGATAAACTTGCCCCAAAATTAGCACTTAAAACAGCTACCTACACGGCGGCCGTGCTAATTCCTTTGCAAATTTTTGCGGGCGACATGCACGGTTTAAATACCCTTGAACATCAACCTCAAAAAGTGGCGGCGATGGAAGGGTTATGGGAAACCACTGAAGGTGCACCTTTATTGCTTTTTGCTATTCCAGATGAAGAAAGCAAAGAGAACCACTTTGAAATTCCCATTCCCTATGGTGCAAGTTTAATTCTTACCCATGAACTTAAAGGAGAGATAAAAGGGCTTAATGAGTTTGAGGGAGAGCACCCACCTGTAGCCCCTGTTTTCTTCGGCTTCAGAGTCATGGTAGGTATGGGTATGCTAATGCTGGCTGTTTCATGGCTGGGTAGTCTTTACCTTATTCGCAAGAAAGAATTCCCTGCGTGGCTGAAACGCACGTTTGCGGGCATGGCATTTAGCGGCTGGATAGCAACGCTCGCTGGCTGGTACGTTACAGAAATAGGTCGACAGCCTTATTTAGTGAGTGGTGTCTTAAGAACCGCTGATGCGGTTACTCAACTACCACCTGCTAATATAGCCCTGTCATTCACGCTTTACCTTGTTATTTACACGGTGCTTTTAATCGCATACATGGGAACGCTTATGTTGATGTGCCGAAAAGCAGTGGAAATCGAGGAAATAACGACGGAAGAGCGCGAAGTAGCGAAGGCTAAGATGCAACCCTCTGAACCTGACCCAAGCACGGTATAAGGAGAGCAAACATGTTTGAAAATATATCAACAGAAATGCTTGGAAACATCTATGTCGGCTTACTTGGTTTATCTGTATTGCTGTACGCTATTTTAGACGGCTATGATTTAGGTGTTGGTGTATTAATACCGCCGAGAACAGAGGCTTTCCGCGACGACATGATAGCCTCTATTGGGCCTTACTGGGATGCCAATGAAACTTGGCTTGTGCTTGCCATAGGCTTACTGCTTATCGCTTTTCCTGAAGCCCATAGCGAGTTTCTGCAAACTCTGTACTTACCTGCAACTTTCATGTTGTTAGGGCTTATTTTGCGCGGCGTGGCGTTTGATTTTCGCGCTAAAGTTGTGCAAGTGAAAAAGCGCAAGTGGGATTTGGTATTTAAGTACGGTTCGCTATTAACTACGCTCGCGCAAGGTTACATGTTAGGCATTTATGTAACGGGGCTTCGCACTGATATTTGGGCTCAAGGCTTTGCTCTACTTGCGGCATTTGGAGTAACCGCAGCCTATGCATTTATTGGCTCATGCTGGTTAATACTTAAAGGCGAAGGAGAGCTTCAAGCAAAAGCGTATTATTGGGCACGCCGAGGTTTGGTTGTACTGGCTGTGGGAATTACTGCAGTAAGTATCGCTAACTTAACCTTACACGATGATGTGCGAGACTTATGGCTATCAGCACCTTGGGGTTATGTGCTTTTTGCTATACCTGTTGCATGTTTTGCGCTTTTAGCCTTATGTGGCGTGTTGCTTAAAAAGCTGCCTGACGCTCAAGGTAAAGGCGAATGGCTTCCGTTCTTTATAGCCTTGCTTGTATTTTTACTTTGCTTTAGCGCATTTGGCATTAGCTACTACCCCTTTATTATACCTGGGCAGATGACGGTGATGGATGCCCTCAGTGATGCTAACTCCCTTCGCTTCTTGCTAGTAGGTGTAGTTATTGTTGTACCTATTATTCTGGCTTATACGGCCATGGTATATAAAATTTTCTCCGGTAAATCAGAGAAGCTTTCATACTACTAGCATTTATTAATGGGATCTCAGCACATCCCAATTACTCAAAACAATAGTGAACATCACTGATAGTCAGTGGTGTTCACTTTCTATTCAGCGCTATAATTAGCGCTTATACGTTGTGAGTTTTTTCTGTTTCCAACTACTTCCTGACCTGTGGCGTTTTCGGCGACTACTATAACCTGCGTGGAAACTCGATTTAAAAACCTGCGATCAAAATATGATCCTTTCTCTCGAACAATGTATACCAATGAATAGAGGATGCCTAGTTGTACTTAGTCTATCCTTATTATGTGAACGAGATATCTAAATTGTTTAATGACAATTATTTTGTTGACATCAAACTGTAATATTACTATATTTTATTTGGGGCAATTTTTACTAGAAGGAGCCAATACTATGGAAAATGTATTCCATTCGTTCTCACGGTTCTTCAAACGCGCGCACCCCTATACAGTCGCTCATTACATCGGCCGTAAAAATGCGCAGCGTATCTTAGGATGTAAAATTAAAAAGAAATCCAAGATATTTGCCGACCAGCACGTTGAAGACCAAAATCATTAATTTATATGGGGCCCGTCAAACCGGCCCCATTTTTTTGGCGTATTAAATGTGATTTAAAGGGACTGAGGTTGTGTACTTAATCTGTTCCATGGCAAAGCTAGAGGTTACGTCTGAAAACTCTATACCGTTAACCAATCGCTTATAAAAGTGGTCGAAGCAATCCATATCGGTAACGAGGACTTTTAGCAGATAATCGTACTCGCCAGACATACGATAACATTCAACAACTTCATCAAATGACGCGGCGTGCTTGGCGAAACTTGCTAGCCATTTTCCATCGTGCCTTCCTGCTTTCACCTGAACGAAAACCGTCATTGCAAGGCCTAGCTGCTTTGCTTGCAACAGCGCCACTCGCCTAGAAATTATGCCCTTATCTTCTAGCTTTTGAATGCGACGCCAGCAGGGCGTGACCGTTAGCCCGACTTGCTCGGCGATTTCTGCAACAGGCGTGTCAGCATTATTCTGAAGCATGGCCAAAATGGCTTTATCTATTGCGTCTATAACGCTCATTTTATCATTAGCCATAGTGGAACCTGGCCCTTCATACCCAACACTTTCAGTTGTACATTTGTTTTGTTGCTCATGCTTTATTTAAAGCCACCAAGGCTTAGAAAAATCCACGTTTTCATTTGCAATTTCATACTGATAGGGAGGTTTAAATAAGTCCCAAAATGCTTCGCGTAGGTCTTCATCCACTATGTTTAGTTTACCCACATCACGATAGTGAGAGAGCAATTCGTTGTAACCATCAATAGGCATTTGCGGGTTAGACTGACGAAAAACAACACGACCGCCAAACTCTTCGAACATGGCTTTTTCTGCTTGGAATTGCATTACTTGCTTAACCGCTATTTCTTCGATTGGTTTAGATGAAGTTTCGCTAGATACCTGACTCTTAAACTTATCGATAAACTTATTTACTAGCGTTTGGTCAAGAGCAATAGCTCGTTCCTTAGCGTAGTCCTCTAACACTAGTTCGAAAATTTTGTTAGACGCATTTACACGTGTGACATATTCGAGCATTTTGGCGTAGTTATCTTTCGCTTGCTCTTTCATGTCTTGACGCTTTTCTTCACTGGGCATTACGTCTACTGCTCGAATTTCGGTATTGAGCACTGTCGCCAAAACACTCTCGCCAACGACTAGACCATTTGCTTGGGCGGCGTAAGTAGAGTTTGAGCAAAGAAGAAGTAAAGCAGCCAGTGTGGAACGAATAGTTAATGTGATGCGCATAAAGCACTCCCTGAAGGCGTATTCATCATAATAACGAGTAAAGCATTAAACGTCATGACTACGCAACACCGCAGAGCACTGATATTAGGAATATGCTGTGAGCATCGAATTTAATGGGGCGAATGATTGAGCGTTGTCACACGTTTAGCATGAGCGTGGGAAATATTGACAATAGAAAGAAAAACGGCGGTCAAATGACCGCCGTTTTTGAATTCTTAGATAGCTTGCACGTTAGCAGCTTGAAGACCTTTTTGACCTTCTTCAACTTCAAATTCTACTCGCTGACCTTCTGGAAGCGTTTTGTAACCGTCAGAGATGATCGCACGGAAATGAACGAAAACGTCCTTGCCGCCGTTATCTTGAGTTAGGAAACCGTAACCTTTATCAGCGTTGAACCACTTAACTGTGCCTGTAACTTTAGACATGTCGTATAGACCTCAAATATCGTATTAAATTGCGCAAAAGCGCGTGTAACAAAGTTCTTTAGAGTCTTTAAATTGGCGGAGTATTGGGTCTTACTTACGAATGGACAAACAACTTACAACAAATTACCGGGTAACTCGAGTGGTTTTACATATAGCAAATAATACAAAATCGCGTCTATTTAAAGACTTTGGCTTAGAGCCGTATCCACTATAACACTCTTCGGGACGATTACTATACAAATTAATTAATTAACTACGGTTTTCATAAATATTTCACCGCAGCGTAACAATAATCACAGCCCTTTTCGCCACGCTAAATACCAACAAATTGCGCCAATTACACCTGTACTTGCAGGGAAATACCAGGATAAGTCATAAATTGGCAATATTGCTGACATCAGTACAAAGGTTGCCCCTACTAGGCTCAAGTGAGTGGTCTGAGTTGTTTTCTTTTGCTCTTGAATCAGTGCCAGATGTGCCCTTTGCTGTTGTAACGGCAAACGCTTCATTTGCTGTAGACTATCGTAAAGCAGGTCTGGCATTTCGGGGAGTTTTTCAGACCAGAAAGGTAAGTTGTCTTTTACTTTCCCCATCATAGCCGTAAAACCAATTTGTTCCTTCATCCAGTTTTCAAGAAATGGCTTGGCGGTTTTCCAAAGGTCGAGTTGAGGATAGAGCTGACGACCTAAGCCTTCGATATACAGCAAGGTTTTTTGCAGTAGCACCAACTGCGGCTGCACAACCATATTGAAACGTCGTGCCGTGTTAAATAGCTGTAGCAGCACATTACCAAAGGATATTTCTGCCAAAGGCTTTTGAAAAATAGGTTCGCATACTGTGCGAATGGCCATTTCGAACTCATCAATGTTGGTATCTTGCGGCACCCATCCTGAGTCGGCGTGAAGTTGTGCCACTTTGCGATAGTCGCGATTAAAAAAGGCGATAAAGTTTTCGGCCAAATAGCGCTTATCTTCGCGATTAAGCGTACCAACAATGCCAAAATCGATTGCAATGTATTTTGGGTTTTCAGGATGTTCCGTAGATACAAAAATGTTGCCTGGATGCATGTCCGCATGGAAAAAGCTATCTCGGAATACTTGAGTAAAGAACACTTCAACCCCGCGTTCTGCTAACTTTTTCATGTTGGTATTTTGGGTCAACAAAGCGTCGATATTAGATATAGGTAAGCCGTAAATACGCTCCATAACCAAGACATTACTGCGGCAGTAATCGCTGTAAATCTTAGGTACGTATAAGGCGTCTGAGCCCTCAAAGTTACGACCTAGCTGGATACCGTTAGCTGACTCCCGGAGCAAGTCAAGCTCATCTACAATGGTTTTGCGATATTCCACTACCACTTCTACAGGGCGTAAGCGCTTGCCGTCCGGTAACCAACGCTGTAGGACGTTCGCTAGGCTGAATAAAAGCTCCATATCCGCCACTATGGTATCGCGAATATCTGGCCTTAATACCTTTACTACAACGTCTTCGTTGTTGTGCTTTAACTTTGCTGCGTGAACTTGCGCAATAGAAGCCGACGCGAGTGGCGCGGTTTCAAATTCGCTAAACAACTCGTTCAGATCAGACAGCCCTAGTGCCTGTTTGATAATATCTTGTGCTGCGTCTGACGAGAAAGGTGGCACTTTGTCTTGTAAACGGGCAAGTTCGTTAGCAATGGCAGGGGGAAGCAAGTCTCGGCGGGTAGAGAGCATCTGCCCGAATTTAATAAAAACAGGCCCAAGGTTTTGTAATGCAAGAGTAATGCGCTCGCCAGGAGATTTTCCTTTATGCTTATTGCGCACCCAAAAAATGGCATGGCGCATAATTCGCGCGTACCAGGGTAACCACTTTGCTGGAATAAGTTCATCTAAACCGTGTTCCAACAATACCTTGTTAATTCGGTATAACCTAACAATACGCATTTATGAGCCTGTTTCTCTCAATCTTACTTAAGTTTTTCTTCTAAACGGCGCAGTCGCGCATCGGCACTTTCTGCCCTGTCGCGAAGCGCATTTACTTCATCGCTAAAGTGCATTACCGCAAGCTTATGTGCAGCTAGCTGTTTTTCTTCTACCACGGCATTGCCGAAGACCTTCGCCATAGACGCCAGCGCCGTCATCGATTTTTTATGCACTGTTTTTACCGTTTTCACGGTTTGGTGCGCGATAACGTCATTCGTCTTTTGAGCAATCAACTCTTCAACGTCGATGTCGAGCTGCTGAAACAAAGCGCTGACTTGCTGGGCAACGTTTAGCTCCCCTTCTAAAAAGAGTGCTTTTTGTTGAATAAGGCGGGTCAGCTGGCTAGTTTCTTTTAACTCAGGCAAAGTCTGTAGCGACGTTTTAATACAGCAATCTTTTGCTCCTAGCGATGCAACGGCATCTTCAAACGAGTCTTGCTCGCTGAGTACGTCGACGCGGTCAGAAAAAGACAAGGTGATACCGTAAGGCAGCGGCGAAATAAACGCGGTTAGTCTGGCGCCGTTAAGGGCTTTTAACCTTTTTTCGCTGTCTTCATCTAAAGACAGCAGTTTGTTTAGAGCCGATTCAACCGTAGCGGTAACAAGCGCTGAAGTAGGCATTAAAACTTGTAGCCTCTATGCAGAGCCACAATACCGCCGGTAAGGTTCTGGTAATCACATTGTTCAAAGCCAGCCTGTTCAAACATACCCTTCAGGGTTTCTTGATCTGGGTGCATACGAATGCTTTCTGCCAAGTACTGGTAGCTTTCTGCATCATTTGCTACAAGCTGCCCCATTTTGGGCAAAATATGGAAAGAATACATATCGTAAAGTTTGCTTAGCTGCTCTGATGTTGGCTTAGAAAATTCTAAAACCAGTAAGCGACCACCGGGTTTTAACACGCGGAAAATAGAATTTAGCGCGTTTTGCTTTTCCGTCACGTTCCTAAGACCAAATGCCATAGTCACAACATCAAAATGGTTGTCAGGAAACGGCAAGACTTCTGCGTCGGCTTGCACATAGTCTATATTGCTAACCAAGCCACGGTCGCGAAGCTTATCACGGCCTACTTTCAGCATAGACAAATTGATATCGGCAAGGGTTACGCGCCCTGTCGGGCCTACCAAGCGAGAGAACTTAGCGGTTAAATCGCCAGTACCACCGGCAATATCCAAGACTTTATTGCCCGCGCGCACACCGCTGCAGTCAATGGTAAATCGCTTCCATAAACGATGTACTCCCATTGACATAAAGTCGTTCATTACGTCGTACTTCGCAGCAACGGAATCAAAAACATTAGCAACCAAAGAGGCTTTTTGCCCTTTATCTACCTGCTTAAAACCGAAGTGTGTAGTATGCTCGCTAGCATTGTCGATTGCAGAGTCTGCTTGCGTAGCGGGAGTTTGATTGTCGCTCATGACAGTCCTGTAATTTGAATATTTTTATTAATGCCGAAGTGTATAGGATTGTGTGCTGAAGCAAAAGCTTTATGCCCGACTGCCTTAGATTGAAAAGCAAACCGTTATCTTGCTCTGTGCGTGAACCTTCGAGGCACATGCCTGTTTACTAAATACATTAGGGGGCCCCATTCAACGCTAACCTGTATTAAGCAGTAAGATTATTCGTGCCCCAGCTAAATGCCACAATAGCACTGATTTCTTGCAGCGAACGGCCACTTTCTTTATGCCATTGGGCAAATGCTGCATTTGCTGCTGACAGCGACTTTTTCGATGTTAACCCGCCATCAATAACTTCGTTTTTTCGCAAGTAACCTTCAACGTCACGAGAAAACAAAAAAGTATCAATACCCAATGCTCGAAGCATGTAGGGGCCTGTATTGCCACCTAATCGCGCGCCGCGTTTTTTCAAAAACGCCCATAGTTCGGTGATATTGTCTTTATCGAAGCTGGCGACAAACTTGCCAAAGCTGCCGTACTCCATAGCCACGTCTTTAATCATCATGGCGTTGTCGCGCACAGTCATCACTTTTTTATAGTTGCGAACAATGCGCTTATCCGACGCTTTTTGTTCTAGCATCTCATCTGGCATCAGCAACACTTTATCCACGTTGAAACCAAAAAATACGGTTTCAAAATCTGGCCATTTTTGCTCGATGACTCGCCATACAAAGCCAGATTTAAAAACTTGCTTAGTCATGGCCGCTAAAAAACGATCATCACTAATGGTTTCAATTTGCGCTTTAGAAAGCGGCGCATGAAGCATAGCCTCAAGCACCTTTTCACCGCCTTTGCGTTCACACGCTCGGCGGTAGATAGTTTGATAAGACTCAGGCATAGCCGCTTAGCCTTTGATGCCGCTGTGTCGAAGCAAGGCGTCTACTTTAGGCTCGCGTCCTCTAAAGGCAACAAACAAATCCATAGGAGGCTTACTGCCGCCCATTTCTAGAATGTTTTCTAAAAAGGCTTTGCCTGTGTCGCGGTTGAAGATGCCATCTTCTTCAAACTTACTGTAGGCATCGGCAGAAAGAACCTCAGCCCACTTATAGCTGTAATAGCCCGCTGCATATCCACCTGCAAAAATGTGTCCGAAACCATTTTGGAAGCGATTGAACGATGGCGGAATAACTACGGCAACTTCTTCGCGCAC
The DNA here is from genome assembly GCF_903772925.1 of Alteromonas macleodii. Classification (NCBI taxonomy): domain Bacteria; kingdom Pseudomonadati; phylum Pseudomonadota; class Gammaproteobacteria; order Alteromonadales; family Alteromonadaceae; genus Alteromonas; species Alteromonas fortis. The sequence continues at coordinate 4,148,978 of NZ_LR812090.1, forward strand.
TTTGTCCAGTGTGCCCTGCACGTCTACTTCACTGCCCTTTTCACTGTGCAGTAAGAAATCAAATAGACTAAATTCAAGTTGACGAACCATCTGCATAGCAGATTGATAATCACGAGCAGCAAGCATGCGGTCGAGCAAATCAGCTGGAAGCGGCTCTCCGGTCTCATAATGACCAGAGATAAAGTTTAGGGCGTCTTCTTCCCAACACCAGTTCTCTAAGAATTGACTTGGTAGTTCAACTGCATCCCATGGCACACCGTTAATGCCAGATACGCCAGCCACGCTCATTTTTGTAAGCATGTGATGGATTCCATGACCAAACTCATGGAAAAGGGTGACTACTTCATCGTGCGTAAACAGCGCAGGCTTATCGCCGACAGGGGCATTGAAGTTACAGGTCAGGTACGCCACTGGCAGCTGTAGCTCACCGTCTATCATTTCTCGGCGTACTCGGCATTCATCCATCCATGCCCCGCCACGTTTTTTAGCACGTGCGTACAAGTCTAGGTAAAAGCTACCACGCAATGCGTCGGCATCGTCAGTTATAGTGAAATAACGCACATCTTTATGCCAGGTGTCGATGCCAGGCTGCTCAATAATTTTCAAACCATATAAGCGATGCACTACTTCAAAAAGACCTGATAGCACTTTGTCTTCAGGGAAATAAGGGCGCAGCATTTCATCAGAAATGGTGTATTTTTCTTGCTTCAACTTTTCGCTGTAATACGGTAAATCCCATGCTGCTAGCTCAGTAACACCATGTTTGTCCTTTGCGTACGTTCTTACTTCTTCAAGCTCTTTTTCCGCCTGAGGTTTAGACTTAGCCGCCAAGTCGCGTAAGAAACCTATTACCTGATCGGTAGAGTCTGCCATCTTGGTAGCCAGTGAACGCTCTGCATAGCTAGCAAACCCCAACAATTCAGCGAGCTCTGTGCGCAGCGTTAGGGTCTCTTTAATAATGTCGGTGTTATCCCACTTACCTGCATTTGGTCCTTGATCAGACGCTTTGGTTGAATAAGCACGATACATTTCTTCGCGAAGCTCACGATTATCCGCGTACAGCATAACAGGCAAATAAGACGGAATATCTAGGGTAAACAACCATCCCTGCAAGTCTTTTTGGTGCGCAGCTTGCGCTGCCGCTTCTAAAGCTGACTCAGGCATACCTGCAAGCTCAGATTCATCGGTAATGTGTTTGGTCCAGCCCATGGTGGCGTCCATCACATTATTTGAGAAGGTTGACGATAACTCACTAAGCTTTGCCTGAATTTCTGCAAAACGTTTCTTTTGTTGTGCAGGCAAGGCAACACCTGAAAGCGTAAAGTCGCGAACCGCGTTAACAATGACTTTCTGCTGTTCTTCGCTTAGGGTTTTAAACTCGTCAGACGCTTTTAGTGAAGCATAAGCATTATAAAGGCCTTCGTGCTGACCTACCCAAGTACCATATTCAGATAAAAGTGGCAAACACGCATCATGCGCCTCTCGCAATTCATCGCTGCTTACTACACTGTTCATATGAGACACAGGTGAGAACATTTTGCTTAAGCTGTCGTCTACCTCTTCAAGGCGTAATACTAAATTCTTGTAAGAGTAATCATTTGACGCTACGACTGCCTCTATTTCACTTTTACAAGCTTCAATGGCTTTTTCGATAGCGGGCTTAATAGAGGCTGGCTCAATAGCAGAAAAAATTGGTAGGCCGTCTACCATCTCGATTGCAGGGGTTGTCATAATCTTTTTCACTCTTAACACGTTGATAGAATAATGATGGGGTTTCGTTGACTAAAAGCAAGCTATTGTTTAAGCCGCAGTTGACCTATCTTGAAGTTACTTCTAGTTTAAAAGTAAGGATCACGAAGATTTATTGAGCTCAGTGTGCTCGAGACGTACTTTTGATAAATATAAATAAAGGAGTCAACAACTTGTGACGCCGAAAAGCCCCCTGTCACAAATGTCACATTTCATCCTTTTGTCTACTTTGTCTCCATGTAGTACAACAGCTATAATTCTGGTTAATAAATCTACAAGGCTTAGATATGAAAACCTTAACCTCTGGCGAAATAGCGTCGTATTGCGATGTGAACCTTCGTACTGTAATTCGATGGATTGAAAGCGGGAAGCTTAAAGGCTTTAAGCTTCCAGGGCGTGGTAACAACCGTATTCTTGTTGAAGACTTTATTGAGTTCCTTGAACGCCACGATATGCCTATTCCTGATGCCCTCAAAGGCATTGCTTCGCCATCTGTTCTCATTGTTGATGACGAGATGCCGGTAGCGAAATCAATACAGCGAGTGGCTAGACGTGCAGGGTTCGATTCATACATTGCGACAGGCGGGTTCCAAGCCGGGATCATGTTAAGTCAGTATGAACCTAAAGTGATGACCCTCGACCTGAGTATGCCAGGCATGGATGGTTACAGTGTTATTGAATTCACTCGAGAGCAAAACAAGCACAAAGATTTAAAAATTATTGTTATCTCTGCCCTAGACGATATCAGCCTTGAACGTGCGCTAGAAATCGGCGCCGATGCCACGCTTCAAAAGCCTTTCTCAAACCATGATTTAACGAATGTTTTAGAACAATTCATGTCGATGTAATTTTGATGAGGGAGGGTGCACTATGTCGCGGTTAGCAATGTTCATTTTAACAGCTCTATGTCTTACTATTGTTACGCTCTCATCTAACGCGAAAACGCTAACTTTCGCCGTCGTTCCACAGCAGTCAGCCAAAACTTTGGCTGAACGGTGGCAGCCGCTTATTGATTATATGAGTAATTATACTGGGCTTGCCATCGAGTTTAAGACAGCTAAAGATATACCCACTTTCGAAGCAAACTTGACTGCTGGGCTTTACGACATTGCCTACATGAACCCCTATCACTTTGTAGTTTTTAACGAATCTGCAGGCTATCGCTCTCTTGCTAGGCAACGTGACAAAAAAATTCGCGGATTAATCGTGGTTCATCAGGACAGTACTATTCAATCAATTGAAGATCTAAATGGTGCCGAAATAGCATTCCCAGCGCCCGCGGCATTTGCGGCCACTATTATTACCAGCGCCCACCTGAGAAACAACAATGTTGCATTCATTCCCCGTTATGTAAATTCGCACGATTCAGTGTACTTATCGGTTCAGCGCGATTTCTTCAAAGCAGGTGGAGGCATTCTTCGAACGCTAAACATTTCATCTGAGGCAGTGAAAAGTGATTTACGAGTGCTTTGGGAAAGCAAAGGTTATACGCCACACGCTATAGCTACCCACCCCAAAATGGCGTCAGCAAATAGACAAGCTATTCTTAATGCATTGATTGCATTATCTAATGACAGTAGTAAGACATCAATTCTTCGCAAAATTGGGTTGAGTGAATTTGTTAAATCTAACGACAGTGATTGGAATGACGTTAGAGAGCTGGGTATTGCATCGCTTTCTAGACCACATCTATGAGAAACGAGCAGATGAAGCTGTCGTTACGATTTAAAACAATAACTGGCATTGCTAGCATCGCAGCGCTCTTGCTGCTGGTGCTAATTGTAACCGTGTTTCAGTTATTAAATGATCTTGTTGATAGCAACATTAAAAAGTCAGCTGATACCACTGTTGCGCTTTTCGTTTCTACGACAAAAAATGCATTTTTAAGTTACGACCTAGCTTCACTTGACGCAGATGTATCTGAAATTCTCACTAACCCAAATATTTCCTACGTGAAGGTAAAAGATAAACTTGGCAATGTGTTTGTAGAGAAAGGCAGCGAGGTCGCACTTAGCCGCCCTTTTGAAGCAGACTTGTCGGTGTCGGCAGCTAACGATGGGGTATACGATACCCGCGCCCCAATTATGGTAAACGACACTGTTTACGGCTATGTAGAAATTGGATTAAACATCGCTTCTGTAACTGAATCGGTCTCAAGAGTAAGAAACTGGACCGTCACGCTCGCTTTGATGGAGTTCGTTCTAGTTGGCTTGTGTTCATATTTACTTGGTTCGTTTTTAATGTCTCAGCTTCAGCAGCTTTTGCAGGGTGCTAAACACCTTGGCGAGGCAGTTAAGTACAATAATTACAAAGAAGTGTTTGTTCCAGTTAGAGGCAAAGATGAGTTAAGCGAGCTCGCTGAAGCTTTTAATCTACTTGTAGAGCGGTTAAAAGAAGAACACGAACAACGTCAGCGTGCGCAGGATGAGCTTAAAGAACTAAACACACTTCTTGAAGAAAAAGTGCAAGACAGAACGTCTCTACTCAATCAAAAAAATTACCAACTAGAAGAAACAAACAAAGACTTAAAAGAAGCCCAAGTTCAACTTCTTCAGGCAGAAAAGATGGCATCAGTAGGCCAGCTTGCCGCTGGTGTTGCCCATGAAATTAATAATCCTGTCGGTTTTGTAAGCAGTAATATTTCAACACTTAGTGAATACGTTGCTACTTATCAAATGATCTTCTCTCAAATTCAAGCTGTTATAGACGAGAAAGATGAAAACAAACGGGCAGCATCACTGATTGAACTAGAGAAATTGCTAGATAAACAAGATATGGCCTTTATAAACGAAGACATTTCAGATTTACTGAGGGACTCTCGCGAAGGCTTGCTGCGCGTGGCAGAAATAGTTAAAGGCCTAAAGTTGTTTTCACGGGTTGATAGCGACCAAATGCAGAAACACAATATTAATGATTGTGTGCGTACCACCTTGGCTATGGTTAACAATCAACTGAAATATATCTGTACGGTAGAAACCCATTTAGGAAGGGTTCCGGATGTAGACATGAACGTGGGTAAAATTTCTCAAGTTATTACCAACTTGCTCATTAACGCCGGACAAGCTGTAGAGGCAACTAGCCAAAACGGAAAAATAATTATCACAACTTGCACTGTTGGCGAGTTTGTAGAATTGCGGGTAGAGGATTCAGGCTGCGGAATTCCGCCTAGTCACCTTGATAAACTATTTAACCCTTTCTTCACGACTAAGCCAGAAGGGCAAGGGACTGGGTTAGGTCTTTCAATTTCATTTGGTATCGCGCAAGAACACGGTGGGTCATTATCTGCCACCAGCACTGAAGGAGACGGCAGTACCTTTACGCTAGCTCTTCCAATTAACCCCGTCTCTAAAGACTCACAAGATACCGGTGAGACTAATGATGCATAACGTTACAGTGTCCAAAAGCGCCATTGCATGCGATATTAGTTACGTCGCGAATAAGGATAATTTTTTATGACAGAGCCTACTGAACAAGCTACAACCTATACCGTGCTATTTGTCGACGACGAGCCTAATATTCTTCGTGCCATTAAACGTGCGCTCTTTACCATGGATATAACGCTGCTGCTTGCAGATAGCGGAGCCAAGGCACTCGAATTGATGAGTAACAACGAAGTACACGTGGTAATTTCAGATATGAAGATGCCCCAAATGTCTGGCGCGGAGCTTCTTGAACAGGTGGCTATTAATTATCCCGACACATTTAGAGTAGTACTTACCGGCTATGCTGATATCGAATCCACGATCAAAGCTGTCAACCAGGGTAAGATTCATCGCTACCTTCAAAAGCCATGGGACAACCAAGAGCTAATAGCTGTGGTTGAGGAAGGGTTAGAGCGAGTTAAATTAAAAGCTGAAAATACGCGTCTTCAAAAACTTACACGCCTTCAGAATAGAAAGCTTAGAGATGTCAATGCATCGCTAGAACAAGTGGTTCAAAAGCGTACTCGCCAAATTAAAGCTGCGCTGAACAAAATTGAAAAGCACAATATTGCCATGGAGCAGGTGCTGTTCAACGTGATTAGCATTAACCCGAATATTAACGGGAAATTTGCCATAGAGGTAAGTGAGTTGTCTTCTAAGCTTGCACGCATTGCACGTTTAGAGAAAGACGAAATCAAACAAGTTCGCTACGCAGGTCTTATATGTGAGCTTGGGCTATTAGGTCTTGAAACCGAAGACTTTAACGCGCCATTTTCAAAGCTTAAATACCAACAGCAGCAAAATTACTTATCGCAGACCAAACAGGCTGCATTGATACTTGCCCCAGCACATGAGCTTCATCAAGTTTCAGATATCATCGAGTTTCAATTCGAGCACTACAATGGCTCTGGTTTGTACAATAAGGTGGCGAAAGAAATTCCCGCAGGCGCGCGTATTTTAGCAATAGCCCGAGACTACTGGCGCTTAGTTACAGGTAGAATGAGTGGCGTTGAAATGAGCCCTCGCGATGCCAAACTTGAAATGAAAAAGCACAGAAACACGCGCTACGACGGCGAGTTTTTAGACCTTTTGCTAGAAGCAGAAGATGTGACTACATCTAAGCTACTTTCTACATCATTGAAGGCCTCACAGCTTAAAGCGGGCATGGTACTTGCTCAAAATTTATATAACGATAGCCATATTCTAATCCTTCCTGAAGGTCACGTATTTAGTGACGCTACCATTCAAAAACTCGTGCAATTTGAAGAAGAGCGTGGAAAAGCGTTTAGTATTCAAATAGAACCAGAAGAGCTTTCTGCTACTATAAGTGAGTAAGGTCTGAAGGCATTGAGCTTAAATGGGGCTGGCGCAGCATAAATTATGGCGGGTTGCGCCACGCCCTTTTATTTAGACTGCATTGTCCCCATTGACTAACTAATTGAAACACTATTGAGCAAACCTCGGTCTTTTGATTAATCTTACAAACAGAACCGTTTAAAAATGATTTGCTGTGCGAACGTGTTTGAGCATTTATGCTTGTGTGCACGATCGTAAACCCAATAAAGAAGGCTTTTTGAATGACACATTTTGATTATATTTGTATTGGTGGTGGCAGTGGCGGTATTGCATCTGCGAACCGTGCGGCAAAGCACGGAAAGAAAGCCGCTATTATTGAAGCAAAAGACGTTGGCGGTACCTGTGTAAACGTTGGATGCGTGCCGAAAAAAGCCATGTGGTACGGCGCTCAGATGGCTGAGGCCATACATCGCTACGCCCCAGAGTATGGATTCGATTTGTCAGTAAACCACTTTAGTTGGGACAGCCTTATTGCCAGCCGCCAAGCCTATATTGAGCGTATTCATGCCTCTTACGACCGCGTACTTACTGCAAACGATGTAACACTTATTCGCGGTTTCGCAAAGTTTATTGATAACAACACAGTAGAAGTAAACGGCGAAAAGTATACGGCTGACCATATTACGATTGCCGTTGGCGGTCATCCAGTAATTCCGGATATCGAAGGCGCCGAGTACGGCATTGATTCTGATGGTTTCTTTGCATTAAAAGAGCAACCTAAGCGCGCTGTTGTGGTTGGTGCTGGATACATTGGCGTTGAGTTAGCGGGTGTACTTCATGCGCTAGGAACAGAGTCACATTTGGTGGTTCGCAAACACGCGCCGCTTAGAAACTTTGATCCCATCATTCATGAGACCTTGGTGGATATGATCCACGCTGAAGGCTGCAAACTGCATGACCATGCCAGCGTAGAGAAAGTGGAAAAAGCTGACGATGGCGAACTATCAGTACATTTAACCAATGGTGAAGTGTTAAAAGCTGACTGCTTAATTTGGGCAATTGGCCGTAAGCCTTCAACCGACAAAATTGATATTGAAAATACCGATGTTGAGTTGAGTGATGACGGTACAGTTAAAGTAGATAAGTACCAAAACACTACAGCCAAAAATGTGTACGCAGTAGGTGATATTACTGGCGAGGCTGAACTTACTCCAGTAGCAGTAAAAGCGGGCCGCTTGCTAAGCGAACGCTTATTCAACGGCCAAAAAGACGCTCACATGGATTATTCAATGATTCCAACCGTAGTCTTTAGCCACCCACCTATTGGCACAATCGGCCTAACTGAACCAGAAGCTATTGAAGAATACGGCGAAGACAATATTAAAGTGTACACCTCTAGCTTTGCGTCTATGTACACCGCGGTAACCCGCCACCGTCAAATGACCAAGATGAAGCTAGTGTGTGCAGGTAAAGACGAAAAAGTGGTAGGCCTACACGGTATTGGTCACGGTATGGATGAAATTCTGCAGGGTTTCGCTGTTGCCATAAAAATGGGCGCGACCAAAGCTGACTTTGATGCCTGTGTGGCCATTCACCCTACCAGCGCGGAAGAGTTTGTTACTATGACCTAAGCGTATGCTCTTCACTGTTTGACTTAGTGTAGATAAGCTTTCTTAGCGTTATCTTTGAAAGGTAGCTACATAGAAGTTCACAGATGAATGTACAATGAGTAGAAGGCCTACTTGTTGAACATACCACTGAAAAACGGCATTTACTTTTAGGTAGATGCCGTTTTTTATATGCTTAACTTACTTTTTCTAGCTCAACAGGCACGCCATTTAACACTGCATTACCAGACAGTTCGTCTACCTGTAAATCGTCAGTAAGTATGTTGGTGTTAACCCCAGGGTGCTGACTTGCCACAGACAGTTTAATACCTTTTTTATTGTGCCCCCATCCATGGGGAATAGATACCACGCCAGGCATAATTGCATCTGTGATTTCAGCCTCTATGGTTATCTGGCCGACCCGTGATTTCACGCATACCTCATCGCCATCTGCAATGCCGTATTTTGCCCCATCATCAGGATGAATCTGGAGCGTACAGCGGTTGTTGCCTTTTACCATGCGAGGGCTGTTGTGCAACCACGAATTATTGGTTTTAATATGCCGACGCCCTATTAAAACGAGGGGCTGATTTTGCGCTGAAACATAGTTCGTTTGTCCAAAGAAATGCGTGTTTACCCTGCTCAAATCAGCCATGAAGTAATCAAAGTCTAAGTGGATTTTCTTATCTTCGTGGAACAGGGCATGAGGCAAAGACGGTTGTAGCGGCCCTAAATCAATTCCGTGCGGGTGTGCTTTAAGCATTTCAATCGACAGTCCGCCTTTCGGAACAGCAGTTGAACTTTCACTTGAATTTGCAGCAGCACCTTCTCTTTTGCTTGCTGCTCGACCATAAAGACCTGCTTGCAACAAATCATCAACCACACCTTTAGGTTGCTTGTCCCAAAGCGAAGCATAGTGAGCTGTGCTTTTCCCATTTAGCGCATCGAGCCTTTCTGCCAAAGATAAATAAATTTGCCAATCGGTAAGCTGATCTTCGTCAATGTCCACCACCGCTTCAGAGTACTTAGCGAAATTTCGCACAGCGAAGTTGTGAAAAACAATGTCGTAGTGGTCGCGTTCTAGCGCAGTTACTGGAGGAAGAATTACATCAGCATGGCGGGAAGTTTCGGTAACATAAAAGTCTACGGCAACCATGAAGTCGAGTTGTGAAAACGCCTTATCAAGCTGCTCTGCATTGGGCGTAGTAACCACGGGATTGCCAGCACCTACTACCATGGCTTTAATTTGCCCGTCTCCGGGGGTTAGAATTTCTTCGGCTAAACACGCTACCGGGTACTCACCAGCAAACGCCGGAAGCCCCCTTACGCGAGAGCTAAACCCGCCCATACTGCCCCTACCTGAAACTGGCAGTACGTCAGCAGCCGGCTGGGTAAACATCATGCCACCTCGCTTATCTAAGTTTCCGGTAAGCATGTTAAACAGCATAATAAGATACTGAGTGAGCGTGCCAAATGCTTGTACGCTGGCCCCCATCCTGCCATAGCAAACTGCAGACTCGGCATTGCAGAAATCCAAAACAAGCTGAATTATTTGTAAATCCGAAATACCGGTAAGCTCGCTGACTTTTTGTGGCGAGTAATCGCGAACGTATTTTTCAACCTCTTTTATATCCTCTGCATAAGGTAAAATTTCATCCACTTTGTACAATTGCTTTTCAAACAATACATGCAGCATAGCCAGTAGCAATAGCGCATCACTGCCTGGGCGAATAAAGTGATGTTCGCAGCTGATATCAGCGGTTTCACTGCGTTTAGGATCGATAACGACGACCGTCCCACCGCGTTTTTGAATACCCTTCAAACGCTTTTTCACGTTTGGCACCGTCATAATGCTGCCGTTGGATGCCAGCGGGTTCCCGCCGATGATCATAAAATGCTGGGTATGGTCGATATCTGGAATGGGAATTTGGGAGATATGACCAAACAGCCGTCTACTAACAATATGGTGTGGCAACTGGTCAACAGATGTAGCGGAATAACGGTTATGAGACTTAAGAGCGCGATAAAAATAAGGCCCGAATAAAATAGACCCCATATTATGCGCATTGGGATTACCTAAATACACACCAACCGCATTGTTACCGTGCGTCTGCTGGATGTGGTGTAGCTTGTTAGCAACCAAGTCAAAGGCTTCATCCCACCCGATTTCTTCCCAGGTGCAGTCTTCCCAGGCGCTGTCTTCCGATGCACTCGCCTCGCCGTTAAGTCTTACCCTTTTAACCGGGCGCTTCAGGCGATCAGTGTCGTCGTACAAATCTTTTAGCGCACTGGCTTTGGGGCAGATATGGCCTTGGCTAAAGGGGTTATCTTTATCCCCTTTTATTGACAGTATTTGACGACCTTTCGTCGCTACCTCAATACCACACATTGCTTCACATAATGTACAAGTAGAGTAATGCAATTGTTGTTCAGCGTTGCTCACGGTAATTCCTACACAATTCATTGTTAATGATTTGTTATGAAATTAGCGATTATTGCTGTAATAGACAAGCATCACTGAAATTAATGGGAAGTGGAACTTTGTGATAGCCCCGCGAATTGAAATGTCGGTTAAATCACTCAATAAACCTTCTCACCAATTCACCGTGCAATTAAAAATGCATTATATATAGTTCATAAAAGCGTAATCAGCGCCATAAGTAGCACAAAAAACAATATTAGTTTTGACTAGCCCACCTTCGTGCACTATATATAAATCATTAACAATCCAAATGGTTCATATGTGACGCAAATGCCAAAATCTGTAATCAGAAGTTACTCCCGTTATACCGAAGATGCGCTAACATTATTGGCAAAGCTGATTCGTGCCTCAAGACTTGAAAAGAAGATGAGTGCGCAGGAAGTTGCGGACCGCGCAGGCATTTCTAGAGGAATGCTTTCTCGCATAGAAAAGGCAGATCCTAAGTGCGAAATAGGAGCAACTTTTGAGGTAGCTAGAATCGTCGGTGTAACACTGTTTGAGGCAGAGCCGAGCCGACTTTCAATGCAGCTTAGGCAAATTGAAGAAAAGCTGGCGTTGCTACCCAAGAGTGCCCGAAAATCGAGTAAGGAAGTAATAGATGACTTCTAAAAAGAATTATAAAGAAGCATTCGTTTGGATTTGGCTACCTGAAGAAATCGAGCCTGTCGTGGCTGGCCGTCTTGCACCTAATGGTGACAACTTGATCTTCAACTACGGTAAAAGTTATTTAGAAAGAATTAAGGGTGCAGTGCCTATCTATGAACCTGAACTCCCCCTTCGCCTTGGCGCACTTCCTTTATTAGATGGGTTAAATATGCCAGGGTGTATTCGTGATAGCGCTCCAGATGCTTGGGGCAGACGCGTTATTATCAACCGACGCCTCGGGCATAAAGGTGATGGTATTGATACTGCTCAGCTAGATGAACTTACCTATCTTATGGAGTCAGGTTCTGACCGCATTGGAGCCTTAGATTTTCAGCTTTCTCCTACCGAATACGTGCCGCGCTCTGTGAAGAGTGTCACCATAGAAGAATTGTTAGAATCTGCAGAGCGGGTTGAAAAAGGTATCCCCCTAACACCCGAGTTAGATCAAGCCCTGTTTCATGGAAGTTCGATTGGTGGCGCTCGCCCTAAAGCCCTAATTGAAGAAAACGGAACAAAATACATTGCAAAATTTTCCGCCAGTAATGACATCTACAGCGTCGTTAAGGCCGAGTACATTGCCATGCGATTGGCTAAGTTGGTAGGGCTTGATGTTGCACCGGTCAAGTTAGTCAAATCCGCGAATAAAGATGTACTGCTGGTAGAACGATTCGATCGTGTGGCTTCAGAGAAAGGCTGGAAAAGAAAATCTGTTGTATCTGCACTTACCTTGTTTGCACTTGATGACATGATGGCGCGGTATGCAAGTTATGAGACACTTGCAGAAATTATTAGACACAGATTTACTAAACCGAAAGAAACACTTCGGGAGCTATTTTGCCGACTCACATTTAATGTTCTTTGTGGCAATACAGATGATCATGCTCGCAACCATGCAGCGTTTTGGAATGGCCATACTCTGGCATTAACACCGGCCTATGATATTTGTCCTCAAGGTCGTACTGGAAACGAAGCGTCTCAGGCTATGCTAATTGTAGGTAACAATAAAATGAGCCAGCTCGCGACATGCCTGCAATCTGCGCACAACTTTCTGCTATCGAAAGAGGAAGCTAAGGCTATTTTTGAACGCCAAATTCAGATAATTGAAGACAGCTACGATGCAGTCTGTGCAGAAGCTGGACTATCCGAAATCGATAAGCGGTTGTTTTGGCAGCGACAGTTTCTAAATCCTTACTCTATGACGCTTTAGCAATTATAGCAGCGCCGCTGTATTCCATTTAGCGCTGATAGTTTAAATCAGCTTCTGAATAGCGCTTTTACAGCAAGGTGTAATCGTGGTATTCAAAGGCTCATAGCATTGCTTACATATAACCAACTAAATGCGAAACAAGCGCGAAAAGTAACGATTTTTGAAAATAGTGTAATGAAAGTTAAACGCTAAAATCGTGCTTACAATCGCATAAGCTAAATGAATCTCTCCTACTTTGCAGTAAGATTAACCTTAGTTTTACAATTCAAGAGTACGTAGTGTCATGTTAAGTCATGTACTCTGATGTAGACAGAAAATAAATAACAAGCACTTGGAAACACCATTATGATAACGACAAAGAAACGCTTACTGGCCATGACGCTAGTAAGCGCTTTGGGCTTAGGCGTCGCACCTACTTTATACGCCCAAAACGACAGTGAAGAAAAAACAGAATCCGAGCTTGAAACGTGGGAAGTCAGCAACCCACCTTATGCATTAAACGAAGTCACTATCAAAACAAACGAAACCACGTGGTCTAGCTTAGACGTTGCACCAAACGGCGAGTTTATGGTTTTTGACATGCTGGGCGACTTGTACAAAGTGAGCATGAGTGGTGGCGATGCGACACCGCTGACCCAAGACTTCGCATGGAATATTCACCCTTCAATTTCTCCAGACGGTAAACAGATCGCATTTATCTCGGATAAAGATGGGTTAAGTAACGTATGGGTTATGGACATTGACGGTAGTAATCTTCGTCAGGTAACCAAAGAGAAAAGCAATCTTATCCACTCTCCTAAATGGAGCCCAGACGGCGAATACCTAGTGGTAACCAAAGGCATCATGTCTAGCCGTAGTATTCCTGCGGGCGAGATATGGATGTACCACAAATCAGGTGGTGACGGCCTACAAATTAAAGCTCGTAACAGCGGAAAGCGCGACCAACAAAACATTGCTGACCCTGTATTCTCTCATGACGGCAAGTATATTTACTTTACCGAAAATACGGTTCCGGGCGCCCGCTTTGAATATAACCGCGACCCGTTAGAAGGCATTTTTGCTATCACTCGCTACGACCGCGAAACCGGCGAAGAGAGCCGCTATATTAGCGGTACGGGCGGCGCTGTGGTTCCTACGCCTTCACCTGACGGTAAATACATCGCTTTTGTGCGTCGCGTTAAAGATAGAACCGCGCTTTTCATTAAAGACATCAAGACAGGTGTAGAAACACCACTGACGTTAGAGCTAGAGCGAGATATGCAGGAAGGCTTTGGTTCGGAAGGTTACTTTGCCTACTTCGACTGGATGCCAGACAGCAGCGAAATCGTATATTGGACAGGCGGTAAATTTCACACCATCGACGTGAAAGATAAAACCACCAGCACCATGGACGTGACCGTTGAAGGCACGGTGAAATTTGCCGATGCACTGCGCTTTGATGTAGACGTTGCACCTGATGAATTCGACGTTCGCATGATCCGCTGGTCGCAAATGTCGCCCAACGGCAAAACCGTTCTATTTCAAGCACTGGGTAAACTTTATGTGCGCGACGTTAAATCTGGCAAAATTAAGCGATTAACGAAACAAAACGATCACGACGAATACTATCCGCGCTTTTCTAACGACGGAAAGTCGATTGTTTATACGACATGGAATGACCAAGATTTGGGCACCGTTCGCGTGGTTTCTGCTCGTGGCGGGAAAGGAAAGGTTATTACCCAGCAGCCAGGTCACTACATTGAGCCGTCGTTCTCTGCCGATGGCGAGAAAGTGGTTTTCCGCAAATTTACGGGCGGCTACTTACTAGACCCCAAATACTCGGTTGAGCCAGGTATTTACGTAGCAGATCTTGAAGAAGACACCGTAGAAAAAGTATCTGAAGGCGGCTACAACGCGCATTTCGCGGGTAACGACGACCGAGTGTATTTCACCGAATCAGCGGGCGGCGAAGCTTACTACGAAACCCAGCTTTCAAGCGTTAACCTTAAGGGTAACGACAAGCGAACTCACCTTTACGGTGCAGATAAGGTAAGTGAGTACAAACTTTCACACGATAAGAAATGGGTTGCGTTTGTTTACCAGTTCAAAACGTACGTGGCGCCGTTTGTTGAAAATGGCAAGCGCATTACCATAGGCCCGAACATGACCTCACTGCCGGTAACGCAGCTTTCAAGCCGTGCAGGTGAATACTTAACGTGGTCGCCTGACAATAAAACCCTAAGCTGGTTTAACGGCCCTACGCTATTTAGCCGTTCACTTGATGAAGCCTTTGCCTTTGTTGATGGCGCAGCGGAATCCTTACCTGAGCCAGTAGCTGAAGGTATGGATTTGTCGTTTACCACCAAAGCTGACAAACCATCTGGTTACAAAGCCTTGGTTGGCGGTAAAGTGGTAACCATGCGCGATGCCGACAACACCCAAGAGGTGATTGAAGATGGCGTTGTGCTGATTAAAGACAACCGCATTGAAGCAGTGGGTAAACGTGGCGATGTGACCATTCCTGATGACGCCATGCAAATAGACACCTCAGGTAAAACCATTATTCCAGGGCTTGTTGATGCGCACGCTCATGGTTCGCAAGGACGTAATGAGATTATTCCCCAGCAAAACTGGAGTCAGTACTCGAATGTGTCGTTCGGTGTAACAACCATTCACGACCCCTCAAACGACACGACAGAAATCTTTGCTGCGGCAGAATTACAGCGTAAAGGCGACATTGTTGCACCGCGTATCTATTCCACCGGCACGATTTTATACGGTGCGGAAGGGCTAGGTTACAAAGCGATTATCAACAACTACGAAGATGCCTACTTTCATGTAGAGCGCCTAAAAGAAGCCGGTGCTATTTCAGTGAAAAGCTACAACCAGCCCCGTCGTGACCAGCGTCAGCAAGTGCTGTGGGCAGCAAAAAATCAAGAGATGATGGTAGTGCCTGAAGGGGGCGGTAAGCTTCAACAGAATCTGACTATGTTGGTAGATGGCCATACGGGCCTTGAGCACAGCATTCCTGTGGAAAAAGGCTACAGCGACGTCACTCAACTGTGGAAAGCCACTGAGTTTGGCTATACGCCGACCTTTGTTGTGTCGTACGGCGGCATGATGGGTGAAGAGTACTGGTACGACAAAACTGAAGTCTGGAAGAACCCGCGTCTTCTTCGTTATACGCCGTCGACTATTCTAGATAGCCGTGCGATCCGCAGACCTACGGCTCCAGAAAATCAGTACAACCACCAAAACGTAGCAAGCTACGCCAAAGAGCTTCGAGATAATGGGGTCAGTGTACATATTGGCGCTCACGGTCAGCGTGAAGGCTTAGCTGCTCACTGGGAACTGTGGATCATGGAGCAAGGTGGCTTCACGCCTTGGGAAGCACTACGCGGCGGCACTATTGATGGCGCGAAACACCTAGGCATGGGCAAAGATCTGGGCAGTATCGAAAAAGGTAAACTTGCTGACCTAGTAGTAATTGATGGCGATGTACTAAGCGACATTAGAAAGAGTGAATTCGTAGAATACACTGTACTAAATGGACGCATATACGAGTCGGCCACCATGAACGAAGTAGGCAGTAAGACAAAACGTAAACCGTTTTTCTTTGAGCAAGACAATGCCACCTTTATGCCGCAACAAACGGCAGATGATGTGGAAGCGAAAGCGCACCACTATCATTGGGAGCATTAATCAAGAAAGCGCTAAACAAAAAGGGGCTTCACATTATGTGAAGCCCCTTTTAATTTCAGTCAGTAAATCTATTCTTTTTATCTGTTTCGCCCATACTGTTCGTGTGACGAGACCCAGTCTGACGAACTAATGGCTGAGGCTAGCGATATCTCACCAGCCAGCACAACCGACGCCACGATTTCTGCAAATTTATACACCCGGTCGCGCCCGTAGCAGTCGAGCAATTCTAAGCACTCTCGCTGTGTGCCAATACCGGTACCGCCGCCATAAGTAGCCACAATAAGCGATGGTATGGTGATAGACACGTATAAATCGCCGTCGTCAGTTAGCTCTGAATACATCATGGCCGCTGATGATTCAGATACGTTGGCTACGTCTTGCCCTGTTGCTATAAACATAGCGGTAATACCGTTTGGCGAATGAAGGCCGGTGTTATTCACACCAGATAAGAAAGACCCTACTCCAGCCACACGGCCGTGATAATCGATTTGTTTAGGGTCAACACGCATTACCTCCAATAAATGCTCTCGTTTAATAGTGGCTTCTGCCGTAACCCGTTTGCCTCGCGTGCGCATAATGTTTATTTGAGAGGCTTTTTTGTCGGTAGCAAAATTAGATTCGAGATAAAAGTTCTCTATTCCTTCGTAATGGTCGAGTATCCACCCGCAAGCCGCAAAAGTTGCGCGCCCAACCATGTTTTGTCCAGCAGCATCGCCGGTTTTAAAGTTAAACCGCAAAAACGCAAATTTATTCGATAGGAAGTGGTCGATATAAGTTAGCTTAGCCACGCTTGAGGTCGCTTCAGCTTCTTCTTTAATCTTTTCAAAGTTTGTTTTTATCCACTTTACAAAGTCCCGTGCGCCACGGGCATTTTCAAAGATAAAAACTGGGGCTCGTTGCATGGCATCATCAACTACCGTAGCCGTCACGCCACCACTCATGTTAAGTAACTTCATACCTCGGTTGTAAGACGCCACAAGGGTGCCTTCAGTAGTTGCAAGTGGCACGACAAAATCACCTTGAGCGTGTTCGCCTTTTATAGTCAACGGCCCAGCAATACCAATAGGAACCTGCGCCACGCCAATAAAATGCTCGATGTTGCCTTTAAGCGCTTGCGGGTCAATTGAGTACTTACCTAGGTGGTCAATTTTCTTTCCCGTCGCGCTTTCAAAATATTCTTGGCGTGTTTTTATAATGCTTTCGCCATAGTCATCCATATCGTCACGTGGAATAAAAGCACTGCGTTGACCGGGCGCAGTAATATTATCTTCTACTTCAAATTTAAGCTTTCCAAATGGTGAAGCGGAAAAACAGATACCCAGCTTTCGTTTTTCAGGGCAAGGCGCTTCATCAATATCCAAGTGCACGGTAATAGTTTGACGCAAGCCAAACGGCTCGCCGTCCGAGTTGTTTAATGCATCCACGGAAATACAGGAATCAGGCGTAAGCTGGAGTGAAATTTTGTCTTCAGGAATTTTTTCTCCATCAAGAGAAATCCACTTTACTTCCTTGATTGTCGCGTCTTTTAACCTGTTTTTAAGAGAAAAAGATAAGCCTTTATTTGTCTTAGTGAGGCTTGCACGCGTGTAAAGTTGCTTTAAAAGTATGCTGGGTACAAACATGTGGCGTCCTTCTACGTATTCTTACCGTGTTGTTTTCATATTTCTTTGTTTTTTATAGCACATTCTTTATACACTTCTATGACTTCTTTATATTTCTTCACCTTTTTCTTGCGCAATATCAACTTTCAAATTTAGGCCAAGCGCTTTCAAAAATGCGCCAAGCCCAAAGAGGGTGCTTGTTACCGAAAAGTAGACCTTAAGCACTCTTCATTCGCTTCTCACTCCGCCTAAAGTAAACACCGTCACCGCAGTAACGTTGACCACAAGGTATCTGGTGTTAACAAAAGGAGGCGTCATGGATCGCGATGCCAAGGATTAATCGCCGGTATGGAAGCGGCAGCCAGATACTCTTTATGTGCAAACTAGCACCTAGAAAAGGGGTTGCTTCAACAGGACCTAAGCGCAAGTAGCGGATTATATAGGGATGAAGATGAGAACAGGGTTGTTTAGAAAAGAAGCTATTGATGAGCAATCAAACGCAGTAGAGGGCAGATTTTTAATGACGCCTAAACCTGCCTATTCAGCGATAGCTGGGCTACTTGTCGTGTGGATTGTGGCAGTTGCTGTTTACCTAAACATGGAAAGTTATGCACGAAAAGCTTCGGTAACTGGATGGTTAGAACCAAGCCATGGTGTTTACAAGCTTTATTCAGACGCAAGGCGAGGAAAAGTGCTCGACGTTATAGCCAGTGAAGGTCAATTAGTTGAAAAAGGCGCACCGCTAATAAAAATTAGTTACAGCAGCAAGGATGCGTTAGGCCATAGAGTCAGTACACAGTTACTTGCCGAACTAGAGTCGAAACAAAACCGAACTCATCAAAGTATTAAGCGCCTGCGCACTTTGCACCTAGCACAGCAACAGCGCTTGGAAGAGCAGCTTTCCCAGGCTAAACATACTTCAGCAACGTTGAAAGACATTATTGCTTTAACCCGATCACAGTGGCTTTTAGCATCTAAACAATGGGCAAAAGCACAAACCTTACTTGAACAGGGACATATTAGCCGTGCCGACTTTGAAACCCATTCGCTTAATCGCTTAAATGCAGAGCAGAAACTTGCTTTAGCGAAAAAGGATTGGAATAACGAGCAAGCCAACATAGCAGCAATAAGTCATGAGCTAGCTACCTTGCCTGAACAACAAGCCAATGAGTTGGCAAATATAGAGAACACATATAGCGATCTCACTCAACAAATTGTAAGTCACAAAAGTAATGCTGAAGAGATAATTTATGCGCCCCGCAGCGGCGTAATTTCAGGCCTGCATGTTAGGACCGGTTATACGGTAGATAGCTCTCGACCTCTACTCACACTGCTCCCTCAAAATGCTGACATTCAAGCGCGAATTGCGGTCCCCGTGCGCTCAGCAGGATTTTTGCGAGAAGGACAAGCCCTACATATACGATATGACGCCTTCCCTTATCAAAAGTTTGGTGTGCAGTTAGGCGAGATAGTCAATATTTCCTCGTCGCTTGTCTTACCGGAAGAACTTGCCGATGTACCTATTTCAATTAGCGAGCCAGCCTACTTGGTTACTGCCACCTTAGATACAAACGAAGTATTGGCTTACGGCAACAGTATTTCATTGAAAGCAGGCATGACATTTTCGGCAGATGTTCAATTAAGTCAACGCACGCTTATGGAATGGTTAATGGAACCGCTTTATAGCATTAAAGGGAAGCTGTAATCATGATGAGTTCAACACACCCTCTTTCGGTACAACTATTTCATACAACAAGCAGGGTACCGGTTATTTTGCAAAGCGAAGCGGCTGAGTGCGGGCTTGCTTGTATGGCAATGATTGCACAGTACTACTCTGACAAGCGAGATCTCAATACTTTGCGTCAAAGCATATCCGTGTCATTGCGAGGAACAACTCTAAAAGACGTAATGCGAATTGCCAGTGACTTAGGCTTTCAAACCCGAGCGGTAAAGATAGAAATGGAGCATCTTGCTCAGCTATCTTGTCCAGCTATTTTGCACTGGGATATGAATCACTTTGTTGTTTTGACAAAAGTAAGAGGGAAGCATATTTTCGTTAATGATCCCGCGCTAGGAAAAAGAAAGCTCAATTTTGCAGAAGCCTCAAAATACGTCACGGGGATCGCGCTTGAGGTCTCACCAAGTGACACATTTAGCCCAAAAAAATCTGCGCCCCAACTTGGGCTTACTCAGTTTTTCTCCCGCGCCATTGGCTTTAAACGTAACCTCCTAACCCTTTTCGCCTTATCGGTAGTGCTGCAGATTTTTGCCCTTGCTGCACCCTACTACATGCAAACAGTGGTAGACGATGTATTAATTTACAACAACGATGCTTTGCTCAAAGCTCTCGCTATTGGCTTTACTTTATTACTGGTTATAGAAACCTTTACAAGCGGTATAAGAAAGTTCGTTATCTTGTCCGTTTCATCCAGCCTACAGCTACAAATGTCTGCCTCTGTATTTAAACATCTTTTAGCTCTTCCCTTGGACTATTTTGATAAACGCCATATTGGTGATGTGGTATCGCGCTTTGGTTCCTTGGCTAGCATTCGGGAGTTTTTAACAACAGGGGTCGTTACCGCCATGCTAGATGGAATAATGGCAGTCGTTACCTTGGCGGTGATGAGTTTATATTCGTTCAAACTCACTTTGGTTGTCGTGGTAATCATGCTTATCTATCTGGCCATTCGTTTGGGACTCCTGCCATTTATAAAAAGGCATACCACAGAGCGCATTGCCTTGGCAGCATCTGAGCAAAGCCACTTTATGGAAAGTGTACGGGCAATTTTACCTATTCGCGTGTATGGACAAGAAATACAGCGTCACGGCATTTGGCAAAACAAGCTAGTTGCAACGCTTAATAAAGACATCACCTTAGGGAAATTTAATATAGGTAGCGCACTTGCAAACCAATTGCTATTCGGTGTTGAAAACTTGGTCGTTGTTTATATTGGCGCGAACCTTGTCATGCAAGGTTCCCTTTCAATAGGCATGTTGCTAGCTTTTAT
This sequence comes from Alteromonas macleodii, assembly GCF_903772925.1. Taxonomy (NCBI): domain Bacteria; kingdom Pseudomonadati; phylum Pseudomonadota; class Gammaproteobacteria; order Alteromonadales; family Alteromonadaceae; genus Alteromonas; species Alteromonas fortis. The sequence goes on from NZ_LR812090.1 coordinate 4,169,676, forward strand.
GGCATATAAGACAAGGTTTGTAGGTGCTATCGACGGTATAGTTAACAAGCTTATTGAGCTTAATATGCTAGGCGTTCATTTCAACCGCTTAAGCGATATTTTACTTACACCAGTAGAGCAAAAAACTAAAGTTCAGCCGCTATATAACACTGAGCGTTCGCTCGGCGTACACAGTACACATACGCGTAACCGCTCGGCTCCTACCTCAGATTCACTTAACTCTCCCCTATTCCACCAGCCCAATGCTGACTTGCTGGAAAGTAGCACATTCGACGGTAGCGCTATGACAAGTGCTACCGCGCTTAGGGTGAAGTCACTTAGCTACCGCTATGGGGAAAATAGCGAGTGGGTATTTAAAAACCTGACACTTTCAGTAAAAACCGGTGAAATCGTAGCCATTATAGGTGGCAGCGGCTGTGGTAAAAGCACGCTGCTGAAGTGCTTAATGGGCCTGTATCCAGCCTCGCAAGGTAGCTTAGAACACCCTAGTACTGTAAACCCTGTCATCGCTTCTGTGCTTCAAGAGGACGCCTGCTTAAGCGGCACTATAGGCCAAAATATCTGTTGTTTTGAAGAAGTCCCCAACCTCAAGAAAATGGTTTATGTTGCACAACTTGCCTGTATCCATCACGACATTATGCACATGCCTATGCAATATCACTCGCTGGTAGGCGATATGGGTAGCAGCTTAAGCGGTGGACAAAAGCAGCGCTTGCTTTTAGCGAGAGCGCTATATCAAGAGCCCGACATTTTGTTCTTAGACGAAGCAAGTAGCCATTTAGATATGGCCAATGAGGCGCAGATAAATCACCACCTCAAATCCTTGAATATGACCCGAATTATTGTGGCTCACCGCCCCCAATCTATCGCCATGGCAGACAAAGTTTATCGCCTAGAACAAGGCACATTACAACCATGCTCTCCCTCTGAAGTAACAGGAAGCGCAACATCTGGTAAACACGGAGAAACACTATGAAAAACCATGAAGTAAGAGAACCCGCAGTATTGATGACAGCTGCTGAGCGTATGCAAATAGATGCGAGTGGCATTACCGCTCGTGACACCGTTATTCCCATGGACTGTCTATCGAAACGTGAGCTACAGGTAGTACACAAAATAATGGAAGGCCGCTCTAACAAAGTGATCGCCTCTGAGCTATTTATCAGCGAGCGAACCGTTAAGTTTCACTGCGCCAACATTTATAAAAAACTCAATATCAGTAGCCGTTCAGCACTTATCGCCTGCTGCTTTAGAACCCTTTACCGAGAAGTGGTTTCGCTTTAAGCGCATCCACTTTTTAACTCAACACGCCACTACAAGGAGCGTACTTTATGAAACACCATCAACCAAATAACAACCAACTAAATCTAAACCAACCAGAAAGCACCGAGCCCGTTGCTTTAGCGGAAGCTCAGCTGTTTGAGGTATCCGGCGGTCTACGCATTCGTTTAAGCGATACCGTACCGGTAGTCGGCCCTAGCCCCAAAGAGCCGGTTTATATAACCATGGCTATTGGTGAAGGCGGCGGCAAACTACCGGATATTTTGTCATAGCTCTAACCCCTTAGCGTCAGCATATGGATAGCCAGTGTTTACGATCTGTCCATGTGTTGCGCTTTTGACAAACAGATGTACTTAATCGATAACCCATTAGCAAGGAGCGCGAATGCACGTTGCACTTTTAGGAAGTGAGCAAGACCCACAAATTCAACACGTAGCGAAGGCGCTTAGTCAAACAGCTACCCCTTTTTATATCGCTAATACGCAACAATTCGGTTCAGCCTGGAGTATTAGCTATGACCCTGATTTTGATGACGGATTGGTTCATTTCAATTCAACGACACTATGTGACCAACCCAGAGTGACTTTTTCGAACACCAAAGCAGCCTATTGGCATGAATATTTGCCGGGGACTTCGTTGACAGCATCAGGTGAGAAGAGTCGTCCCGATCACGCTTTGGATAACAAAATTGAGCCCGAAAAGCCTTATGATAATCCACCTAAACTGCTAGAAAATGCTACTTGGACCGAGCAAGAACGGGCAAGCACTTTACTTTGTTGGTTTAGCTATAGCGACATCAAATGGGTCAATTCTATCGATGCCGTGAGAAGCCACCAATGTAAGCCTTATCAATCACGCATTGCTGGCAAGTTAGGTGCACATATACCCTACACCTTTGTTGGCAATGCCCCCGAAGTCGCCTCTCAGTTTTGCAACAACATGCGAGAAGTTATTTATAAGCCGGTGCGCGGGGGGCGCACGGTACAATTTGTAAACAAACAACCTAATATGCGCCCGCTCCTAAATACACTTTTAAATGAGCGCCCTGTGACCTTTCAAAAATACATTATGGGCGAAAATGTACGTAGCTATGTGCTTGGCAATGATGTGCTAAGCGTACAAATCGACTCAAGCGAACTAGATTATAGAAACGACGACAATGCCAGTGTGTCTGTGACTATTATCCCAAACGAGGTGCAGCGTATGGCTATTAAAATTTGCCAAGCGTTAGGCATGCATTGGTGCGCAATCGACTGGCGTAGAAGTGCGAAGGGAAAGTACTTTTTTCTAGAGGCAAACCCCAGTCCTTATTTCCTTAAAGTAGAGAACGATACCGGCCTGAATATAACAGACAAATTGGTGGCACTGCTTTTAAAACATTAGGGTTAGATTAATTCTAAGTGCCTAACTCTTTCGGGTTGTTTCAGGCTTCAAAATTAAAAGAGCTTATGCGGGATTGTACTATGAAGTTCCTCTATACATTAGAAGCCGAAATGCGCGATGTCCTGAGGCACAGAGGTAATGCATTTGCATTACTTTTGTTGTCGTACTAAAATTTGAAGTAACCCGATTTGTATATTTTAGAGATTGTTATGACACGCGTTGCTTTAGAAACGGAATCAACACTTACCGAACGTTTTCAAACTACAGTGCCTAGTTCTGTTCGACAGGCATTACGTTTAAGCAAAAAAGACAAAATTAAATATGCCATTCAGGCTGACGGTAGCGTTGTTATATCGCGTGTAGAAACACAAAAAAGCGATCCCATAATTGGTGAGTTTTTGGCGTTCATTGCTCGTGATATCCAGGCTAATCCAGAAAAGGTAGAACCGTTATCTACAAGCATGCGTGAGAGCGTGAGTGAATTGATTCAAGGTGTTGAGGTTGACCTAGACGCTCCTTTGTTGGATGAGGACGAGTAAGTTTGGAAAAAGCGATACCAATGGTCATAAACGGTTGGACACTCTATGCTCATCCACTATTTAAAGATCAGTATCTCAGTCTTAAAGTTCAGGTTGAAGCTTTACGGGAAAAAGATCCGCAAAATTACAAAAAGAAAAATGTAACTAAGCGATTAGCTGCTATCCAAAGACTGGCCTTTGAACTCATACCCCATGATCCTACTCACGCAAATTTCCGCCAAGTGAATACATTAGGCGATGACAATAAACACTGGTTTCGAGCAAAGTTTTTTCAACAGTATCGACTTTTTTTTCGTTTCCACCTTGAATCAAAGGTTATTGTATATGCATGGGTGAATGACGACACAAACAAGCGAGCCTATGGAAGTAAAACAGATGCTTATAAAGTTTTTGAAAAGATGGTGAAATCTGGTCACCCACCAAAAGAATGGAAGGATCTTTTAAAAGCAGCTAAGAATGAACTTCTCCCACTTTAAACCGCCTGCTTATTTTCTTTTAGCTAATAGTCTCACTATTGCTTTGAGTTTAGGCACATTCATGCATTGCCATCCATGACACCTAACAGTATACAATTTCTGATTTACAAATTGACGACTTGGTTTGCTTAAAAAATAATGAAGCCTCCCCTATAGTTGGGCAATGACCCAACTATAGGAAGAGGCTTCTACTTAGCGATTAATTATAGGATGAAACGCGATAGGTCTTCGTTGTCCACCAAGGTTTCTAGGTGGCTGTTAACGTAATCTGCATCAATCACGAAGCTCTCACCGCTTTTTTCAGAAGCATCAAACGAAATATCTTCCATTAGGCGTTCAAGCACCGTGTGCAAGCGACGTGCGCCAATGTTTTCGGTGCGCTCGTTCACCTGCCATGCTGCTTCTGCAATACGCTGAATGCCCGAATCATCGAAGCTGATATCAACTCCTTCCGTTTTCATTAACGCAACATACTGCTGAGTTAATGATGCATTTGGCTCGGTAAGAATACGTTTAAAGTCACCTACTTTCAGCGCAGCAAGCTCAACACGAATAGGCAGTCGACCCTGAAGTTCTGGGATAAGGTCAGACGGCTTGCTCATTTGGAATGCACCTGAAGCAATAAACAAGATATGGTCGGTTTTAACCATACCGTGTTTCGTCGATACTGTAGAGCCTTCTACAAGTGGAAGCAGGTCACGCTGTACGCCTTCACGAGACACATCGCCTGACGTATTGCCTTCACGCTTACAAATTTTGTCAATTTCATCGACAAACACAATACCGTGCTGTTCTACTGACTCAATTGCTTTTTCTTTCAAATCTTCTTGATTTACAAGGCGTGCTGCCTCTTCTTCAATAAGCAGTTTGAACGCTTCTTTAATTTTCAGCTTCTTCTTTTTCTTTTGCGAACCCGACAAGTTTTGGAACATGCCTTGAAGCTGATTAGTCATTTCTTCCATACCAGGAGGCGCCATAATTTCTACGCCCATCTGTGGAAGTGCTACGTCAATTTCAATTTCTTTGTCGTCTAAATCGCCCTGACGTAGCTTCTTGCGAAATGCTTGGCGTGTGCCGCGATCTTCGACGTCTTCTTTGTTGCCCCACGCGTCTTCTGGTGGAGGAAGCAAAACGTCTAAAATGCGCTCTTCCGCGGCTTCTTCAGCACGGAATTTCACTTTCTTCATTTCGTTTTCTTTCGTCATTTTTACCGCGATGTCGGCTAAATCACGAATGATAGTTTCAACTTCTTTACCTACATAGCCCACCTCGGTGAACTTTGTCGCTTCAACTTTAATGAAAGGTGCGTTAGCAAGTTTAGCTAGACGGCGAGCGATTTCAGTTTTACCCACCCCCGTTGGACCAATCATCAAAATATTTTTTGGCGTAACTTCTTGGCGCAGCTCAGGCTCAAGCTGCATACGACGCCAGCGGTTTCTAAGTGCAATAGATACGGCGCGCTTGGCATCTTGTTGACCGATAATGTGTCGGTCTAACTCGTGAACAATTTCTCTTGGTGTCATCTCAGACATGAATAAACCCTTTTCTAACAATACTTGTTGTACTTGCTACGCAGACGAGCGACAACAAGCCAATAATAGCTTTCGCTATTACTTAGTAATCTAGTACATCAACCGTTTGGCTATGGTTAGTGAATACGCAAATATCACCGGCAATGGTCAGCGACTTTTCAGCAATTTCCTTAGCGCTTAACTCGGTATTATCTAAAAGTGCAGTAGCCGCTGCTTGGGCGTAGTTACCGCCAGAGCCGATAGCGATAAGGTCTTGCTCTGGCTGCACTACGTCACCATTACCGGTAATGATAAATGACGCCGTTTCATCGGCTACGGCAAGCAGGGCTTCGAGTTTGCGTAGCGCCCTGTCAGTCCGCCAGTCTTTGGCAAGTTCAACCGCCGCTTTGGTTAAATGGCCTTGGTGCGCTTCAAGCTTCGCTTCAAAGCGCTCAAATAGCGTAAACGCGTCGGCCGTGCCGCCCGCAAATCCCGCTAGAATTTTGTCGTGGTACAAACGGCGCACCTTGCGCGCATTCCCTTTCATTACTGTGTTGCCCAGTGATACCTGTCCGTCACCGGCCATTACCACTTGATTCCCACGTCGTACAGATACAATCGTTGTCACGTTATTTCCCCGTTTAGCTGGGCGCTGCTGCGTTTTATACGTACCTTTTAGCGGAACTAGGGCAGCAGCGTAATAATTCAATAACAAATAAGTGGGGGAAGGCTTTTTAATTTCAAGGGTAGGATAGAATTATGTGCGCTCAGCGCTGCTTACTATATGGGCTTAGCGCTGACGGTGCTTATTGAATATGTCATTTATCGAGCGCATACTTTCGCCAATACAGCCTATGGCCAATTGAAATAATGCCTAAGAAATAGAGCACAGATAAAGTAGCAACATTGAAGTCGCTACATAAATGTTGCTCGCCTAGAAGCGAGCTCGTTCTTTGCTGTCTGATAGCGCTCTGGAAAGAGCTGCTACAAATTCCAGTACCAAATTTGGCATGTGGCGATGTTCACCTTACGCAGGCTGTGCTTGGCTTTCTCCGCATCGCGCTTAGACTCATAAGGGCCAAGAATAACGCGGAACCAATCACCATTGCTGCCGGTGCTGTGTCTGATAAGAGCTTCTAAACCCTGGAATGCAATTTTGGCTTTCATCTCTTCAGCTTGGGCGCGGGTTCTAAACGAGGCGCACTGCATTAAATAGCGTTTATCCGACTTTTCCTGCTCTCTTACTTCAACTTCTACTTCGTATCCTGGCAGAGTCTTGATGTATTCCCACTCTTCCTCAGGCAGTTCAGGTAAAGACTCTTCTGTTGGGGCAACAGGTCGTGAAGCCTGAGTATCTACGTCATCCTCTACATTGTCTTTTATCGACCACAAAAATACACCGAAGCCAATCACTAGAGCGAAAATGCCTATAAGGCGAACGATAGGAAGCTTCCCAGAAACTGGGCCGTTAGATTGTGCGTTTGATCGCGTATTTGTGGCCGGTTTTCTACCTTTACCAGCAGCCTTCTTTTTTTGAGGAGAGCGTCCACGAGAGACATAATCGCGTTGAGCCATAGTCGGCAATATTCCTACTTGTTATCGTTGTTTGTATGCGTAAGAAAACGTCATATACCAAGTCTATTAGAAGGGCTAGTGTTTCAGCCTCTTCAATCTTGTTAAAATTTTAACGTATTGCTATCCAACAAGCTAACTGAAATCGGTAGGATCGATATCTATCGACCACCTTACTTTCATAGCCTGCGGTAACGCCTGTAAAAATGGCAGCGCCAAACGCAGCGCGTTATGAAGCGGCGCACGCTTTTCATGGCTACATACCAGCATAAACCGAAACCTGCCTTGCCGTTTTTCAATTAAGCAAGGAAACGGACCGTTTATATCAATGGCGTGCTGTTGATTAAACACCTGCTTACTTTCCTGTAGAAAGCGATAAGCCAAACTGCTATCGGTAGCCTCTGCGCGAATAACAAACTGGCTAATAAAAGGGGGTAACCCTGCTGCCTTACGCTCCATTAAAGCGTGCCGTGCGAAATGCCCATAGCCATTGTGCACTAAATCTTGTAGCAAAGGGTGATGGGGGTTGTGGGTTTGAAGCCGCATTTCACCAGGTTTGCTGGCGCGCCCTGCTCTTCCAGCAAGCTGAGTAACAAGCTGGGCAAGCTTTTCTGGCGCTCTGAAATCCGCGCTAAAAAGTGCACCATCACAATCTAGCACTGCTACTAGGGTGACATGAGGAAAGTGATGACCCTTTGATAGTATCTGGGTGCCTACCAGAAGCTGGTACTCTTGGCGATTAATAGCATCAAGGGTTTGGTGAAGCTTGTCTTTGCCCCGCACGGTGTCACTGTCAATACGTACTTGTTTAATGCCTGGGAATAAACTTGCAAGCCCTTGCTCCACTTGCTCGGTCCCCGTACCTGCCGTTACTAATTCATTGTGATGGCACGCTTCGCAGTTCGATGGCATTGAGCGCATGCCACCGCAGTGGTGGCACTGTAGCCGGTTTTGGGCTTTGTGTACGGTATAAGGGCGGTCACAGCGCTTACACGTTACGGTTTCACCACAGCGATGACAAAGTAGCGCTGGCGCATAACCTCTCCGATTCACAAACACCAATACCTGATTTCCTGCGCTAATGTGCTGGCGCATTATGGTTAGCAAGCCTTGCGAAATGCCGTAATGAATAGGTTGGTCGCGCGCATCCAGCACATGCTGATGTGTGCTTTTCGCACCTCCCGCTCGCTTAGTTAACTGTAAATGAGCATAGCGGCCGCTTAGTGCATTGTTGAGTGTTTCAAGCGCGGGCGTGGCACTGCCTAGTAAAAGAGGAATATTGTGCTGCTTGGCACGCATGGCTGCTAAGTCACGGGCGTGGTAGCGAAGCCCATCTTGCTGTTTAAAAGACTCGTCATGCTCTTCATCCACAATTAACATGCCGGGGTTATGCAGCGGCGTGAAAATAGCCGAACGAGTACCAATGATAATACCGAGTTCACCGGCTTTAGCACGCTGCCAAACATGTAAACGTTCTTTATCAGAAATCTGAGAATGCAAAACGCCCACCGCAATGCCAAAGCGCTTCTCAAAACGAGATACCGTCTGAGGTGTAAGCCCAATTTCTGGCACAAGAATAAGCACTTGTTTTCCGTCGCGCAGTAAAGGTTCAATGGCTTGAAGGTACACTTCCGTTTTACCGCTACCGGTAACCCCTTCAAGTAAACTTACCGCGAAGTTACCTTGCTGACGATTAAGCGCAGCAATGGCAACTGACTGTTCAGTGTCTGGAATTGGCTTTTCAGAAAGCGATAACGAGGAAAGCCAACTACCTGGCTTAAATTCAGGTGCTATTTCTTCGATACGTACCAAAGACTTTTCAACAAGCGCTTTAACTGCAGGTGCACCATACTGTTTTCGCGCTTGCGACGCTAATAAAGCTCCACCAGCCAGCGCGGAAAAACAAGCTTGTTGCTTCGGCGCTCGCGATAGCGTTTCTGCAGCCGTTTGCTCACCATCTTCGGTAAACATTAGCATGTCTTGTGGCGTGGGGGCCGCCGACTCGCCTTTGCGTAATAAAACAGGCAACATGGCGTGCAGTACTTCACCTGGCGCATGATGGTAATACTGCCAAAGCCACTGAGCCATTTTCAGCAACACATCATCTATAATGGGGCTATCGTCAAGTACCGACTCGATAGCTTTTAACTTATCGACGTTGTCAATTTCACTTTCAGTTTTTTGTAGAGTTTCGACGACCACACCCACCAATTTGCGTGGGCCAAAAGGCACAACCACTCTTACACCCGCACTGAGTGCGTTGTCGTGGGTATATGTGAAAAGTTGGCGCAGTGGCACTGGCACGGCAACTTGGATAAAGGCCATTGCGAACGTTCTACCTTATTTGATGACTTTTACAGCGCGCAAATTGCTTGCTGAGCGTCTTACACTGAAACTATTTATTTAGAGGCTACATGCATACCTGTAGGTTACAGCAATGTGCGCTGCTAGCAGCTAGCTACACCCCTAGCTATACCTTTTGCTATTACCGCACAATTTTGCCATTAGCGCACATGGGCCTAGCCTTGAAAGACAAATATTTAAACATATTTTACTGGTAAGCATGAAAGGAATGTTGTTTGTTTAGGCGTCTTGTTGAGTTCTCTTGTTTAACATTTGGACAAAAACCGCTTGATCAAGCCACTTCCATCCTATATTATGCGCCGCTCTTTTTGCGATGGGTTGTTCGTTGAACGACTTATCATTTGAATTAAGTAACGTATGGTGTGCGACTTCGGGTTGTATAGCGATACGGCCTTATTATTTGAGGTAACCCAATGAAACAAGATATCCACCCTAAATACGAAGAAATCAAAGCAACTTGCTCATGCGGTAACGTATTGAACATCCGCTCTACGCTTGGTAAAGACATCAACCTAGACGTATGTTCTTCATGCCACCCATTCTACACTGGTAAGCAACGTAACGTTGATACTGGTGGTCGTGTTGACCGCTTCAAGAAGCGTTTCGGTGCATTGGGCAAAAAGTAAGCCTGATATCGAGTTCGAAAAAAGCGCCTATATGGCGCTTTTTTATTGCCTGAAGGTTACTATTCATGTCAGAAACTACTGTTGAATAGCTTCCACTTATGCAAGCGCCTCTAATTAAAAGCTAATTGATCATATCAATAACGCTTACACTTAAAATCAAAACACTCATTATACTTAATGAAATTTTTTGATTCCTGACAGATGTTTATCCCAGTTTCCTCTACTTTGTTTTTTACACGCCTCTTCACTGTCAAAATAAATACCAACAGGAATAGACTTTATAGATTCAAGGGCTATATTCACCTGGTTTATGAAGTCCATATCCCAACCGCTTATCAATGCTTGCTGTTTCTCCCGCTCCGTATTAAAGATGGCAATAACTTTAGGCGCTTTCCAAGGCCCTAGATGTGTAAGCCATACAAAACCATTATGGTCAGATTTTACGTTTTCACACACGTCAGTTAGCACTGCGACTAGTTTTCTTTCTGTCATATTCTTTGTTTCAAAAGCTAGCTTGAAAGGTTTCTTGTCGTATTTTACCAGATAAATGAAAGCGAAATTAAAGAGGTTTATCTTTGTGCAATATTATCTAGCACTGTTTTTAAGAATATAAATTGATAAGTATTTTAGCCGTTAAAGCACCCGCATCTACAATACCATTACAATACACCCTCAAAATATTAAGCGGATTAACAATAAATTTTATGAATGACAATTATAGGCTTATTTTACTGGTCTAATTAGTATGCCTAACCTACATTGATAATTGAGAATTCTGATCAGATATGTACACAGTGATTGGCTGTGTTAGAGTTGCGATCGGCACCTTGATAGTGAGCATTAATTTTATGAATAATGCTTTACTATAAAGGCTCGTGGCGCTTTTGGATATAAATGTAGGTCTAAATGTTAGTCCTAATATCAACAGCGATATGTGAGGAAAATCAGAAAGCGTTAACGCTAGGTCTGCAGTTTCCAACGTACCACACCAGTGCTCACAACTATTTATAATCACTTTTGTCATTAGTTGGTTGTAACGCGCTTATGTTTATCTACCTATAACTACAACGATAATAAAATAGCTACAGAGCGTGAACGAAAACACCGATGAACCCTACATCTAAGGATACTTTTTTACATGTCAGATTTTAGACAACGCGCACTTGACTATCACGCCAAACCCACGCCTGGAAAAATTCGCGTAGAGCTATCTAAGCCTGCCGATAGTGTTGACGATCTTGCTCTTGCTTATAGCCCGGGCGTTGCCGAACCGGTGAGAGAAATCGCCGAAGATGCAGATAATGCCTATAAATATACGGGTAAAGGCAACCTTATTGCTGTTATTAGTAACGGAACGGCAATTTTAGGATTAGGCAATTTAGGCCCATTAGCTTCAAAACCTGTCATGGAAGGTAAAGCGCTTCTATTTAAACGCTTTGCTGGTTTAGATGCCATTGATATTGAAGTGAAACATCGTACGACGGAAGAATTCATCAATACTGTAGCCAATATTGCTGATACGTTTGGCGGTATTAACCTAGAAGATATCAAAGCGCCGGAATGCTTTGAAATTGAGCAAGAGCTTATTAAGCGCTGTAGAATCCCAGTATTCCATGATGATCAGCACGGCACCGCTATTGTAACCGCCGCAGGTATGCTTAACGCTTTAGAGATTCAGGGCAAAAATATAGAGAACGCTAAAATTGTTTGCATGGGCGCTGGCGCAGCAGCGGTTGCCTGTATGGAGCTACTGATTAAGTGTGGTGCCCAGCGTGAGCGTATCTACATGTTAGATAGGAAAGGCGTTATCCACACTCGTCGCGAAGATTTAACTGAGCACAAGAAGCTGTTTGCTAACAACACTGATAAGCGCACCCTTGAAGATGTAATGGAAGGCGCAGATATCTTTGTCGGTGTATCAGGCCCTGATGTTTTACCGCCAGAAGCGCTTTCTTTGATGGCTGAAAATCCAATTGTATTTGCATGCTCTAACCCTGACCCAGAGATAAAGCCTGAACTCGCTCACGAAGTACGTAAAGACCTAATTATGGCTACTGGACGCTCAGACTACCCTAATCAGGTAAACAACGTGCTGTGCTTTCCATTTATTTTCCGTGGCGCTCTAGACGTTCGCGCTACAGCTATTAATGACGAGATGAAAGTGGCGGCAGTTGAAGCCCTTCGTGCTATTACAAAAGAACCCGTCCCAGAGGAAGTATTAGCCGCAAGTAAAAGTGACAGCCTAACGTTTGGTAAGGATTATATTATTCCCAAGCCTATGGACCCACGTCTGTGCGAGCGTATTGCTACCGCTGTATCTAAGGCGGCTATTGAGTCGGGCGTTGCACGAGTGCCTGAAAACCCGGAAGAATAAAGATACAAAAAAACGGCGCTGTGTTGTAGGTAATTACTTACATCCGCTAACATACAATACAGGGCCGTGTCTCTTAAATGCTAGATATCAGTCGTCTTCAGACACATCATTTTCGAAGCTTGGATCAATACCCATTTCTTCCATAATGCGCCTAGCTTCAGCCGGCACGCGATTAGGGTTGTCTTTACGCAGGTCATCGTCGTTAGGCAAAGGTTGTCCGGTAAACGCGTGTAAAAACGCTTCACACAACAGTTCCGAATTAGTGGCGTGGCGCAAATTATTGATTTGGCGGCGGGTACGCTCATCAGTAAGTGCTTTAAGCACATTAATAGGTATAGAGACAGTGACTTTCTTTACCTGCTCGCTCTTTTTCCCATGCTCTGCGTAGGGGTGAATATATTTACCGTTCCATTCTGCCATTGTACTAACTCGGTCTACTCTTTTTATATTATGAAGAGAAATTCTAAACAAGTTCACGAAAAGGTCAATTGAGCAGTGTAAACCTCTTGACGTCTAGACATATATTCTTTAATTTAGACGTCTAAACGTCTATAAGATTAAATTTTTGAGAGTATAAACCATGGTTTCTTACGCACAAGGTATCGATGCATTAAACCAGTCCCTGTCGGAGCTGCGTGATATTGATGTATCTTTTGAATTCTTTCCGCCTAAAACGGAAGCCATGGAACAAACCCTGTGGAAGTCGGTTGAACGTCTAGCCCCGCTAAAGCCAAGCTACATGTCGGTTACTTACGGCGCCAATAGCGGTGAACGTGACAGAACCCACGATGTGGTAAAACGTATTCAACAGCAAACAGGCGTTGCTGCCGTTCCTCACTTAACCTGTGTCGACGCAAGCCGTGATGAATTAAAGCAAATTGCAAGAGACTACTGGGATTCTGGCATTCGCCGTATTGTCGCCCTGCGTGGCGACTTGCCTAAAGGGGTAGACAAAACAGAGATGTATGCCTCTGACTTAGTTGCCTTACTAAAAGACGTTGCCGATTTTGATATTTCAGTTGCTGCCTACCCAGAAAAACACCCTGAAGCGCCAAATGCGCAGTTCGACTTGCTAAACCTTAAACGCAAAGCTGAAGCTGGCGCTACCGAAGCGATAACCCAGTTCTTCTTCGATACGAGTGTTTACCTGCGATTTAGAGACCGTGCAGCCGCCGCGGGAGTAGACTTAGACATAGTTCCAGGAATTTTACCTGTGACTAACTACCAAACGTTAGTAAGGTTTGCTGGCTTTACAGACGTGCACGTTCCGGGCTGGTTGCACAAGATGTTCGACGGTCTTGATGCAGATGATCAAGCCACTCGTAACCTAATAGGCGCTAATATTGCCATGGACCAAGTGAAGGTACTGGCAAAAGAAGGGGTGAAGCACTTTCACTTCTATACTCTCAACCGTAGTGAACTAAGCTATGCAATCTGTCATATGCTAGGTGTGCGCTCCGGCGATTGATTTTGTGTAGCGGTAACAAAGCTATACAAGTAGATAACTAAAGGCGCATTCCATGCGCCTTTGTTGTATAAAGTATTGATTAACCTTTTGCCACTGAAGCCTACGCCAGTTACCATTTGCTGTATTATGAATTGAACTATTGATACCGTAAGGTCTCCCATCAAAAGATCACGCTGTTTATCTGCCAGAGGGTATCGCCAGGAGAAGTCGAGTGGATTTAGACAAGGTTAAAACCTTATATAACAATGTTACTCCTCAGCTAAGAGAGCTCTTCAGCATCTTTATAAAGCGCTGTAGAGAAGACAATATTACTATTTCTGCTGGGCACTTGGCTTATGTAACTTTGTTATCTTTAGTACCCTTTATTATGGTGACCTTTACCATAATGTCGGCCTTTCCTGCCTTCGCATCGGTAAGAAGCAAACTTGAGCATTTTGTTTTTAGTAACTTTGTGCCTACCGCCAGCGATGTGGTACACAAGTACATGACTGATTTTGTTGGCAATGCCTCCCAAATGAGCGCTATTGGTATTTTGTCACTGCTGGTCGTAGCGCTAATGCTCATATCAAACGTAGATAAAACCCTTAATAGAATTTGGCGCACGCAAAGTGACAGACCCATAGTGTACACTTTTGCTATCTATTGGATGGTGATCACCTTAGGGCCCATGCTAATTGGCTCTAGCGTAGTAGTAAGTTCCTATTTAACTGGCCTCGCTGCTTTTACCGAAGAGTACACGCCTGGATTGGGAACCTTCTTACTCAGTCTCGTGCCAAGCGGTGCTGCCATGCTCGCATTCACCATCTTGTACATGGTAGTGCCAAATAGAAGAGTGTTTGCCCGCCATGCTTTCATAGGCGCAATTGTTGCCACCATAGCTTTTGAAATTACTAAATCGGGCTTTGCCTTGTATGTAACGAACTTTCCTTCTTACGAATTAATTTATGGCGCCCTAGCGGTGGTACCTATCCTGTTTTTATGGGTGTATTTGTCGTGGATAATTGTGCTGTTTGGGGCAGAATTCACGTGCAGTTTAGGCGAAGCTTTTGAAAACCGTAAAGCAGAGAACGAGCCGCGCAAAGTTCCAAAGGAGTAGCCGACCTAAAACGGGCGTAATGATGATTAGCCTTACGCCTCGGCTCTATAAAAAATGTATGAAACGAAAGAAGGGAGCTACAAGCTCCCTTCTTTATAATTAATGCCTAACTAATGACTAGTTTTTCATCGAAGATATAAAAGCGTCAGACTCAGCGATAGCTGAATTCATTTGTCTGATAAGCTGAGCAACATTGTTTTCAATAGTAGAAAGTTCGCCCTGCAGTGCACCAATGGCGCTGGCATTTAGGTTGTGCTTCAAGTACAACACATTATCTTGAAGCGCGCTTAATACTGGTGGCATTTTGCTTTCAGCTTTACGCATAGCTGTCATTAATGAAGAGTAGCGACGCTTGGTCTCGCGAAGCTTCGCCGCGCTATCCCGTTTCAACGACGCATTCTCATACTTTTCAAGCTCTTCTGCCCACTCGTCAAACAAAGCCTCAGCAACGCTTTCCACTTTATCTATGCGTGAACTCACTTCTTCTGAAGCAGCAACGCTGTCTTCGTACTGACCATTCAAGCGATTGTAAACGTCTTCTAGCTCTCCACCATCGAACGCAACAGCAGCACTGAATGCTTCTAACGCAGAGTTAAACTGCTCTTGTGCGTCTTCCTGTGATTCTTTTGCGTTTTCAACGCGGTCAACTAAGATATCGCGCTTTTCAACGCCTACTTTTTCCCATGCTGCATAATATGCAGACTGACACCCACTCAGGGCAAGCATAGCAACAAATGCTGATGCGATTAACTTCATGCGGTTACTCCACCTCTAAAACGTGCTGCGCTTATAATACAAATCAAATGCAAAAGGGCACCTAAAGGCCAAAAGACAATGGCAAGTACCACAGTTGCAGCTAAGGCATAACATACGCCTACTGTGATGAAAAAGAACAATGCACCTAAAATTCTTCCCTGTACCAGGTGACCTAACCCAGGAATAAAGAAGTTACAAATTGCGGCGATAACGTTACCGCCCGATCCTTGACCTGCCATATCAACATCCTCGCATTTATGACTATAATATGATTAGCTAGCACGTAATGACACTTGTTCTATAGTATAGACTTAGCGTTCATTGCTTAATTTACAAGCAAAAACGGCGTTGAAGCAGTCAGCACGCAAACGTTTGAATAACAATAAACTAAACTAAAACAGGCACTCACACAACGCGCAGAAACAAAATGAAACGACTTTACCCCGATGTTACCTACTATGAAAACGGATTTATCGAAGTGGGAAGTGGGCATTCGCTTTACTTCGAGCAAAGTGGCAATCCAAACGGTATCCCCGTACTTTTTATTCACGGCGGACCTGGCGCAGGCTTACCCCCTAACTACAAATGCTTTTTTGATAGCAACAAATATCGCATTATAGGTTATGAGCAACGTGGTTGCGGCCGCTCTACCCCCCTCGCTGATACGATAAACAACGACACTTGGTCTAATGTTGAAGATATAGAAGCACTACGAACTCACCTTTCTATACCAAAATTTTTACTATTCGGCGGCTCATGGGGCTCTACACTCGCCTTACTTTATGCGCTCAAGTATACCTCGCGAGTAACAGGTCTCATTCTTCGCGGCGTATTTTTAGCCCGGCAAGAAGACAGAGATTGGTTTTTATCGCCAAATGGATGCGCAGCTCAGTTATTTCCTGAGTACTACCGCAAATTCACCAAGGATGTGCCTACACCGGTGACCTCAAGTGCAGTCTGCAGTTTTTATAGCGCAATGGTACGCTCTAGCAATGATGTACTGCGCCACGCAGCCTTAAAACGCTGGTATCAATGGGAAGAGCGATTATCGCGCATTACTTTACCACCCGGCGTAGGTGACTCTACTGACAATTACCCCATGCAATTGGTCACTTGCCTAGCAACTTTGGAGTGCCACTTCCTTTCTAACAAGTGTTTTTTAGATGAAAACTACATCCTTGAAAACATTGATAAAATAAGTCATATTCCGGGCACTATTATTCACGGTCGCTACGATATGATATGTAAAACGGAAGCTGCTGAAGCACTTCACAAAGCATGGCCACAGAGCCAGTTACAAATCATCCCGGATGCGGGGCACAGCACATCCGAGCCCAGTATAGGATATGCTCTTTGCCGCGCTACTCGCGACATGTCACGCTTTATTCAGGAGTCATCAAAGTGATAGGACTTATCCAACGGGTATCAGAAGCTAATGTAGCTGTAGACGGTAACGTTATTGGTGAGATTGGCAAAGGCATGTTAGTGCTGTTAGGTGTTGAAAAGGAAGACAGCGAAGCGCAAATAGAGAAGCTTGCAAATAAACTGTGTCGGTATCGCATGTTTAGCGATGAAGATGGCAAAATGAATTTAAATATTGAGCAAGTCGATGGCGAAATACTGGTGGTATCTCAGTTCACGCTTGTTGCAGACACTCAAAAAGGGAACCGTCCAGGCTTCTCTCGCGGTGCATCCCCAGAGCATGGTCAAGCTATCTATGAACAATTTGTGCAGGCCCTTAAAAATAAAGGCATGAAAGTAGCCACAGGCGAGTTCGGTGCAGATATGCAAGTTGGCCTTATTAACGACGGGCCAGTTACTTTTCAGTTCAATGTCTAAGAGCTCACGGGGCGCGCCTCGCTGCGCTAGGCGGCTGAACCTTTATTTTTACCAGCTAGGCGAAGGCGATAAGGGCAATCCTCGCTTTTTAGTCCGTAACTGTTAGGTCCGCAACTGTTAGGTCCATCAGTTTACAGGTAACTGTGTACTTCTTCGGCATTCCAAGTTTGCTTACACAATTAAACTTGTACCTCATGGGTTCTTACGTTTAAATACTCCTTCATTCATTTAAGAAGGTCGGTTTATTGTGTACAAGGTAGTTACGCCAAAAAGCGACGCCGAATTTGAAGCCTATTTTCATTTTCGATGGGAGCACTTACGCCAACCATGGAATTTCCCTCCCGGCTCTGAGAAAGACGAATATGAACAGGTCGCAGAGCATCGTATTATTACCAACCGTAAGAACGAAATTGTAGCCTGTGGTCGTGTTCATTTAAACACTGCTGAGGAAGCACAAATTCGTCATATCGCGGTACATCAGGACCATCAACGCAAAGGCTTAGGTCAGATGATAATGGCAGCGCTGGAAAACGTTGCCAAAGACTTAGGTGCTGAGCGAGCAGTGACAAATAGCCGCGAAATATCTATCGACTTTTTTAGTGCGTGTGGTTTTGAAATTGAGCGTGAAGCCCCTAACGAATTAGGTATGCTTAAACGCCAGCAAATGGTTAAGAAATTCACTGAAAACAATTCCTTAATACTACACCCTAAATGGTGTAAATCGCTGCAGGAAACGTGGTCAGAGACCATACCTATTACTGAGCACATGGGTATAAAACTATACCAGTATACCGGGCGCACCCTTGAAACCCGCGCTTCGCTGAATAAAAATATTAATATTCACGGCACCATGTTTGCGGGCAGTATTTTCTCTTTAGCTACACTTACCGGCTGGGGCATGATTTACTTGCAGCTTAAAGAGCGTGGATTAGACGGTGACATTGTATTAGGCGATGGTGATATCCATTACCACAAGCCGATCACTATGAAGCCAAGGGCCATCTGTAATATCGAAACCTTATCGGGTAAGTTTAAGCCGCTAGAAAACGACAACAAAGCGCGGTTTGAATTGAGTGTGGCTATTTTAGATGGCGATACGCCGGTAGCCGAGTTTGACGGTGTCTTCTACGTTCTTCCCCCCTCTAAAAACGAAGAAGAGTAGCGTTGCGGGCTCTCGCTTTGCCACTAGCGATAAAAATCTACACATAAAAAAAGCGCCTTGAAGGCGCTTTTTTCAAAGTTTATGACCCATCCTAAATAACGTTGACACTTTTCAAACTTAATTTGGAGAGTGTAATGAAATCAAATAGCAAAAGAACTCAACGCGATTATTCCCTCGCTTTTAAACTGGCCGTTGTAGACCAAGTTGAAAAAGGCGAATTCACATATAAACAAGCACAAGACCACTACGGAATTCAGGGGTGTTCAACGGTTTTAGTTTGGCTTCGTAAGCATGGTCGTCTAAATTGGACGGATGGTACACCTAAGCTTCTTAAACGAGGTAACTGCGTGGATAAGTCCAAAATAGAGCTCACTCCAGAACAGCGTATTAAAGCTCTGGAGAAAGAGCTTGCTGATACGAAAATGAAAGCTGATTTCTTTGAAGCCGTCGTGAATGTTCTTGAAACTGATTATGGAGTAAGCGTTGTAAAAAAGCGCAAAAGAAAGTCATCCAGGAAAAAGTGATAGACGGGGTTTCCGTAGCCAAAGCTTGTCGTTATCTGAAGATTTCTCGTCAGGCTTACTACCAACACTGCGCTCGCTCACTCAAGCGCGAAGCGCATGAGGCTAGGGTCATTCAATTCGTACGTCAGGAGCGAATGATTCAGCCTCGTATCGGTACTAGGAAACTACAGTATCTTCTTGCGCTCGTAAAAATAGATATTGGTAGGGATCATCTCTTTAATTTACTAAGAGAAAGGCGTCTACTGGTCCCGACAAAGCGTGCCTATCACAAAACAACGAATAGTCATCATCGGTTCCGCTGTCATCCCAACCTCATTAAAGCGGGGTTAAAAGCCGATAAACCCAATCAGCTATGGGTAGCGGATATCACGTACTTACCGACGCGAAGTGGAGAGAGTTATGTGAGTCTCATTACAGATGCTTACTCAAGGAAGATTGTGGGCTATCAGGTTGACGATAACATGCGAACGCAGTCAGTAAAGCAAGCATTTACTCAAGCGCTTAAACAAAAAAGTACGAACGAAAAGCTCGTACATCATTCTGACAGAGGTATACAGTATTGCTCAGAAGAGTATCAAAAACTCCA
The DNA here is from genome assembly GCF_903772925.1 of Alteromonas macleodii. Classification (NCBI taxonomy): domain Bacteria; kingdom Pseudomonadati; phylum Pseudomonadota; class Gammaproteobacteria; order Alteromonadales; family Alteromonadaceae; genus Alteromonas; species Alteromonas fortis. The sequence goes on from NZ_LR812090.1 coordinate 4,189,233, forward strand.
TAGAAAACATGATGTACAGTGCTCAATGACAGATGGCTACGACTGCTATCAAAACGCCCTTGCAGAACGGATAAACGGTATCCTTAAAAATGAATACTTACTCCATAAGCCAAGAGATTTAGAAGAAGCGAGAAAAATGGTTGCAGAGTCAGTAGCAATCTATAATGGTAGGCGGCCACATCTGGCCCTTAAATACAAAACGCCCGATGAAATACATCGGGCGTTTTAACCGAAATAAGTGTCAACCTATTTCAGGACTAGTCATTAGCTTTTGTGCAAGCTATTTACTGTGCGTACTACGCAACCATAGCAGCTTGAAGTTTTTTCATCGCGTTCTTTTCAATTTGACGAACACGTTCTGCAGACACCTGGTATTTATCAGCTAAATCTTGCAGCGTAATCTTATTGTCTGCTAACCAACGGGTTTCGATGATGTCTTGGCTACGCTCGTCTAGCGTTTTAATTGCTGAATACAAACGCTTGCTCGCCGCTGTATCCCAATCATTGTTAATCACATCAGTTTCAACGTCTGAAGACTTGTCCTCTAGGTATTGAACTGGTGCGAAATTACCTGTTTCATCTTCATCTGCAGTTAAGTCAAACGCTTGGTCCTGAGAACTCATACGTGCTTCCATTTGAAGCACTTCTTTCGTACTCACACCTAATTCATCTGCAACGGTTTGCACTTCAGCATGAGTAAACCAACCAAGACGCTTTTTCGCCTTACGAAGGTTAAAGAACAGTTTACGCTGCGCTTTAGTTGTCGCAACTTTAACTATTCTCCAGTTTTTAAGTACAAACTCGTGAATTTCTGCCTTGATCCAATGAACCGCGAAAGAAACCAAACGCACGCCCACTGTAGGGTCGAAACGCTTAACGGCTTTCATCAGACCGATGTTACCTTCTTGAATTAAGTCGGCTTGTGGTAAGCCATAACCTGAGTAAGATTTTGCAATGTGCACTACAAAACGAAGGTGTGACATTACTAGCTTACGAGCGGCTTGTAAGTCTTCGTCTTCGCGAAGGCGCACTGCCAACTCGCGCTCTTCCTCAGCGCTAAGCATATCAATGCTGCTTACAGCTTGAATGTAGCCTTCAATGCTACCGCTGTGTGGCACTGACAGGGCCATAGATTGCAAATTGTTGCTCATTGTTCACCTCATTTATTGCCGCTTCATATTAGCAAAGTAACTGAAGCTGCGCGAGACCTAATTAAGATATGAAGTCTAACCGATATGTAGGTATAGTGACTATTTCTACAATATCAAGACCTAGAATAAGAAAAAAAGTTCAACTTTAAGAAAGAACTATTCATTTAGCGCTCTTTCAGCCAAAACCTCTCACCATTCCTTATGAGCGCAAGCTCTTTTAACTTCATACTCCACTAACGCCACATCCGTTCAATGATTGGCCTGCATTTAGTGGTAGTCGGGTAGGTCATCTAACCACAACGACATTGTACTTTAATTACATAGCAAGAATTAAAAGCTAATCTCACTGGTATGAATTCTAACGTTTATACGCTACCTACATCGGCGATAACGTAAATATTAGCAATCAGCTTTCTTAGCGTTCTTTTAAACGCTTGCTGTAGTGCCATACCTTGATTAGCTGTAGTGCCATACCTTGATTAGCTGTAGTGCCATACCTTGATTATATGAGCATTTTAAACCTTGCTTTTCTCTTCGGAAATTGAAAATATTAGATTGTATTAATCGATTTTGCACTACGACCGCTGCATGGCATTTTCCAGACAACAACAATAAAAAACTGGAAGGGAAATACTTAAGGAAGGAGTAAGGCAAGTAAAGCAAAGAGGAACTTAATGTTTGCTTACGTCGCTAGACAACCCATATTTGATGTAAATCGAGAGGTTTACGCTTACGAACTGCTTTTTCGCGTGGGCGAGGAAAATTGCTTTCCAGATATCCCTCCCGATGAAGCTACCTCGAAAATTCTCACTTCTACTCACTTAAGCTTAGGCATTGAAGAAATTACCGGTGACAAAAAAGCGTTCATCAATTTTCATCGAGATACGCTAATGTTTCGCTTTCCCACGTCGTTAGATGCTGACAAAGTTGTAATCGAAATCGTCGAAACGGTAGAGGTAGATGACGCCTTAGTTGCAGCGTGTAAACATATCCGAGGATTGGGTTACCCGATTGCGCTAGATGATTATGACATGAAGGGAAAATGGGAAGCCTTCATTCCATTCACCAGTGTGGTGAAAATTGATATCACCGAAATTTCTCACGATAAAATCCCCGCCTTGGTAGCGCGTTTCAAAGCAAACAGAATCAAACTAGTGGCCGAAAAGATTGAAACCTATGAAGAATTCCATAAGTTCAAAGAAATGGGGTTTGATTATTTTCAAGGCTATTTTCTTGCTAAGCCGGAAATCGTTAGGCATAGGAAGTTGGGGCCAAGCAGCTTAACTATGATGGAGCTGCTCACCTTAAGCAGCCAACCTAAGCTTAATTTCGATGACGTGAATAAGATTATTGAAAGAGATCCATCGCTTACCTACCTGCTGCTGCGCTTTATCAATAACCCGATGGTAAATAAGCGCCATAAGATAACGTCACTTAAGCATGCGCTAACCTTTATGGGTGAAGTAGAAGTGAAGAAATTTATATCTTTACTCGCTCTTGCCAACTTAAGCGATGGTCAACCCACCGAATTGATGCAGATGGCACTGGTTCGTGCGAAATTTTGTGAGTTAGTGTTTACCCAACTCGAGACGTCTGACAATACGCTGAAAGGCTTCCTTACTGGACTATTGTCTTTGCTTGACGCCATGATGGAGCAACGTATTGATGATCTGGTAAGCAAGGTACCAATCAGTGATGATGTTAAGGGCGCGCTTTGCGGTACTCCCGGTATGCTGCGTAATTGCTTGACGCTTGTTCAATATTTTGAACGAGCTAAGTGGGCTGGAGTTAAGCAATTTGCGACAAAATATGAAATGAAACAAAGCCAATTACACAGCTACTACAATGAAGCAATAAAGTGGGCAAAACACATTCATAACGCGGCATTGAAAGATGATTAACCAGCTTAATAAAAGAATGGTTTTTTAAAATAATCATTGATTTGTTGTTAGATTATACCTACATATCATAGACTAGGGTGTGGGATTAATTTTTTCTAAGCCCATTTGATACCAACAAAAACCTCGTCAAACCATGTTGCCTCAGGATTAGTTTATGTTTGCGTTCATAGCTCGCCAGCCTATTTTAGACAAAAGCAAAAACGTATTTGCCTATGAACTCTTGTTCAGGGATGGTAAGTCTGGCGCATACCCAGAACACAGCGACCAAAAAGCTAAGTATATTTCTGAACATTTTCATCCGCTAGGGCTTGACGATATAAGCGGTGAGAAAACATCCTTTATCACATTCTCATCTGATACCATTATTTCGCGCTTTCCAACTTCGCTCAATCCAGAGTCGGTCGTTGTTGAACTTGCCGACCCTACCGATAACGCGAACGGTCTGTATGAAGCTTGTCAGCACATCAAACAGCTTGGCTTTAAGCTCGCCATCGACGACCCTATGATGGTAGGCGCAACCCATGATGTCTTCCCTCTTATCGACATAGTAAAAGTAGACGTCACTAAAACTCGCTTTGAAACCATCGAAAAGCACATCCCCCGCTATCATGATGCTAACGTGAAACTTGTTGCTGAGCAGGTTGATACCCAAGATAACTTCGCTACTTGTGTAGACTTAGGCTTCGACTTCTTCCAAGGCTATTTCTTTTCACAGCCTGAAGCGCGCATACTTAAGCAGCTTCCAGCCTCTAAAATGAATATCGTAGATTTGATGGGAGAGAGTTCAAGTACTAGCTTTGATGTTGAGCGCATTAGCCAAATTATTGAACGCGACGCCACGCTTAGTTTCTTATTGCTAAAGTTTATTAATAACCCAACCATCAATAAGCGTTACAAAATTACTTCGTTGAAGCATGCCCTAAATTACATGGGTGAAGTTGAAATTAAGAAATTCATCGCGTTATTAAGTTTGACTAATTTAGGCGATGAAAAGCCCTTAGAAATCATTCATATGTCACTCGTACGCGCCAAGTTTTTTGATTTACTGGCCGAGCGCAGGGGCATTAAAAATAACCCGCCGATATCTTTCTTAGTTGGGCTATTTTCGTTACTTGAAGGTTTACTCGACCAGTCTATGACTGACATTGTTAAACAGCTTCCGCTGTCTGAAGAGGTGAACGACGCCTTGTTGGGCAAAAACCTAGAAATGAACAACTACATGACGTTAGTTCGCGCCTTTGAGAGTGCTCTTTGGATGAACGTGATCAAGCAAGCAAAGTTGCTGAACATTGATCAAAAGCAACTACATATGCTGTACAACCAAGCTATTACGTGGGGCAACGGTGTACGCAGTGCTATTTCTGCACACTACCCGCGCGCTACTGCTTAACTATTAAAGATGCAAGGCGTTAGCCATTAGCTAGTTAGCACATACTGGTAAGCACAATAGCTAGAGATTTAATTTCATCACGTTTATTTGGGCTCAATCTCTTTGACGTGACGTTGCACTGAGATAAGGGAACCGAGCAAGCCTAATAGTACTGAAAGCCCTAGCATGGTTAGCAACGCTGAACCGGTCAGCCCAGTAATATTAAAATCTTTCTGATACATGGCAGCAAATGTGGTTATGCTGCTATCCATCCACCACAAAATAATAATTACGGCAAACCACGCCATTAATCCGCCTAGTAAGCCATACCAAAAACCCGTGTATAAAAAAGGGCGGTGAATAAACGCATCGGTAGCTCCCACCAGCTTCATTACTACAATTTCATCGTATTTGTTGAGTATGTTCAGTCGGATAGTGTTACCAATAATGAGCACCACAGCGATAAACAAGAGCAACCCAATTAAAGTAACTAAGTCTCTTGCGATATCAATAACTGCGTACAAGCGCTCTAACCACTCAATATCGAGCTTGCCAATGTCTACTTCTCGCTGCTGGCGCAGCTTGTCTAACAGCGCTTTAGCAGCAGTAGGTGATGCATGTTTTTCACCAGGCGTAACCAGTACAACATCCGGCAGCGGATTTTTCTCCAGATACGCGATAGCATCGCCTAACCCAGATAAGTGCTGAAATTCCTTAAGTGCGTCATCGGCAGGAATGTAAACCACACTGTCTATTTCCGACCAGGTATTCAGTCTGGCGACTAGCTGTTGTGAGCTTGCAGCATTGATATTAGGCTTTAGAAAAAGAGAAATTTCTGATGCCTGGTCCCAGCCCGCGGTAATTTTCTCAGTGTTTTTTACCATGATATAAAGGGTGCTTGGCAAGGTTATGCTCAAACCCAGTACGCCAATTGTCATTAACGAGGCTAAGGGCTGTCGCCAAAGCTCACCAAGGCTAGACAAGGCTTGTCGCACATGGCTAACAAAGAACATGACGATAGTTTGTACCATGCCCACTTTTGCTGCAGATGCGCCTTGGGCGCGACCTTTAAATAAAATACTCAAGACCACTCTCCTTCGCCATTACCTGAACCTGTGCCACCCATATCGTCGGTTAGGCCATCAGTAATCATTTGCCCGTTTTTAAGAGTGAGCGTGCGATAGCGCATACGAGCAATTAACCCTAAGTCGTGAGTCGCAATCAGCACGGATACTCCCGCTTGGTTAAAATCTTCGAACAAGCGGATAATTTCCATTGAAAGTTTAGGGTCGAGGTTACCGGTTGGCTCATCGGCTAGCAGTAAAGGAGGTTTATTTACCACTGCTCGCGCGATACCCACCCGTTGTTGCTCACCTCCAGATAACGTAATGGGCAAGCAGCGGGCTTTGTCTCTAAGCCCTACCATTTCGAGGGCGGCATCTACACGTTTGCGAATTTCTTTGTGCGTATACCCTTCAATTACTAGCGGCAAAGCGACGTTGTCAAAAACTGATTTATCCATTAACAGCTGATGACTTTGAAAGATCATACCAATATCGCGGCGAATGTAGGCAATATCTCGACGGGTAATGGTGTTAAGGTCGTGACCATTAATAAGAACGCGCCCTACTGTAGGGCGCTCCATTAGGCTGATAAGTTTAAGTAGTGTACTTTTTCCTGCACCCGAGTGCCCTGTTAAAAAGGCCATTTCACCCGGGGCAATATGAAAATTCACCTTACTAAGCGCACGTTGCCCGCCTGGATAGGTTTTGCTTACCTGCTCAAACTTTATCATTATTTTTCCCTACCGCTTTGCTGGTTTTAGCTTTCAGGTGTGTCCATTTCGCTAAACAAGGCGTCAATAAATTCTTGGCCGTCGAACTGGCGTAAATCGTCGATACTTTCGCCAACACCTATATACCTTATAGGAATTTTAAACTTATCGGCAATAGAGAATATAACACCGCCTTTTGCTGTACCGTCTAATTTGGTAAGGGTGATACCCGTTAAGCCCACGGCTTCGTTAAACAACTTAGCTTGGCTAATAGCGTTTTGCCCGGTACCAGCGTCTAATGTAAGCATCACTTCGTGAGGCGCATTGGGGTTGATCTTCTTCATAACGCGAACCACTTTCTTTAGCTCTTCCATCAAGTTGTTCTTGTTCTGCAAACGCCCTGCGGTGTCAGCAATAAGAATATCAGTGCCGCGCGATTTGGCCGCTTCTAGAGCATCATAAAGTACCGATGCACTGTCAGCACCAGTATGTTGCGCGATAACGGGAATGTCGTTGCGCTCGCCCCATACTTGAAGCTGTTCAACGGCAGCAGCTCTAAAAGTATCACCGGCGGCAAGCATTACTTTCTTACCTTCTTGCTGAAACTGCTTAGCAAGTTTACCAATAGTGGTGGTTTTACCAACACCGTTAACACCTACCATCAAAATAACAAATGGGCCTTCACTTGAATCGTGCGCTTTCATAACCTTCGAAAGCGGCTGGTTAACTTCAGACAGCATACCCGACATTTGTTGCTTCATGATTTCCAGTAAAGCTTCCGCGTCTTTCAAATCTTTACGAGAAGCACTGTCAGTCAAATGGTCAATAATTTTCTGTGTGGTATCCATACCTACGTCAGCTACTAAAAGCTGCGTTTCAAGATCTTCGTACAGCTCGTCGTCAATGGTTTTGCCTTTAAATAGGCTAACGATACCGCTGCCTAAATTCTCTTTTGTGCGAGATAGGCTGGCTTTTAAGCGTGCAAATAGCGACTTTTTCTCTTTCGGCTTTTCTTCCGCTTGAGCTTTAGCCTGTGCTTCGGCTTCTGCCTTTGCGCGAGCCTCCTCTTCCGCTTGGGCTTTAGCCTGTGCTTCAGCTTCTGCCTTTAAGCGAGCCTCTTCTTCCGCTTGGGCTTTAGCCTGAGCTTCGGCTTCCGCCTTTGCGCGAGCCTCTTCTTCGGCTTGCGCTTTAGCCTGTGCTTCGGCTTCCGCCTTTGCGCGAGCTTCTTCTTCCGCTTGGGCTTTCGCCTGTGCTTCGGCTTCTGCTTTTAAGCGAGCTTCTTCTTCCGCTTGCGCTTTAGCCTGTGCTTCAGCTTCTGCCTTTGCGCGGGCCTCTTCTTCCGCTTTAGCCTTCGCCTGTGCTTCAGCTTCTGCCTTTGCGCGAGCTTCTTCTTCCGCTTGGGCTTTCGCCTGTGCTTCAGCTTCTGCCTTTACGCGAGCCTCTTCTTCCGCTTGCGCTTTCGCCTGTGCTTCAGCTTCCGCCTTTGCGCGAGCTTCTTCTTCCGCTTTAGCCTTCGCCTGTGCTTCAGCTTCTGCCTTTGCGCGAGCCTCTTCTTCCGCTTGCGCTTTAGCCTGTGCTTCGGCTTCTGCCTTTAAGCGAGCTTCTTCTTCCGCTTGGGCTTTTTGTTTCTCTGCTTTCTTGTTCTTACTGAACCAGCCAAAAAGTTTCGACATCGTTAGGACAAATCCTTATAAATTCTTAGCAATTTCGGCTACACTTGCCGCCTAATGTATGAACGCATGATACCATTGTCGGCCACTATGAAGCGAGTTTCTCGCCCCACTCGGGCACCATCTTCTGCAAAAAAACCTCATTCACCAAAAAATGGTAGAGCCCACCGTGCAAATAGCACTGGGCAGATACGTATTATTGGTGGTCAATGGCGCGGTAGGAAGCTACCTGTATTAAACGCAGAAGGGTTAAGGCCTACTACCGACAGAAATAAAGAGACCTTATTTAACTGGCTAATGCCTTATGTTAACGACGCACGCTGTCTAGATGTATTTGCGGGCTCGGGTGGACTGGGTTTAGAAGCATTATCGCGCTATGCGGCACATTGCGATTTTATTGAATTAGATAATCAGGCTGTGTCACAGCTAGAAAGTAACCTTTCTTTACTTAAAGTAAATGAGGTTGCATCAGCCAACGTCTACCAAGGTAATGCGCTAAACATATTGAAGGGGCTAAACGCTTCAACGCCTACCGAATTACCTTACGATGTAGTATTTGTTGACCCGCCGTTCGGCAAAGATTTGGTAGCACCTGCGCTTATATCGCTTGCAGAGAATAACCTAGTGCAAAGCGGCAGTGTAGTTTACTTAGAGCATGAGAGTGCACTCACAACACCTTCTTTACCTACCCACTGGCAAGTTATTAAAGAAAAACACACCAGCGCACTGCGCTACATGTTAATAGAAGTGAGCTAACTAAAACGTACGTGCGCTTAGCGTAGCGCAAAGCCGTGAACCTACCTAGAGTGCACGGCCTAGCTACTTTAAAGTTCAAGACCTATATTTGAGATACCCGCTTCCAGCGCGAGAGCTTTCATTTCGTCTGCTGCCTTTGCAGGGTACTTAGCCTGCTCAACGTAATCGAGCAGTTCGTTTTGTACCTCTACTTCAAATTCCATAAGTGGATGAGCTTTCACGGTCTCATCATCAGCTTCTTCGCTTTCTAATAAATAAGCTTCAACGCTACCTTGAGATAGTTTGCTGATTACCACAGCACCTTGGGGGTCGTCACCGGCTATTAGATTAAGTAGGCCAGCTAATCCGATAGCTGCATCAATAGCAGGGTACACGCCATAGTTATCGTGTTCGCTGGTATCCGGGGTGGCAACTTCCACTTTTTCAAGCTGCACTGCGATATTAAATTTACTTTTAGGAGACTTAAGTGTTTCCCAGACCAAGTTTAAGCAGTTGCGTAAGGCATTCGCATCACCACTTTCTGTCAGCTCACAAAAAAGCGTGTAGTTAGGCAGCATACGCTCCAGTAACGCAGCGCCGAATGCAACGGATTTCCAGCCTTCCAAGGCGCGAACACGCCCAAAGGTATTAAGTTTTTGCTTTGCCATTTAAAGGGCTCCAGTGGCATGCATGAAATATTTGGTAACGCCATCTAACAACATTTGGATAGCGATCATAACGAGGATCATACCCATTAATCGCTCCATCGCAACTAGGCCGCGCTCCCCTAAAATTTTATGAAACACGTTTGAAAATAATAAGATGACGGCGCTAATCGACCAGGAAGCAGCAAGCGCTAGTGACCAATCCACCATTCTATCCGGTGCTTGATTAGCAAGGAGTATTAACGCCGCTAAGGTTGAGGGGCCTGCGATCATAGGGATAGCAAGAGGCACCAAGAAAGGCTCTTCACCCACTGCAAGTCCACTTGGATTGCCGGACGACGGAAATATCATCTTAAGCGCGATAAGAAATAGAATGATACCACCGGCAATACTTACAGTTTCTTGCTCTACATTCAAAAAGTTAAGAACCGACTGACCGCTGAACAGAAATAAGAATAAAATACCAAGCGCAAACAATAGTTCTCGTATAAGAATAAATTGACGTCTTTTAGGCTCAATGGATTTAAGCACCGACATAAAAACCGGCAGATTACCGAGCGGATCCATGATCAAGAAAAGCATGACGGCAGCGGACCAGGTATCCATTTTTTATTGTCTCCGATTGAGAGCGTAAGCCCAATTTAAGCGTGAATCGTAAAGTATAACTCAATATTCATGCAGATAGATGGTTATGGCGCGCAATGGTAAACCAAGCAGAGTGAGTAAAAAACACCTTTTAACACTCGACTGCTGCTCTTTATATCTATCTAACTCCGATTTTTAAGCAAAAAGCGCGTGCCCATCATTAGCGATCATTAAAAGAATCGGTAAAAAAGACTCGAAAAATAACAAAAATGGGCTTAACTAAAACAATAGGAAGCAGTATGCAACAGGCGTAGCAACGATAACCTTATCTAGCCTTTGGTTTATGCAATGCGTAAATAGGCACGCTCACCATAGCTGGATGTTTAGTATTTTATTCGCCTTTTAGGTAATGTCTTGTACAAAGCGCTTCTGATGTAATGACAAGATCACACAGCCTTGACCGAAGTAGAGGCTTGGTTAAAACCTAACAAAAACAACCACAATAGGAAAAATTGTAATGAGTTTGATGACGGTAAAAGAAGTGGCGGCATTTCTGGGTGTGCAAGAAGTACGCGTAGAGCGTCTAGAGCGCGAAAGCCTTTTAGTATCAAAAGACAAAGATACCGACGGTAACCCACTTTTTGATAGCGGTGACGTTGAGCGTTATAAGAAACTAGCTGAACGCTTGGGCGGGATCTAGTTAACGAAAAGGGGCGACACTCTGTGAAGCCCCCTCTGTTTTTTATTTATGCAGTGAAATCTTTCAGCATTCTGGCAATTGAACGAATGCCTTTTGCTGTTGCACCTACTGGCATTTCAGCGGTTGCACCACCGTGATAGGCCGCAGCCAAATCTAAATGCACCCAGCCTTCTGCTTTAACAAAGCGCGATAAGAAGCCAGCAGCGTTTGACGCACCGCCACCACCGCCACCTTTCATCGGGCGGCTGTTCGCCGTGTCAGCAAACGCTGAAGGGCAACGGTCTGCGTGAAAGTCTTCAAGGGGTAATGGCCAAAAGCGTTCATTCTCTGCTTTTGCGGCTTTAAGCATTTGATCGCGTGCATTATCATCTAGCGAGAATACACCATGATAATCAGAGCCCAAGGCAACCATTGCCGCACCCGTTAACGTTGCTGCGTCGATAATAAGCGGTGCGCCAGTTTCCGTTGCGGCCATCAAACCATCAGCCAGTACTAAACGCCCTTCTGCATCAGTGTTAACAACTTCAACGGTTACCCCATTTTTGTAGGTAAGTACATCGCCCAGTTTATAAGCGTGACCACTTATCAGGTTTTCCGCACAGCACAATATTAGCTGGATACGCTTTTCGCTGCCTTGAGAAATAGATAAGCCTAGCGCGCCAGTTACCGTTGCCGCGCCCCCCATGTCACACTTCATATCTAACATACCTTCGCTAGATTTAATGCTGTAACCGCCGCTGTCGAAGGTAATTCCTTTCCCTACTAGCACAGCATCGACCGGGGCATCTTCGTTGCCTGTGGGATTGTAATCAAGGACTAGCATTGCAGGCGGGCGTTCACTACCACGACCTACGTTATAAATACCTATCCAGCCTTGCTCTTTAAGGTCTTCACCTACTGTCATTGAGTAAGAGACTTTGTCTCCACCCAGCGATTTAAGCCACTGCGCAGCACGTGTCGCGAGGGTTTCAGGGCTAAGGTCTTCAGGAGTTTCGTTTACCAGCTGACGAGTAAATAATAATGCCGCATACTCCTGCTCTAGCGCAGCTTTGTCAGCCGTATCCGCCCATTGGATAGAGGCAGGCTTAAGAGCACGTGTAAAGCTAAGTGCAAAGGCCCACTGCTGCTCTTTATGCCAATCACCCTTAAGCGCAACGGCAGGCAACCCTAGACCATCTAACTTTCTCGCTGCTTGCTGAATTAATCGCTCGTTAAGCTTGTCATCAGGTAGGTGAATAACTGCGCCTGTTTCAGTGAAAGAAAGCTTAGCGCTTTCGCCCCATACAGCTTCAGCACTATTGGTTGAAAGGCTTACGGTAAATTCTGCCATCGCGTTTTATTCCTTATACATCGTTATGTTTTCGATAAGCGCTTTTTGCGCTTGCTCAAATCTTTGTTACTCTCTTTTGCCTGCATACCGCGAACATATTGTGCGTTCCCTATAAACCCTATGCCATAGCACACGAGTACCAGCAGGGAACGTCTCCGCGGTGAACCTAATTTTTATAAAAAAGGCGATACATGAAGTTTTCACCTTCGTTATTACGCGGCACCTTGATTAAAAGGTACAAGCGATTTCTTGCCGACGTTGAGCTAGACGACGGTTCAATCGTTACTGCTCATTGTCCAAATACTGGCGCAATGACCGGCTGCGCTGAACCGGGATATACGGTTTTTTTAAGTGAGTCGACGAACCCAAAGCGAAAGCTCAAGTATACATGGGAACTTGCCCAAACGTTTGATGGTCACTTCATCGGTATTAACACACACAATGCTAATAAGCTGGTGGCAGAAGCACTAGATAACAAGGTGCTAGGTGAATTTTCCGATATCGGCGGTTGGAAAGCAGAAGTAACACCACCAACTGCCAACAGCCGATTCGACTTCGCGTTAACCAGGGAAAACGCGCAGCGTCATAAACTTACAGAATACATGGAAGTAAAATCCGTCACTTTAGCGGAAAATGATAAAGGCTACTTTCCCGATGCGGTAACCCAGCGAGGTGCAAAACACTGCTTGGAACTGGCTCGCCTAGCGCAAGGCGGTATAAAGACCAGCTTGTTGTTCTGTGTGCAACATACCGCTATTGAAAGTGTTCAAGTTGCAAAGCATATTGATCCAACTTATGCCGAAAGCGTACAGATTGCCGCTAATGCAGGCGTAACTGTGCTTGCCGCAGACTGTATAATTGATGAACAAAAAATCCTATTAAATCAATCACTCCCTGTGATTTTATAAAAAATAGGTTGATTTTTTTCATTTCGCCTTCATATTTGCGCCTTGTTTTAGTGGGAGAACGCACTAATGCGTTTGCTGGTAGCCAGTCGTATAAATGATTAAACATCTGGCAAATGTTAGAAACAACACACCAGCATAATAATTACATAGACACGATCGATTGCCTGAAGCTGTCGAGTCTGATATAGATATCGGTCCAATCAGGACAAGATGGATGTCGTAGTGTAGGAGATGTGGCAGATGCCAACAGGAAAAGAAACAAAATCCCTAGGACTATTAGCGCTGGCAGGTTTGCAGCCGTATGAGCCAAAAGCTGACGAAGAGTACATGGGCGAGCCCCAACTTGAGCACTTTCGTCTATTGCTTAAAGCGTGGCGCAATCAACTTCGTGAAGAGGTTGACCGTACGGTAACGCACATGAAGGATGAAGCAGCAAACTTCCCTGATCCTGTAGACCGTGCAGCTCAAGAAGAAGAGTTCAGCCTTGAGTTACGTACACGTGACCGTGAGCGTAAGCTAATAAAGAAAATTGAAAAAACGCTTAAGCGCATTGAAGAAGACGATTTCGGCTTCTGCGATTCTTGTGGTATCGAAATTGGTATCCGTCGCTTAGAAGCGCGTCCTACAGCTGATTTGTGTATCGACTGTAAGACCATGGCTGAAATCAAAGAAAAACAACTTCAAGGTTAAGCTAATAACCGCGTGTATGTTGATATAGAAAGCCTCATCCCAAAAAGATGGGGCTTTTTGTTAAACCTTAATTATGCATAACCACTATGTAGGGCGCTTTGCTCCCTCACCCTCCGGCCAATTACATTTCGGTTCACTCGTTACTGCTGTTGCCAGCTACCTAGACGCGAAAAGCCACAACGGCACGTGGTTGCTTCGCATGGAAGACATCGACGAACCACGCTGCATAGCAGGCGTCGACAAGGACATCCTTACCACACTAGAAGCCCATGGTTTGTATTGGGATGGCGATGTCATTTACCAAAGTCAGCAACATCCTCGTTATCAAGAACTTCTCGATGACTTACTTACACAAGAAAAAGCCTATTTTTGCACCTGTACACGTAAGCAAATTAAAGCTATGGGCGGTATCTATAACGGCAATTGTCGGGGCAAGACAGTGTGTTCAGCCACCCAAGACTGTGCACTGCGCCTAAAAGTAGATACGCCACTTGAAGCTTTTGAAGATGTGCTCATGGGTAAGTTTACGCCTTCTAGTTCAAACGCCAGCTTAAACGCCGAAGATGTAGTACTTAAACGACGTGACGGTTTGTTTTCTTACAATCTAGTTGTTATTTTGGACGATGTATTTCAGCAAGTTAACTGTGTAATCAGAGGGTGCGACCTTATTGATGTAACGCCATTGCAGCGCGCGGTGTATAAAACACTCGGTTACACCGCCCCTCAATACGGGCATGTGCCGGTAGCGGCTGTCGCGCCAGGCAGAAAACTGAGTAAACAAAACCGAGCAGCCCCCGTTAACAACGATACAGCGCTAAATAATATTGTGCGTGTAATGGACTTTTTAGGCTTTTCCTTTCCAAATGCATCAGAATTTGATGATATTGATGCAGCGCTTAAAGCGGCTATTTCGATGTGGGATAGGAAAAAAGTAGTGAAAACACCCGAAATTATTGTTCCACAGCATGAATCCACTTATTATAGCGAACCTTTATAGTCTGCGGAGATACCATCATCATTCATCGTGTTTTTAAATCTGTTAAGCGCGCTTTTTCAAAAGAGAGCTCGTCCTCTGACGCTTTGAAGCCAAGGACAATGACCCGTGGAGAACACGGTATTTCTCGTGAAGATGTAAGCGCAAATGCATTGAAAGTAATGTATCGCCTTAATGGAGCTGGCTTCGAATCCTATTTGGTCGGAGGCTGTGTACGCGATATTTTGATGGGGCACGAACCAAAAGACTTCGATGTGGTGACTAACGCTACACCTGAACAGATTAAAGGTTTATTCAGAAACTGCCGCCTGATAGGCAGGCGCTTTCGCTTAGCTCATATTGTTTTTGGTCGAGAAATTATTGAAGTTGCCACATTTCGTGGTCACCACCAAGAGTCCGACGAAGACGAAAACTTGCCGAAGGGCAAAGCTATTGCAAAGCGTGACGCACATGGTCAGTTAGTCCGCGATAACGTATTTGGCTCTATCGAAGAAGATGCTGAGCGCCGTGATTTTACCTTCAACGCCATGTATTACAGCGTGGCCGACTTTACGGTAAAAGACTTCGCTAACGGCTTAGCCGCCATAGAAAAGCGTGAAGTTGAGCTAATTGGCGACCCAGAAACACGCTACCGTGAAGACCCGGTGCGAATGCTACGCGCGGTACGTTTTGCCGTTAAACTTGGCATGAGCATCGAAGAGAAAACCGCGGCACCGATGAAATCTCTGGCGAATCTTCTCCAGAACATACCACCAGCACGTTTGTTTGAAGAAACCCTTAAATTGTTTTTATCGGGTAAAGGGGAAGAAACCTTCTTGATGCTGCACGAATACGGTTTAATTGAGCCTTTATTCCCTCAGCTTACGCCATTTTTAAAAGATGAAAACAGCCGCGAAATGCAGTTTGTGCGCCGCGTACTTGCCAATACCGATGAACGCATTAACAACGATCAGCGTGTGACACCCGCTTTCCTTTATGCAGCACTACTATGGTATCCGGTTGAAGAGCAGTCTCAACGCTTGCAAAGCGAGTCTGGCTTAAACGCACACGATGCATTTAACATTGCATCAGGCGAAGTTATTGCCCGTCAGACGCAACGCATTATGATCCCTAAGCGTTTCTCTACCGTGGTACGTGACATCTGGATTTTACAGCAGCGTCTTCCTAAACGCTTTGGTCGTCGCGCGTTTCAATTGCTTACTCACCCGAAATTCAGAGCTGGCTATGACTTTTTATTGGCTCGAGGCCAAATAGAAGGCGGCGATTTGCTTGAGCTAGCTCAGTGGTGGACGCACTTCCAGCACGCTGACAATGGTAAACAAAAAGGTATGCTTAACGCGCTTCGCAAAAGCGAGGGTGGCGGAAAAGGTGCACCGCGAAAACGCAAGCGTAAACCCGCAGCGAAACGAGGTCCAGATGCATAAAGAGCATGTTTACATTGGCGTAGGTAGCAACCTTGGTAATAGCCAGGAAAAAGCGCAGCGTGCGTTTGATGCCATTAGCCAATTAGAAGATACTCGCGTACTTAAAACCTCTTCGCTTTATTCCAGTAAGCCGATGGGGCCGCAAGACCAACCTGACTATATTAATGCAGTATGCTTAATAGAAACGTCGCTTAAACCTCACGGACTGTTAAAACAACTTCAGCGGATAGAGCTAGAAGAAGGTCGCGAGCGTAAGGGTGAACGCTGGGGCCCGCGCACGCTAGACTTAGATATATTGCTATACGGCAGTGAAACTATCGATACTGCAGATTTGATTATTCCTCACTACGGTATGGCAGAGCGTGAGTTCGTTATGGTCCCCTTGTTTGAAATTGCCCCTAATATGGTAATGCACGACGGTAAGCCTATTTCAGCGTGGGTTGCTAACTGCTCGCTAGACGGACTTAGTCGCCTGCGAGACTTCCAATTAGCGACAAAATCCGTATAGTTCGCCACACGATATCAACAAATATCAATCCGAGACATGTCATGAAGAAAGTAACAGTATCTGGCTTGCTTAAGAAAAAGCAGGCCGGGGAAAAGATCACCTCTTTAACCGCTTACGACGCCAGCTTCGCCAAAATGTTCGACGAACAAGGCGTGGACGCCCTGCTTATCGGCGACTCTTTAGGCATGGTTCTTCAAGGTGAAGACGACACCCTACCGGTAACTATCGACGATATTGCTTATCACACAAAAAGTGTACGACGTGGTACTGAGCGCGCTTTCGTTTTAGCTGATATGCCATTCATGTCTTACGCTACACCAGAGCAGACCTATACTAATGCAGCAAAGCTAATGGCTGCCGGTGCTAGCATGGTAAAGATGGAAGGCGGAAGCTGGTTATGCGACACCATTAAAGGCTTAAACCTTCGCGGCGTGCCCGTGTGCGGGCATCTAGGCTTAACACCCCAGTCAGTTCACGTATTCGGTGGATTTAAAGTACAAGGTCGTGAAGCAAGCCAAGCAGAAAAGCTGCTTAGCGAAGCAAAAGCATTAGAAGAAGCCGGTATTCAGCTACTAGTACTTGAGTGCGTACCTTCATCATTAGGAAAAGCAGTCAGCGAAGCCTTAACTATACCAGTAATAGGCATAGGCGCAGGTAAAGATACCGACGGCCAAATTCTAGTAATGCACGATATGTTTGGTATCAGCGCCAACTACATGCCCAAGTTCTCCAAGAACTACCTTGTAGAAACCGGTGATATGCGTAAAGCAGTGTCAAAATACATTGAAGATGTGCAAAGTGGTGCGTTTCCTTCTGCTGAACACAGCTTCGAATAACGGGGTAAAATATGAAGGTGCTTGATAGTATTTCAGCATTGCGCGACACCGTAAATACGTGGCGTCGAAATGGTGAAACCGTAGGCTTTGTTCCCACGATGGGCAACCTGCACGACGGTCATCTTAAACTAGTCAAAAAAGCAAAAGCACACAACGATAAAGTGGTGGTAAGCATTTTTGTAAACCCCATGCAGTTTGGTGCGAATGAAGATTTAGATGCCTACCCACGTACCATAGAAGAAGATAAAGCTAAGCTTATTTCTGTGGGTGCTGATGCTGTATTTTTGCCTAGCGTCGCTGAGATGTACCCAGCAGGACTAGACGCGCAAACCTTTGTTGAAGTGCCTGGTATATCAGACTCTCACTGTGGCGCCAGTCGTCCAGGACATTTTCGCGGTGTGGCAACCGTGGTTACTAAGCTGTTTAACATGGTACAGCCAGACGATGCTTTCTTTGGCGAGAAAGATTTCCAGCAGCTACAAGTGATCCGCGCTTTAGCGCGCGACTTGTCAATGGCGGTAAAAGTTCATGGCGTACCTACCGAGCGCGAGGCGTCAGGTCTGGCAATGAGCTCTAGAAATGGGTACTTGACTGAGTCTGAAAAAGCCACAGCAAGCGCTATTTTTGAAGAGATGCAGCGTATTAAAGCGAGCATCGAAAATGGTAATACTAACTTTGCTGAGCTTGAAAATATTATGGTTGCTAACCTTGAAGCGAAAGGCTTTAAGAAAGACTACTGCCAGGTAGTTAACGCAGCTACGTTTGAAGCGGCTAGCGATAGCGACAAAGAGCTAGTATTACTAGTTGCTATGTTTATGGGTAAAACCCGTTTAATCGACAACATGCAAATTACACGACGTTAAGCGAAAGCCAGTTATAAACGAAAAAACGCCCGATGCAACACTCTTAAACAGAGCCAGCACCGGGCGTTTTTGTTTGTTCGTTTTGAAACGTTAGCTTTTTCGTTAGCCTAGAAACTACTCGAATTTAAAAAGCTAACATCTTAGAGGCTAGCACTTAAGATGCTTCACCTAAGAAGCTAGAGTTTCTGTTTCGCTAACAAACTCCATAAGGTCCTTCCACGCTTGTGTTTCTTTCGCAATAAGATGCTGCTCAGCCAAAATAGCGGCCAAATCATTATGGCTCGTTAACGGGTTGGCTAACACCACCCGAAATACGGTAATACACTGAGACGGGTAATCTGGCGCTTCTAAACGAGTACGAGATACGAATGACTTACCAGCTTCACGCTGTTGCTTTTGTACTGCGACAACAAGCGCGTCAACTTTCTGGTTAATCGCATTGCGCGTTTGGGCGTTAGCGTGCTTTAACTTTTCTTGTACCTCTTCAGGGCACACTCGATACGTTAATAGCGATAACGTTGGCGTAGTAGTTAATTCAAAGTCACTCGCCTTATCTATCATTTGTGAAAAGTCTTTGGCTTTATCGATACTGCGATCAATAAGGAGTTCGTAACCTTTGCGACCAAATATATGCAGCGCCGAGTACACCATCATAGCCATACCGTTACGGGAGCCCTCTAGCGTGGTAGCGCCTAAATCTTTAGAGCCTGCACGCAGTATATACTGAGCATGGTGTCTAACCGCGTTGGCATTTTGTGGGTCTTTAAAAAGTGCCATGCCCGCGCCCATCGGCACGTACATTTGCTTGTGGGCATCAATGGTGACTGAGTCTGCACGCTCAATACCCTTTAATCGGTCGCGATAACGCGCTGAAAATAGGGTAGCGCCGCCCCAAGCTGCGTCTACGTGGAACCAGCAGCCCAGCTCTTTTGCAACGTCAGCAAGTTCATCCAGCGGGTCGACGTGACCGGTCTCAGTGGTACCGCCCACACCAACGATAGCAAGAAGCTTATTCCCCTCTTCTTGATAACGTTTACCAATGCGAAGGGCTTTCGCTGGATCTAAGGTTTGTTTCGGCGCAGCTACCGTTAACAGCTGCTCGCGACCTAAACCTAGTACGTCTACTGCTTTTGATAATGAGTAGTGGCCGCGTTTACTGCACATCACCCCTAAGTTATTAATATCGTAGTGACGATAAGCAGCGGCGAGACCAGCTTTAGCTACGCCTGAAAAGCCTTTTTGTGGGCCGAGCAATTTATTACGAGCTACCCACAAAGCAGTGATATTAGCGATAGTACCGCCTGAACAGAATGCGCCTAATGAGTGAGCTGCACTATGCAAGTGCTCATCATAAAAACCTTGAGGCTGGTCGTAGACAAGGTTGTGCATCATACCCAGCACTTGACGTTCTAGGGGCGTAAACGCTTTAGAGGTCTCTATTTTAACTAGGTTCTGGTTAAGCCCTACCATTAGCTTAGAAAGCGGTAGATGGAAATAAGGCAGCGCAGAGGTCATGTGACCAATAAAAGTAGGCGAGTAAGTATTTACAGAGTGCGCAACGAGCTTATCAAGTAAGCTTTCAGCGTGAGTGGACACAAACTCAGGTGACTCAGGCACTTTGGAGTCTGAAAAATCTTTTTCAATTTCTTCTAACGACGTTTTTTTTGTCACTACATGCTGTGACAAAAAATCTAAGATATTGTCAGATAAATGCTGCTCTATTTGAGCCAGCTTTGAGTCTTTGTGTTCAGGTTTGGTAAAGACCCTAAACAGGTGCTCTAAACTAACTTGCGCTTCACCCACTCAACACACCTCATACTTTAAACAATCACACATTTCGCTTACATTTATTGGGCGAAATAAACAGGCGGTTTTGTAGGATACCGGCCTGACACTTACTTTTCCTTTTAGCCATTTAGCATGCTTCTTAAACAGCAGCTATTTAACCCCTATACCTCGTTGCTACATAAAAACGAGATATCGGCTAGGCTAATGCGCGTTGACGCGGTCCATTCGTTGCCAAACCTGAAACTTATCACAATACTTTCAGGGTGTGGCACTTTACATCAGTTTGCAATGCTCGCCAAGAGGTAGAGACCGCCAATTCACTGTCTTATGTGAAACATTCAGACTAGTTAGTCAATTTTCATGGACATGACGGACACACTATACCTTTAGCTGCCTAGTGATGTGACCTGCAAGGATAAACCATACTTCTTTCAAATTAGTACCGCAAAATTTTGCACTCTCAACTATATTTAATTTATGAATAGTGCGGATGTGCAGTCTGCTATAGCTGTTAAGTGCAGGTGTCAGCGACGTATCAGTCACTATTAGATACATTATTGCAAGGAGGTCGGTTTATGCCCATACGCGAAATATCCGAGGATTTCTCCATAGAAGATATTGTCCCCTACTTTCAACCCATCGTTGACTTAAATAGCCAAGGAGTGTGGCGATACGAATGCTTGGCACGCCTAATTACGCGAGGGGATAAAACATTTCTGCCCAGCGAATTTCTTTATCTTATCGAACGTGACCAGCATGTAAATTCACTTGCAGCAAGTATGTTCGTGCAATGTGCGAGTTACTTTCACGATGTGAATATTCCTTGGAATATTAATATTAGTGCCAAAGATTTATATAACCAGGAGCTCACCAACACACTTATAACCCATTTAGCGAGTTACCCTGCGCCCGAGCGAGTGAGCATTGAAGTTAGTGCGTCTACAGCACTGTCCAACCCTAAAAACTTAACCGCCTTTATAGAAAAAAGTATGCATGCCGGGCTTGGCGTTTTCATTGACAATGTAGGCTCTTGCCCTGGAAATATCCGGGCTTTGATGAACCTGCCAGTTCGAGGCATAAAGCTAGCAGGCGGGCTAATCAAACATTACGATGAACAAGAGGCGGTAAGAGAGTATGTGGACTATTTATTGTCGCTGTGTGAACGACATAGCGTAAGCACGATAGCTGAACACGTTGAAGATGAAGCGCATTTAGAACGCGTAAAGCGCCTGCCCATTCGCTATGCACAGGGCTATGTATTCAGCCCGCCTTTAGCGAACGTGCGCTCTGCCACAGCACGGCATTAATAGGCTAGCCATTTGGCATTTTAGAAGAAGAAGGGCAAACGAAAAAGGGCGAGGTATTAAAGTAAGCTCCCCGCCCTTTTATTCAAAGTAAGCTGCCGCTCAGATATTCAAAGCCTTATTAACTTTCTTCGCTGCGACAATTTAGCTTCCAACAGGACTGTCCACTACCTCGGTACTTTCGTTCAAACGGCGTCATGTGATTGTCGCCGGTGACTTCAGATAAGTCTGACACCATGCCGTAGTGTTTAGCCGCTTGCGCAAATTCCATTAGGTAGATAAGCCAGTTGCTTCGCACCTCTATGTTAGGGGTGATCGCCATCAAATCCACCATGGCCGCGCTGCCGTGCCAACGCTTTTGAACTTGGGTCTTTTTGGGGTACGGGTTAGGGTAAAGCAAAAAGTGCTGCGTCACCTTCCAATTAGACTGTTTTACCAAGCGCCAAAAGTCATTCACATCAGCACGGATCACCCGATAGTTGTCCTGCTGCGCGCTGTAATGCTCATGCTTGTCGACCCGCAGGGCCGATTTATCAATGCCGATAACACGGGCATCGGGGTTAGCTCGTGCTATGTTGGCCGTACTTTCGCCTACACCACAGCAAGAGTCTAAAATAACCTCTCCATTGAAGCCATTATCGGCATCAAGCCAGGCACTTACTTCATCAAAGGCGGCTTGCGTATGCTCGCTAATCGGTCGCTTGTTTTCACTGACTTGGTACTTTTTTACTAAGTCGTCTAACTTATCGTGAATACCCACCTGCGAGGTGGTGATTTCTCTAGAGTTACCGCTTGCCATTAGCTACGAATACCTTGACCGGTTTTAAGTAAGTAGTACGCCACGCTAAACAGCAACGCGTTGAAGCCCACTAACAAAGTCAGCGACAGTGTCACGTTTACGTCAGATACACCTAAGAAGCCGTATCGAAACCCGTTCACCATATATACAACAGGGTTCGCTTTACTCACCCATTGCCAGAATTCAGGCAATAGCGTAAGTGAATAAAACACGCCGCCTAGATAAGTTAACGGCGTTAAAACAAACGTTGGCACCACGCTGATATCATCAAAGGTTTTGGCAAACACTGCGTTAATCAGGCCTGCTGTAGCAAACAACGTAGAGGTGAGCAATAACGTCAGCGCAATAATGCCTAAATTATGTATTTGTACGTCAACGAAAAATAGCGACACCAAGGTAACGATTATTCCTATGAGAATAGCGCGTGCTACACCGCCGCCCACATAGCCAAGAATGATGACCGAGGTGGGTACAGGCGATACCAATAGCTCTTCGATATTACGCTGGAACTTTGCGCTAAAAAATGAAGACGACACATTGGCGTAAGAGTTTGTGATCACCGACATCATAATGAGACCCGGTACAATAAACTCCATGTAGGTAAAGCCCCCCATTTCGCCAATACGGTTACCGATAAGGCTACCGAATATAACGAAATAAAGGCTCATTGTAATAGCAGGTGGCACTAGGGTTTGTACCCATATGCGCAAAAAGCGCGTGCATTCTTTTATCCAAATCGTGGTTAGCGCTACATAGTTTTGTTTAAACCAACCCACGTTTTCTTCTGTGTTCATTTGTGTACTTTCAGTTTTCATGTTCTTAACCTTTACCTGCTATGGGTTTAGCTAGCTTGTTTCGCTGATTCAACTAAACGCACAAACAATTCTTCCAGGCGATTTGATTTGTTGCGCATACTCATTACTTGAACGCCCTTTTCACTGAGTTGCGTGAAAACTGGGTTTAGTCCTTCGGTCTTCTCTACATCAACTTCAAGGGTGTGGTCGTCAATCAAGCGGTGCTCGAAACCGGTTAGCAAGTTGTCTGTGGTCGATACGCCATTTGCGGCTTTAATATCTAACACAAAGGTTTCTACATTAAGCTTAGACAGCAGCGCCTTCATGCTGGTGTTCTCTACAATGGTGCCCTTGTTAATAATGGCGATATTGCGGCACAGCATCTCTGCTTCTTCAAGGTAGTGGGTGGTGAGGATAATGGTAATACCCTGACGATTTATTTCTTCTAAAAAGCCCCACATAGAGCGGCGAATTTCAATATCTACGCCTGCAGTTGGTTCATCTAGAATAAGTAGCTTTGGTTCATGCATTAACGCACGAGCAATCATTAAGCGGCGTTTCATACCACCTGATAACTCGCGGGCGCGGGCATCGCGCTTTTCCCATAGATCCAGTTGAGCAAGGTATTTTTTAGCGCGTTCTTTCGCAACACTACGCGGTACGCCATAGTACCCAGCTTGGTTAAGCACAATTTGTAGTACGGTCTCAAACTGGTTGAAGTTGAACTCTTGTGGTACCAGACCAATGCAGGCTTTAGCTTGTTCTTTTTGCGTTGTGAGATCATAACCAAACACCGAAACGCTACCGTTAGTTTGATTAACAAGTGAGCTTATAATGCCAATGGTGGTAGATTTACCCGCCCCATTAGGGCCAAGTAATGCAAAGAAGTCTCCTTCTTGTACTGTAAGGTCGACGCCTTTTAGTGCCTGTACGCCACCTTTGTAGGTTTTGGTTAACCCTTTAATGTCCAACGCTTTCATGATTTGCCCGTAGTGAGAGTGTGACTACTAAGACATACTGACCTTTGATAAAAGCTAAAGGTCAGTACGCCCTAACCAACTTTAGTGAGATGTAGTTATCTGTCGCTAACAATATATAGCCAACGAAGTGTAACCTAGTTCATGCTATTAAATGAATACACTCGCGTTTAGTGGTTGCTTTAAACAGTTAGAAAATGAGTGCGAAAAGACCTTTTTTCAACCCTAATAAAAAAGCGCTGCGTACCGTTGGGAGAGCACGCAACGCAAAGGGTAGCTATAAGCCAATAGAAATATTTACGTAGAAGTTCAGCCTTACCGCTTCCACGGTACTGTTTGCCACTCTCTTGAGAATAAAAGAGACGTCAACAGCACAGTCTGCTTTAACCACATTGCAATTGCTAAAACAGACTAGGTATAGAAGCCTTTTTTGAAGCGATGCGCACTGTGTTCGACAGACGATATTTATTTAACACGGTACAAATGGCAGAAAAGGCGCCTAATTGTGGAAATGTAATGATGGTTTAATACCAGTCCATACAGACAGTACAATAGAACGCTAAGCCAGATAGAAACTCGCGTTGTAGAATGCTCTATTAATAAAAATTTCGCTCAACGCTTCTCAAATATGGCGCAAATGAGGCAAGTTTGAGGATTTTATGTCGAACTTAGGCAATAGCTTTTGTTCATAGGTATAGTGTGCGTTCTATTAGAATTATAATTGTGGGTTAATGTATGCCAAAGACAATTGCATTAGTGGAAGATGATGCGGCCATTCGCGAAAACTACATTATGGCGCTTAAAGCGCAGGGCTATAGCGTAAATGCCTATGAAGACAGACCATCTGCGGCCGAAGCGTTTAACCACACCCTACCCGACTTAGCCATTATTGATATTGGTTTGAAAGATGAAATAGAAGGTGGCTTTATGCTGTGCCAGCAACTGCGAGGTCTTTCTCAAACCCTTCCCATTATCTTTTTTACTGCGCGGGATAACGATGTCGATACTATTAGTGGCCTTAGAATGGGCGCGGATGATTACCTAACTAAAGATATCAGCATGGCCCATCTGCTAGCCCGAATTGCCGCACTGTTTAGACGTACTGATTTACTTGCTGCCCCCACAGAGCAAAAAGATGAACTAAAAGTAGGTGACTTGAAAGTAGACGTATCGAGAATGACGGTAAGCTGGCAAAACCAACCTGTTTTACTGACGGTAACAGAGTTCTGGATGCTGCACGCACTCATCAAGCGACCAGGTCATGTAAAAAGCCGTCAACAGCTTATGGATGAGTCGAGAATGGTAGTAGACGACACCACCATTACGTCTCACATAAAACGTATGCGCAAGAAATTTGTGCAGCTTGACGCAAACTTTGATCATATCGATACCGTGTACGGTATGGGGTATCGCTGGCAGCTTTAAAGTACGTAGGTTTAACGCTGTGTATCATCAGTAAAAAATAGAGGCAACCGACTACACACATGGGATTTCGCTTTTCTATCCGCCTTCAGCTTATGGTGCTGTCGTTGTTCCTATTCACCATTCCCTACTTGGGCTATAACTACGTGTGGGAGCTTGAGCAATACCTTAGAAATGGTCAAGAGCAAACCATGATAGGTACGGCGCGAGCCGTTGCCACTGCACTTCACGAACGACCCGCTTTATTTGATAGTCAATCAGCTTATCTTCAAGACGTACGCCCTGGTACAGACCTTTACGCACCGCCTATTCCTTATCCTATTCAGCTAGATGGCGAACTTAACGACTGGCAGCAAGTTAGCGAATTAATGAGCGAGTATGGCAGTGATGAAGTCATTGAGTATTACAACGACTTTGCCGGCGAGCCCACTAGCCTGTCGTTTAAACATATGGTGGGACGCTACGGTCAATTTCTGTATGCCATGTTTGAAGTCAATGATGACGCGCTGTTATGGCGGCAACCCAATAGCTTAAGCGTAGAAACGGGCGACCATTTACTTATCGGCATGGAAACCCCACAAGGCGAACTAGCAAGATACGTTGTTGCGCCCTATGAAAGTGGTTGGGTAAACGCGTACAAACTTGCTAGCAATACGTCTACAACACGGGCAATAGAGAACGCCCTTTCAATTCAGGGTCGCTGGCAGGAAACTGCCACTGGCTACAATGTTGAATTGCGCTTTCCGCTGTCTATGACCACAGGCGGTTTAGCATTTTCACTCGTCGATGTTGATGATGAGAACAGCAGGTTGAAGCAATACGCGTTAGGCACAGCAAATACAAAAGAGCTCGCTGAGTTGGGCACTGTCATAACACCCTCCCCTGAAATTGAGCGTATTTTGGCGGGATTGAAATATGCCGATTCAAGGGTGTGGGTTGTGGACAAGCACAAACGCGTGCTCGCTCGCGCTGGTGATATTCAATCAGCTACAGGCATTAAAGTCGATAAAAAAGAAGCCCCATCCAATGCGGTTTGGCATTGGATAGAAAGTGAGTGGTTACTTCCGCTTTATTACCAAATTCTTACCCGTCCACCTTCCGACTTTATCGACGAGTTAGACGATGCCTATGCACTCGTGGGGCAGGATTTAGGTACGGCGTTAAATGGTCAGCCTGAATCACTTTGGCGCTTGTCACCCGATAACAAAGCTATTGTACTTTCTGCTGCCTACCCTATTTTTATTGAAGGTAATGTAATGGGGGCGGTAATTGTAGAACAAACTACTAATGGCATTCGCACATTGCGAAACCGAGCCCTAGAGCAACTTTTCCACGTTATTTTAGCAGTAATGACCATAGGTACATTAGGACTACTGCTATTCGCTACGCGAATCTCAAATCGTATCCGTTCTCTTCGTGATAACACCGAAGCTGTCATTGATGACAATGGTAAAATTATTGGCGCACTGCCGGTATCTAACCAACGTGATGAAATTGGCGATTTATCCCGTTCATTTGCCGACGTCCTTTCACGCTTACAGCAATACAACTCTTATCTAGAGAACATGGCCTCTCGTTTGTCTCATGAGCTAAGAACACCTATCGCTGTGGTGAAGTCATCGTTAGACATGCTTTCTCACGTTAATGATGCTGACCAACAAGCGGTGTTTGTAGAAAGAGCTCAGTCAGGCGTAAATCGTCTAAGCACAATATTAAACAGTATGAGCGAGGCTACGCGATTAGAGCAAGCGATTGAGCAGGAAGACTTAGAAACCTTTGATATTATCAAGGTGATTGACGGATGTGTTCAGGGCTATCGGCACGCGTATGCGCAAAGAAAATGGACCTTTAGTTCCACTGACAATAGTTTGCTTATTAAGGGGTCACCCGAACTTATTGCTCAACTTTTCGATAAAATTGTGTCAAACGCTGTGGACTTCAGCAAAGACAATGATGAAATCACCGTTAAACTAGAAAAGAACGACAAATCTGTTCGGTTGTCGGTAAGTAACCCTGGGCCTCTACTTCCCAAAGGAATGAAGAGTCAGCTTACTCAATCCATGGTGTCGGTAAGAAAAGAAAATGACGTACAAAACGCGACTAACTCTCCTCACTTAGGGCTAGGACTTTATATCGCGAACATGATAGCCACTTTTCATAAAGGTCAGCTCTTCTTAAATGACAGGGAAGATGGCACGGGCGTCATTGTTACCGTAAGTTTGCCTCTCTAGCTCTCTTGTAAATTGATAAGGCAAAGCTATCTGTTATCAGGACCTTTATGTGCGAAGCGTCAGCTTTTCCTCTTTCTTAAACTGTTTTCATTTATCAATAGATATGCAATCTAATAATACAACTAACAGAAATATAAGGAATATTTAAATTAAGCGTTACTAAAAACTTATTTAAATATATTAAATGAGAATGTTTATCATTTATATTTACAAACATTTACATATTTCATAGACTTCGTCCTCCTTACACACACTCAAGGGAAACAGGATGAAAAACACTAAATTAACTATGGGCGCACAGACCATTGCAGCGGCACTTGCATTTGGTAGTGGCGCAGTAATGGCTCAGGAAGAAGTAGAATCGTGTAGTGATGCAACTTCGACAGAATGTGAAGCCGTCTCTGACGAAGCAATAGAACTGATTAAAATTCACGGCGTACAGCAATCTATCTACCGCTACAATAAATCTGGCGATCCTCGTCGCTTAGCAGACCTTGTTGATACACCACAAACCATTAGCGTTCTTACTCAAGACCAAATTCAAGAAAGCGGAAGAACAGATCTTAGAGATATCTTGCAAGCACAGGCAGGTGTAACTTTAGGTACGGGTGAGAATGGTAATGCTTTTGGTGACCGCTATATTATTCGTGGTCATGAAGCACGTAGCGACGTATTCGTTGATGGGCTTCGCGATCCAGGCATGACAACCCGCGAAAGCTTCGCAACTGAGCGTGTTGAAATTACAAAAGGCCCTAGCTCTACTTTTGCCGGTCGCGGTTCTTCAGGTGGTGCGGTTAACTCTATCACCAAAAAGGCGTCTACCGCTTATAACTTCGGCCGTGTTGATGCCGCAGTTGGTACCGATGAGCACACGCGTTTAACCGTTGATCTAAACAAAACGCTTAGTGAAACCAGCGCGGTGCGCCTAAACGGACTTTACTCGTCAGAAGATAAACCTGGACGTGAGGGTATCGAGCGCGACCGCGAAGGTGTGCAGCTTTCTTATGTGAATCAGCCTACTGACCGCTTGTCGTTCACCGGCGACTTGTATTACCTCAATGCAGAAGACATTCCTGACTTAGGTAGCTATTACGATCGTGATGCAGGCTATCCGCTTGAAGATATTCCTGTGTACGCACAAGATGAAGACTTCCAAAACTCGGAAGTAACCACATTCACCTTGCGAACTGAATATGATATTAGCGATAACGTGCGTTTTTATAACGCAACCCGTGTAGGTAAAACGGAAAACGAATATATTACCACAGGGATGCGAGGCACTAACCGTGACGCGACAGACCCTACTGCGCCAGGCGCTTACACCCTATCGCTTAGCAACCACCAAGGTTGGCAGGAAGTTGACTACGTGACTACACAGTTCAACCTTTTCTGGGATACGGCTTTCGCAGGCGTTGATCACCGCTTTGTATTCGGTTTTGAATATACAGACGAGTCGGTAGACAACGGCGTGTTCAATATGGACTACACCAATCCATCGAACTGTTTAACCAGCGGCCGCCGCGGTGTATCTGAAAGCTATTGCTTGTTAGATGGCGAAGGTAACATGGTTGATAATATCAACTCGCTAATGGGTAAAGCTTATACCCGTGGCGATGCTGATGCCCTATTCGACATTGAAACTTACTCGCTATACGTAATGGACACCTTTGAGCTTACCGATAACTTTAATGTTTTCGCTGGTCTTCGCGTAGATAGCTATGACTATAGCAACCAAACCTCTAGCGACCTTTACGAGTTCTCAGATGAACTGTACAACGGTCATTTAGGGCTAGTTTATGATGTGACCGAAAACGGAAACATCTACGCTTCGTATAGCACGGCAACGAACATAAACGGCGGTGAATCAGATCTAGGTGCTAACTGTGGTTATGGTGGTATTTGTGGTACGCCAGAGCAAGCGTCTCAAGCTGATCCAGAGCAGGTTGAAAACATTGAGTTAGGTACTAAGTGGTCACTGTTCAATGAAAAGCTTGTAGCAAACGCAGCACTATTCCGCATCACTAAGAGCGACGTACACGAAAGTGTCGGTGATGCTTACTCAACGCTCGGTACATTGAACACAGGTGAAAACCGTGTAGAAGGTATTGAGTTTGGTTTAAGCGGTGATATCACAGATAAGCTTAGCATCCAGGCGTCTGCTGCATTTATGGATTCTGAAATTCTTGAGTCTTACAGCGAAGACAATATCGGTCTTGCGCTAAGCAACTTCGCTGACGAAAGCTTCTACATTCAAATGCGCTATCAGCCTAATGAGAAGTTTGCCTTTGGTGGAGACTACAGCTACCAGTCGGAAATGTATGGCGGTCAACCAGATACCGCAGCGGGCTATAGTGCTGAAACCGGTGAGTACTCTATCGTAGTTCCTGACTATCAAGTGGTTAACCTATTCGCTAACTACTATCACTCAGACTCACTGACTTTCCGTGTTAATATTGGAAATTTATTTGATGAAGAATACTGGACGGCAGCCTACCGTTCTGGCGCCTTCATGTATATCGGTGATGGTCGCAACATTACAGGTACCGTTAGCTACGAATTTTAATGCTAGCATGACCTAGGCAGGCAACTGCCTAGGTCTTTTTATATTAAAAACACTCTAAAAAGCACTGAAAACATGATTATTATTGATGACTTATTGACGAAGAGCGATGTTGCGCAGTTTCGTCAGCAGCTTAACGACGTTCCCTTTGTTGATGGCAAAAATACGGCGATGGGTATGGCTGCAGGCGTCAAAAATAACGGTCAGGCAGATGCACAGGACAAACGTGTTCAGCAGCTGGCTAACCAATTGCTAAGCAAATTAGGTAACCACCCCAAAGTTATCTCCGCCGCCCTTCCTCAACGTATTTTCCCGCCGTGCTTTAACCGCTACAGCGAATCGCAAACCTATGGCTATCACGTAGACGCCGCCATTATGCGTATTCCGAATACGCCCGATGTCTTACGCAGCGATATGTCGATGACGATTTTTCTTACAGATAAAGATGACTACGAAGGCGGTGAACTTGTTATTCAGACAGGATTTGGCGAGCAAAAAGTTAAATGCGATGCCGGAAGCGCCATACTCTATCCATCTTCAAGTCTACACAAGGTCACGCCTGTCACTAAAGGCGAACGTATTGCCGCTATCACCTGGCTGCAAAGTATGGTGAGCGACCAGCAAATGCGTGAAACGCTTTTTCAGCTTGACCAAAGTATACAGTCACTGGTCAACGCCGGCACCGCTGAACGAGGGCAGCTTGATGGACTTCATCATGTTTACCATAACTTGGTAAGAAAGTTTTCTCAGCTTTAACCGCGATTAAAATCAAGCACAATCTGACACAAGTACTATCGCAAAAGTTTTCTTAAGAGCGAACGAAATAAACACCTAGTCAACAAGGTCTTATACTAAAGGTGTAGCGCAGTTGTATATTGCTGGGTTTATTCTATGGTTAAGTCAATTGACGCTTTCTTTTTATGCTTTGTGCTCTGGTACTTGAATGAAATATAAAACACTTTTTACCGCCCTTTTTCTTATGGCTTGTTCAAGTATGGCCTTAGGACAAAATGCTCAAACCGCTAGCTTTTCTATCACGCTGAATGATAGCGATGGTGAGCCTGTCGATAACGGCGTATTTCTATTTGAGCCCCAGTTTGAGGTGGATGAGCATCAAATGCCACACCAAAAGCCAGCCGTAATGAATCAAATAGATAAACAGTTTGAACCTCACGTGCTTGTAGTAAAAGCGGGTACTGAAGTGACTTTCCCTAATGCGGATAATTTGTTTCACCACGTCTATTCATTTTCACCTACGAAACAATTCGAACTAAAGCTCTATAAAGAGTTTACGGCAGAGCCTTTACGATTTGAAAATGCAGGTATTGTGGATATTGGCTGTAATATTCATGATTGGATGCTGGGCTACATTGTAGTCTCAGACTCTCCTTATTTTGGTAAAACTGATAATGAGGGGCAGTCTTCAATTTCACTTCCTCATGGTGAGTACACTGTCCGTTTTTGGCACCCGCAGGTGGAAGGTGAAAAAGCGCTACCTGCACAGTCCATTTCTGTGTCTGCCGATACACAAGTAACATGGGCACTTAATACAAACATAATTAGGGATGACGGATTCGATTCTGGTTTCGGCGACTATTGATGCGGTTTGTCACTCAATCATTAGCCCTATTGTCGTTAGTTTTCTCTATCGCAAGCTACGCAGAAACAGACTTTTTGTTGCGCGGAACCTGGGCGCTGAAAGAAAACACACAAAGCTTTCAAGACTTTGGCCAAAACCACCAGCGATTCGAAGGTGATGGCTTACACCTTTCTCAAGCAGTTATC
Organism: Alteromonas macleodii; assembly: GCF_903772925.1. Lineage (NCBI taxonomy): Bacteria > Pseudomonadati > Pseudomonadota > Gammaproteobacteria > Alteromonadales > Alteromonadaceae > Alteromonas > Alteromonas fortis. The sequence goes on from NZ_LR812090.1 coordinate 4,220,996, forward strand.
TCAACCAACCAGCGTCTGTTTGACGATTGGACATTATCTGGTGCTTTAAACGCTTACAGTGACGGCGAAGAACGGCTCAACGTTTCTCAGCTTTACATAAAATATCGGCCACTTAGCGCCTCATCTATAAAGTCAGAAGTAAAAGTAGGTGCATTTTATCCTGCTATTTCAGCTGAAAATACAGACATTGCTTGGCTGTCGCCTCACTTCCTCACTAACTCTGCCATAAACAGCTGGATCGGCGAAGAACTCAGAACCGGTGGCGTTGAACTTAGCTTTAGACAAAATGGCAGACAGGTGCGAAGCAACTGGTCTTGGAAAGTATTAGCCAGCTTGTTTAAAGGAAACGATAGCACTGGAACGCTGCTCTCTTGGCGTGGCTTTGCACTTCACGATAGACAGTCACTTTACAACGATAGAGTGAATTTTCTGCCTATTCCGGGTGTAATCGATGAAGAAAAACTAGATGCTCCCGCATGGACTGAACCTTTTAGAGAAATAGACAATCGTTTTGGTTATTATTTCGGGACGCATGTGGCGTACAAGCGCAGCGCTGAAATTCGCTATTACTATTACGATAACAACGCAGACGCAAATGCAGTCGACCCCGACCGCATCTACGCATGGCATACACGCTTTCATTCTTTAACGCTACGCTATCTGCCTCGCCCCGATTTGACACTGTTTTCTCAAGTTCTATATGGCGACACCCTAATGGGAGAAAATATCGTTGATAATGACTTTGCGAGCGCTTATGTTGCCGCTGCCTTAAATTTAAATGCGATGGGACTGAAAGACTTAACCGCGGCAGCACGCATAGACTGGTATCGCGTGAGTGATAATGACAACACTACGTACGACCCTAATGGAAGTAGAGGGTACGCCTTTACTTTTAGCGTAAAGTACGACGTAACCTCTCATTTCTTTATAACGACAGAATGGCAGCTAAATTCAGGTCATCAAGAAAATTTGCGCTTTTTTCAGCCTAATGAAAAATACACTGAACACCTATTTCAAGTGGCGTTAACAGCAAAGCTGTAAGCACGAGGCTTTCAAAACTCACTGTGCAGAAGCTTAACCTTTGGCAACCTCGACTAAATTAAATTTTGTCTCACTGTCACCTTTAACCATAACCTGACATTGCCCCCAGCTTTGTGGGATATGCCAAACATGAGCCTCGGCTACGGTGAACTTTTCTCGGTGCGAGTCACAGCGCACTTCCACAGTGTCAAGTTCGCCTTGTATGTTATTAAAAGCAAACTTATTTCTTACCAGCGTGTGGAACCAACGTCCGTTATCTCCCATGCTCACAGGTACCTGAAGATTCTTTTCAGACGCAATGAATGTTTCAACCTGATTTATTACCGCAGAAGTTTCTTCGATACGCTTTTGTTGATCATCCATTTCTTGCAGCCTGCTGTAAGATTTCAAAGCATTTGCAAAATACCCGCGCTGAGTGTCTAAAAGAATTTTTCTTTGAAGCACGTAAGCAACGTAGTCTTCATCGAACACCGAATTGTCAAAGCGCTTTTGTCCATTGCTAGCAAGCAACCGCGTTAAGCTTCTCGCTTCTCTTTCGATGTCACCTTTAGCACCTGCAATCTGTGCGTCAAGACTCAGCAACCACGCATTCTCGTATCGGTTTAACGTGTCCCAGCTTAATAGCTCTTTGAGAGCTTCGTCTGCAGCCTCTACGTCTCCCGCGTTAAATATTTCATCTACGTTTTTATAAGCTTTAATAAATTTACGAGTGGCGCCCGTTTTTCCGACTAATGCGAAATCCATTTGAACAGCTTGATGACACTGTTGTGTAGGTTCGCCGTCTTTTATTGCTGGATCATACTGCCACTTCTTAACGGCTGATAGTGCACTGCGCTTGAAAGAGGGGCTTCCGAAGAAATCTTCTACTACAGGGTCTTTCACCCTGCCTTCTTCATCAATAACATAGCTCAGCCTAACCCAGCCTTCACGGCCTTTTCTCGCTGCAGAAGAAGGATATCTAGGGTCAACACGCTCTAACGGGGTCGCGGGTTTAAATGCACTTATCCGCTCCACTTCGTTAGCCTTGGCTTCTGCTAGTGCTTTCTCTTCAACTTCATCACAGGGAATGCTCAACTCTTGTGCAGTTGCGCCAGCCATATAACCAGAAGTGAGTAAAACAGCTACCATAAAGGCGAGCGGTTTTTGCTCAGTCCTATACTTGTACATGGGTAGGAGCAATGGTGGGGCTTCACGTCGTTTAGCTTTTTTCAATATCGCTTTAAACATCACTATCATCCTTAATAACGGTTCAGGCCTTTGTTACAATATAGGTTATTTTTTCCTCGATGATTTTTCAAGTGACGCATCGGGAACATTTTTAATCATCATCTGCTCCTTACGCTTTGTCATCATCTTAGCTAACCGACGCATACTCACTGTTGTATCTTTTTCGTCTACAATATCTACGCCCAATAAGCGTTCAAGCAAATCTTCTAAGGTTAAAACGCCTTCTAAGCCACCGTACTCATCTACTACCAACAACATGTGTACATGCTTATTAATGAAGTGCTCAAAAGTTACCGATAAAGGCATGGTGTTTAATACTGTGACCAAGTCTTTGGCGTATTCAGAAAGCGGCTTATCAGTGTTACCTCTCGCCTGCGCGACCAACAAGTCAGAGCGCATTACGTAGCCAGTAATGTTCTCTGAGTCACTATCTTCAAATACAGGTATACGTGAAAACTCAATATTGGCGTGTTTATGGAAAAACGCTTCCACCGTCATCGACTCTGATACTTTAAATAGCGCCGTTCGGTGGGTAATAGCATCTTTAACTCTAAGCTCGTGCAAGCTTAATAAGCTCTGCAAAAACGCCGCTTCATGATTAGCTAACTGCCCTTCCTGCCCTGACAGTTCAGCCATAGCGTGAAGCTCGCTGCGGCTCAATCCGCGAAGTGGGCTGTCTTCCTTGAATCCTTTAGTCATGAGCTCAGACATTTTAACGAACGGCATAAGCACGATTGAAAGGTATTTGAGAAAGTATGCCGTTACAGGGGCTAGTGTTCGCCAATAAGTAGCGCCAAGTGTCTTTGGAATTATTTCTGAAAAAATTAGAATAAGCAGAGTAAGGACAGCTGAAATAACACCTAAATAGGCGTCGCCGAATACGGCCGCTGCTTGCGCACCTGCGCCGGCAGCCCCCATGGTATGGGCAATGGTGTTCAGCGTTAAAATAGCAGATAGCGGAGTATTAATATTATCGGTTTGTTTACGAAGTAATGCACCGCTGGCTTTGCCGTCTTTTTCCAATACCGAGATATACGCTGACGAAACGCTCAGAATTACAGCCTCTGCGATTGAGCACAAAAAAGAAAAGCCCAGTGCAATGAAGACGTACACAATAAGTAAAAGCATGTAATTATTCCAAGCGTCCCTGTAGGTTTAAACGCGTTTTAATTTAAAGAAGTTGAGCGACTATTATGGATAATAGAGCGGGATATACAAGCGCTCTGTAAATAACATTCGAGCGCTTGAATGAGGAGAAGCAACTGCAGCGTTAAACCTAACCACAGCATGCCGAGTGCTGTTCGTGATTATGGCGATATTGCTGAAGCTTTTTCACACCCAGCCTTAACATCAATCCCGCCAGCAAAATTGCACATAAACCATAGATTATTTGAACACCTGCGCCGTGCTCATGAACGTGGCTGGCTGTTTTGATCATCGAAGATAGAGAAAACGAGGACACTAGGTAGTTTAGTGCGTAACCAAAACCTATACTTGCCGAGATAACGCTGAACAAGTAAAGCACAAGTGTTCGCGCCCCCATCTCTTGCTTTATCATGCCCATAGTAGACACGTTAGTGGCAGGGCCTGCCATTAAAAACACAAGCACGGCACCAGGAGATAACCCTGCAGCCAAAAAGCCAACCGCAAGCGGTGTAGACGCGGTAGCGCATATGTACATAGGAATACCAATAAGTGCCATAACAAGCATAGCGACCACACCATCTCCCCACTGGGTAAGAAAGTCGGTGGGCACCCAAGTTTTAATGGCAGCGGCGAGGGCTAACCCAATAAGTAGCCACACCACAATATCTTCCAACAGCTTGCCACTTGCATAAGACAATACCTTAGCCACCTGAGATGATTTACGCGGCACATTATGATCATGCTGATGTGTAGGGTCACTGTCACAGCATTGCGTCTTATCCTCTGGTTTTTTCACAACTTCTGGCTTTGCTTTAGTGCTGCAACACGATGATGTGGCCGAAGCAGGTACAGGTTCACTCTGCACTGTTAATTCGTTGCGCTCTGCAAAAAAACGTACCATTAAACCAGCGTAGATTGCACTCACCACGGCTGCAACAGGCCTAACAATGGCGTACAAAGGCCCCAACAAAGCGTAGGAAACTGACACACTATCTACACCCGTTTCTGGTGTGGACACTAAAAAAGATATCGTTGAAGACTTAGATGCGCCGCTTCGGCGTAAACCAAGTGCTGCCGGAATAACGCCACATGAACAAAGTGGTAGCGGCGCGCCGATAATAGCAGCTTTGCTAATAGAGCCAAATGATGCGCTACCCATATGCTTTTCAAGAAAAGACACAGGTACTAACTCGTGCATTACTCCTGCGACCAGTAAACCCAATAGCAGCCATGGCGCCGATTCCATGAACAGCGCTAGAAAGTTTTGCCCTAGTAAAATGATATCTGACACTTAGCCTCTCTTGTAACCTTGCCTTAAGCTTCAATGCTCGTAGGCATGCTCTGCTTGCAGACAAAGTCACGTTGTCTTAAACACTACAGATAGTAACAGATATAAGGTGTGACAGAAAATCAACAAAACTGATTAGGTTGATTGTAGAAGAATAAAAATGGCCAGTACAAATGTACTGGCCGAATGTTGACTGTCTCGTGAGTGTGCTTTTTAAACTCAGAGGTCAACCATGAAAAATCAAATCGTTGTTCAGTTAGTCATTAAGCTGCTTATTCTTGTGTGACCTTGTGTTGCTTCTCATTTTTAAGCTTAGACACTACAGAGAAAGCTTCGAGCATTACCAATACTGAAACTATCAGCACTACTGCGTCTAAGAATACTAACAAGTAGTTTCCTTCTACGTAGTACTCTTTAAGCTTAATCAAGCCAGCAAAGAAAGCCATAATCAACACAAATACCATGGGTATAAGCGTATACCTTGCAGGACGCCCAAGCTTTATCAACATAACCGATATAACCAATAGGGTCAGGCTAGCTAAGATTTGGTTAGTCGAACCAAATAGCGGCCAAATGATCATGCCTCCACTGCCTGACGCACCGCCTGCACCAAACGCGAGTAGCAAACAGCAGCCTACCGCCACAAGCGTCGCTACTACGCCGTTTTTCAGTGCACCGATAGAATAAATATCACCCCATTCTTGTATGATGTAGCGCTGTAAGCGTACACCTGAATCCATAGTGGTACCTGCAAACAGGACAACCATTACCGCGAGGATCGTTGAAGAAAAATCTACTGGCAGCCCCCAACCCTGTTGAATAAGGTTCGCACCACCGGTGATAAATGCGCCGACACTGCCAGCGCCTAAGTGACTATATACTTCGTGCCATTCTTCAGGTGACGCAGCGAACGCTACACCGCTAACCGCGACAATAGTAATAAGCGCAAGAGAACCTTCGCCCACAGCGCCAAGGTAACCTACGAAACGTGCGTCTGTTTCTTTATCAAGCTGCTTGGAACTAGTACCTGATGACACTATGCCGTGGAAGCCAGAAACCGCACCACACGCAATGGTGACGAACAGCAACGGGATAAGGCTTGGTGAATCTACTGCCGTTTGCGTGTTAAACGCTGGCGCTGTGATATCCGGCATAGCAAAGAAGACAGCACCGTAAAGTAAAAATAGGCCCACTAATAGCTGCATACCATTAATGAAATCACGCGGCTGTAGCAGCATCCAAACTGGTAGTAATGATGCAATGGCAGCGTAAACGAAAAGAATGATAATCCAATTTGCTTTATCGGCTAGACCAAACATGGTTTCTGGCAAGCTCAGAGGAATATAACTACCCGCGTATACCGAGGCGTAAAGCACGATTATACCGACAATACACAAGGGAATAAGGCTAAAGTTCCGTTTTAGTAATTGACCAATAATAAGCGCAACCACAATTGCCATCCATGCCGGAAAGACTGCCGTAGGTTGAGAAACAAAGGAATTAGCGATAACTACGCCGAAAACGGCATTAACCATCAACAGAACGAGGAAGATGACTATCATGAAAAGAGAGCGGGATCGTTTACCTATAACGCTCTCAGAGAGCGCGCCCATTGATTTCCCTTTATGGCGGGCGCTGGCCCACAAAGCTCCCATATCGTGCACACCAGCAAACAAAATCGTGCCAAATACCACCCACAGAACAGCGGGGACCCAGCCCCAATAAACGGCAATTGCGGGACCTACTATCGGCGCAGCGCCGGCTACCGAGGTAAAATGGTGCCCCCATAACACTACTTTATTGGTGGGAACAAAATCGACACCATCTTGCATGGTATGGGCTGGGGTTACAAAACTATCATCCAACTTGAATATGCGGTTCGCAATAAACTTCGAATATACGAACCAACCAAGCAACATTCCAATGATGCCCAGTATCACTATGGCAATAGACTGCATTTTATTATCCTAATATTGTTTTTATAAGATCTCATAAGCTTCGCTGTATATCGAAGCTTAAAAACCCGAGTCTGTCTTTTAACATTAAACCATTTGTCGCCATGGTTTAGCGCCATTGTAAGACTAAAGTCTAACTCTGGCGTAGTTTTTTCCGACTCTTCATACCACTTAGCGTTTCTTGATTATAGGCAGCGCTACGGAAAAGAGAAAAAATACGCTGTTAATCTCAAATTTTCTATCAAACAGGTAAACAGCGCTTTAAATAAGATGTATTCTCGTTTATAAATACGCCTCTTTTTATCTGTAGGCAGAACAATGGCATCACCTAAATTCCACATGGCTTTTCGCAAATATCACCGTTGGCTCGGTTTTTTTCTCGCAGGCATTATGGGTGTATATGCTTTAAGCGGCATCCTTTTGATATTTCGCCCTACCGATATATTGAAGTATGAACAAACGCAAACACGGCAATACGATGCTAACCTTTCAGGTGTAGAGTTGCTGCCCCTACTTAAGATGCGAGGCAGTAAAGTCACCAGTGAAAATGCCGATAAAGTTGTGCTTAATTATGGGGAGTATGACAAAGATACGGGACTGGCAGTAATAACTAAGAAAGACTACCCCATAGTACTTTCAAAAATGGTGAAGCTTCATAAAGCCACTAACAACAGTCCTTTGTTTTGGCTAAATATTAGCTTCGGCTTGGGCTTGCTGTTTTTTGTGATTTCAGCTTTTCTCATGTTCATACCTAAGCTTCCAATGTATAAAAACGGGCTTAAAATTGCCGGTATTGGCGCTGTCGTTACCGTATTAACTGTGATTTTTGGCTCTTAATTGAAAAATGTATAGCGTACGCATATCTACAGATATGCGTACTTAGCTAGTCACAAGTAGGAAAGAAAAAAAGACTTCATTAAATGATAGGTCGTTTCCGACTCAGGTGTCTTATAAAAGATCAGATATTCAGCGTGAGACAAACCTTCGAAAACTTCTAACTGCGTACCGCCTCCACTATCCCTTATAGCGCGATTAACCCTAACCGTATCACTTAAAAACAGGTCTCTGGTGCCTGTAACCAGGAAAGTGGGAGGGAAATGTTCGAATGAACCGTAAAGTGGCGATATAGCAGGGTCAGTCAATGCTTTTTTGCCCGCGTATAACTTAGCGGCAGCTTCTAACTGCCCATCATAAGTCACCAGCACATTGTCTATACCCTCGTTTGTGAAAAGAGAATCGCTGGTTTTGGTAAGGTCGGCCCAAGGGGTACCTGCATAAACCGCGTTCGGTAAAGGTGTTTCACTTTTAATGAGCGACTGTACCAGTGACAGCACCAAGCCACCTCCAGCCGATGTCCCTCCCACAAATATATTTCCCTCATCAACTTGGTCGTGTAAAGCATTGTAAACTGCCACTACGTCATTCAGTGCAGCGGGAAAAGGAAACGTTGGCGGCATCCTATAGTCAACGCTATATACTACAATACCTAACCTTTCAGCGACGAGCAGCCCTTCTTCGATGCTCGGCAAACCGCCAAAAAGCACAAACGCACCACCATGAATATCAAGATAAACCTTATCTTTAAATTCAGGTGTAATCGTTTCAGGTGTCAACTTGCGCACTACCACATCATTTAATTTAATAAGCTCAACATCCACGTTAAGCTCTTTTTTCATCTTTTTGATTTTTTTCTTTTGCTCGCTATTTCTAGCGTGAACATAGTTTCTCCATTCTTCAATGGTACGAGGCGTACTCGCTATTACTTCTTCTTTAGTAAAGTGGGGAAATGCTGAAATGCTTTCTATCAACGCCTCACTGGCTGCTTGGGGTAAGGGGGGCTTATTATTTTGCATAGGGCTTGTAGTAGCTAATGTAGTAGGAGTAAATAACAACGCAAGTACGTACATCAGTAGGTATGTAAATTTCATAATAAATAAACACCTAGCGTAAATGAGTAGCTTTCTTTATGAGTTAAAGTACATGAAAAGGGCTGTAATACCAATCCGCATAGATATAGATGCTTCTTTTTTACGTAGATTGAAAAAACTGCACTAAGTACAGGTTATATCTAGATTGCATTTTGCTATGCTAGCTTATAATTTACTCACTACCGTTAAAATGATTACGACTTTTTAAAAGCGAAGGGATACTAGATCGCACGCTTTAGCTAATAAGTACATAACCCTTAGGGATGAAGATGAAAAGCTTTTCTATACACAAACTACTGTTCTCACTAGGACTCGCTGTATCTACAGTAACAACCGCTATTGCCGATGATGATAGCCAAACGTCAGTTTGGAAAGTATCCAATGGTGAAGACGCGGTATATGTAGGTGGTACTATCCATATTTTACCTATTTCTGAATTTCCTCTTCCGAGTGAATTTACCGACGTCTATGAGCAGGCAGACACACTAGTGTTCGAAGTCAAAATGCCAGATCCCACCGACATTGAAGGCCAGCAAAAAATGATGGCAGGGCTCGCGTATGCAGAAGGCAAGTCACTTAAAGATGATGTATCAGAAGAAACCTATCAGGCCCTTAATGCTTATTTAGCTAACTTTGGAGCTACTGCCGATCAGTTAGCTCGATTTAAGCCGGGTATGGTTGCATCAATGCTAGTTGCTATGGAAGCACAGCGCTCTCAGATGGCCGGGCAAGGGGTAGATGCCTATTTTATGCAGTTGGCGGCACGTGACGGTAAAACAAGTGAATACTTAGAATCACTAGATTTTCAAATCAATATGCTTGCGAACATGGGCGCGGGTGAAGAAGATCGCCTTATTTCTGAAACGTTAGAAACCTTACCAGAGCTAAAAGACATGCTACAAAGCACTATTAAAGCATGGAGAAACGGTGACACTGATCAAATTGATGAGTTGGTGGTAGATACATTCAAACGTGAATCTCCTACCTCTTATGATGATGTGTTTACCAAGCGTAATCAAAACTGGCTACATCAAATCGAAGCTATGTTCGGCGATGAAGACCAAGAGTTTGTTTTAGTTGGTGCAGGACATTTAGTGGGTGATGACAGCGTGATTGCCCTATTAGAAGCTAAAGGTTACAAAATAGAACAAATGTAATTCGCGTTTGGTACAGGGTTAACAAAGCTAAAGCTAGGCAAATGCCTAGCTTTTTTATATCAACTTTTGGTTAAAAATAGACTTAGGCTTATGTCTAAATTGAAACGTTTATTCAATGGTATACACTTAAACTAGATCGCAAACGATTTAAGGCTTCCAAGTACAGTAAGGTATGCACATAAAAAATAAAGGCTTCACGTTAATAGAGCTAATTATAGTAATTGTTGTGCTTGGCATACTTGCTGTTACTGCAGCTCCTAAGCTTCTAAACATTCAAAAAGACGCGCAAGTGGGCGCACTACAGGGCTTAAAATCAGCCCTAGTCGCTTCTTCAGATATTGTCTATGCAAAATCACTTCTTGAGGGTGTTGAAGGTAGCGCTGATACCACCCTAACTTCAGGTATTCGTGTACGCTATGGCTACCCTTACGCAACACAAACAAATTTGAAACTCGTAGCTGACTTCACCGAAGACGATTGGAAACTAACGGGCTCGGCTCCTGAAGTTATCTTTACTCTAGAAAGACAAACTAGCGGCTTTAGCAATGATGAAATTGGAGAAGACGAAGTATGTAAGCTTACGTATCGTCACCCTAATCGAGGTGAGAAGCCCACTATAACTGTTAATAACTGTAATATATAAAGCGACCTTCCCGCAGTAACAATAGAACCGTCTCGCGCATTTCTACAGTCCCCACAAGCTTAATAGTTACCAAAGTGGAATACTTGTTCAATCTGGAACTTTTGGCTGCACGGAAGCAGGTGCTAAGCCGCTAATACAAAAGCACGGATGGGTCCCCGCGTGATACTCCCCTCCTCCTCAAACTTTTTGCTATGCAGATCAAGGAGGGAGTGAAGCCCCATCAAAAACTGATCGCAGCAGGGACGCTGCTGTGAAGCCCCCATGGATGGGTTTACGGCGCGTTTCAGAGGCCACAACAATCACGAACTAAATCGCAGGCATAAAAAAAGCGCACCTAAGTGCGCTTTTTTGGGCTTGTGTTGCTAAGTCTAGATTAGTCTAGGATCTTAGATACAACACCAGCACCTACTGTACGACCACC
>NZ_LR812090.1:4531901-4665060 GCF_903772925.1 Alteromonas macleodii
GCTACACAAGTTTCACCATTATTGATAACACGGCCTTGAATACACATTTCTACCGCATGATCGATATCGGCATCTTCAAGTACCAAGAAGGCATCATTACTACCAAGCTCCATCACGGTTTTCTTCGATAAACTTGCAGCTTCTTTCGCAACTTGTTTACCTACTTCGTCACTGCCGGTAAAAGTAACGCCACGTACGTATTTATGTTTGATTAAGTCGCTTGCCGTACCGCCATCAATTAATAACGACTGATATACGTTTTTCGGGAAACCAGCATCTTCGTACATCTGCTGAATGGCTTGTGCCATACCAAACACGTTTTTAGCGTGTTTTAGTACTGTCGTATTACCTGCCATGATATTCGATACGCTGTAGCGTATAACCTGATAAAGAGGGAAATTCCAAGGCTGAATGCCCAGAATAACGCCAATAGGTTGATAGGTAATAATCGCACGACCACCTTCAAAAATACGGTGTTCGTCTTCTAAAAATGATGCGCCATGCTCAGCAGTATAGCGACAGATTTGAGCACACAGCTGCACTTCTTGCTTACCCTGCGCCGTCACTTTTCCCATTTCTCGGGTCATTAGGCTGGCAAGGTCGTCAATGCGCTCTTCCATTAAATCTGCAAGGTTATTGAATAAATCTGCTCGAGTTTCAAATGAAGTACGGCGCCAGTTCAAATATGCTTCTTGAGAACGTGTTACCGCTTGTTCGGCGTCTTCAGCTGACATCAAATGATAATGATCGATCTTTTCACCTGTAGCAGGGTTGTAGGTATTAATTGTCTCACTCATTGTCACTCTCCTTAATCCGTTTGTTAAAATGAAGGTGCAACTAAAAAGCCAAATTGCAAAAAACTTTTTTTCGCAATATATTCAAAAACATAGATCAAATTAACGGCAAAGGTGGAGTCTGAGAATAAAACTGGAATTAGAAAAGATTACTTATCGCAGTAAAGATTTCAGAGCGAACACTTCAGGAAAAGAAAGGCGGCCCTCAAGAGGTAACATTTGTTTGAGGGCCGATATGCTGTATTTGGTAATGGCTAATTTAGTGAGAGGAAACTTGGCCTGACTAGTCGGTATATAAGTCTGGAAAATGAAACTTCGCCATAGCAAGGGTCAACGCAACTTCGTAAACACTTTGACGCGAAGCATGATTTAGAGTCAGTAACCCTATAGCACCGCCTTTTTGCTTAATATTTACCGTATCAAAAAGCTTGTCCATAACCGGCCCAAGCTCTTCGCCACGCTGTAGCGCCTGATACACGCTCACTGGAAGGGGTAAACTCGCACTTCGTGTTACCGACCAGTGACCTTCATGGTAAATCGCCACATAAGCAAAGGTTGCAGGGCCATCTTCAAATACATCCACACCACCTTCAATTGCCACATACCATGCGTCTGTAAGGCCGCCCTGATGATGAGCTAGCATGGCCTTCACTCGATTAATAGCACCTAAGCGCGTTTCATCCTCGTTCATGGGCTGTTCGGGCACGCCGCTTGGCACAGACATGCCCTGGGCGTCGAAGTCGTGCTCTAGTGTGTCAGAAAGTGTATTGAGCGCAGCATTTATTTTTACCGGATTCAGCGACCCTACAAAAATTGTGTCAGAAACCATTTGCTTTCGTCCTTTAAAAACGTCCTTTTGCAGCATCACCCACTGGGTTACGCTTAATATCTTCTAGCATTAAACGGTAATCGCGTACTGCTGGAAATTCGCTAATATTGCGATTTGGCAAGGTACTATCAGGGTTGTCTACAGCAAGTAAGTGTTTAATACCGTACGTCTGTGCCGCTTTCAAAATAGGCAGTGAGTCATCGACAAATAAGGTGCGGCTATTATCAAATTGCACCCTCTTTTGTAGTCGCTCCCATAAAAGCTGAGACTCTTTGGTAACGCCAAATTCGTGGGTAGAAATAAGGTTGTCGATATGCGCATCAAGTTGGGTATGCTCTATTTTAAGTGCCAGACTGTTTGGATGCGCATTGGTTACTAACACTACCTGCCTACCTGAGCCGTGAAGTGCATCAAGGAAGGGAATGGTATCGTCGCGAAGGGATAGTAAGTGCGCCAACTCTCGTTTCAGCGGCATAAACTCATTTTCTAAGTCCAGTGCTAGAGTTTCAGCCCAGTAGTCTAAGCAGTACCACTGAATTTGCCCAAATACTGACTCATAACGCGCGCTCATTTCCTTTTGACTCTCGGCCTCAGAAATACCTTTTATCTGAGCTAACCGTTTGGGTAAATGGTGCAGCCAGAACTGGTTGTCATAATGAAGATCCAGCAAAGTACCGTCCATATCTAGCAGTACAGTTTCTATTTCATTCCAGGGCAGAAAGGGCAAGCGATTTTCCTTATAATGAAGTAAGCTAAGAAATTGTATACAAGTATGATAACAAAGTTGTAGCGAGAGACATGCCAAAAATTGATCCGAACAAACCGTTACCACACATTCATTCTCGTGAAATCGTTGCGCAAAGCAAACTCTTTAGGGTAGAACGCTTAGACCTTGAGTTTTCGAACGGCGCTACCCGTGAATTTGAACGGATGGCAGGCGGAAACCGGGGCGCGGTAATGATAGTGCCTATGCTTGATGAAAATACCATGGTGTTAATTCGTGAATATGCAGCCGGCACACATTCGTATCAACTAGGCTTTCCAAAAGGCCTAATAGACCCTGGCGAAACAGCTATTGAGGCCGCTAATCGCGAGCTACAAGAAGAGGCTGGCTTTGCAGCGAACGATCTTATAGAGCTCCATAAGGTCAGTATGGCACCCACTTTCTTTAACGCCAATATGACCATTGTTTTGGCTCGAGACTTGTATCCAAAGCAACTTGAAGGCGACGAACCTGAGCCTCTTGAGGTGATTCACTGGCCTTTAGATGAAGCAGATGCTTTACTTGCACGAGAAGACTTTGTAGAAGCACGCTGTATAGCCGCGCTGTTTTTAGCTCAAAAGTGGTTTAAGGAACAATAAACAATGCCCGACGACGCCCATGCCGACCTACTAGAACTTGCGAAAGAAATTGCCATCGAAGCCGGTGAAGCCGTATTAGAAGTATACGATAAAGGGGAGTTTGACGCTTATCAAAAAGACGATGAGTCTCCCGTTACCAGCGCAGATTATTTGGCAAACGATATCATCAACAAGCGCTTACAAGCCGCGACGCCTGATATCCCAATCCTCTCAGAGGAAAACAAACACGCAAGTTTAGAAGAGCGAAAGCATTGGTCTCAATACTGGTTAATCGACCCCATCGACGGCACCCAAGAATTTATTGCCAGAAGCGGAGACTTTGCGGTCAATATTGCCCTAATAGAGAACAATGAGCCAACTATCGGCGTTATTTTCTGGCCTCCAGGGCAATCGTTGTATTATGCGCAAAAAGGCAAAGGTGCGTTTAAGTCATCACCTGATGGTGATCACCCAATAAGCGTACGCAAGCTAGACGACCCTAAAAATAGTGTGGTGATGATTGCAATAAGCCGTCGTCAGTCGAGAGAAAAAGTGCTCAGCAGAATGTGCGCTAAGCGCGTATACCAAACGCTTCCATTGGGAAGCTGTTCCCTGAAAGCCTGTTTTATTGCCGAAGGAAAAGCTGATGTATTTATGCGTATCGGTATTACCGGCGAATGGGACACTGGCGCATCGCAATGCATTGTCTCTGAAGCGGGTGGGAGTATTGCCGCCGCTAACTTCGAACCTCTTACCTACAATCAGCGTCATTCGTTAGAGAACCCAGATTTTGTGGTAATGGGCGATCAAAGGGTGCCATGGCAAGATGTAGTCCAGTATGATGACTTCGTAAACCCACATCAGCACTAGCGCGTATTATTTACTTAGCGCAGTGAAATAAACCTACGTATAATAGCGTAGTAATGTTGCTGGGCCACATTACTCTGGTATTGGTTAAATCAAGCCAGATGGAACCAAAAAGTAAAAGGAGTAACCTATGATGACTACACGTATTCGCACGTTATCTGCAGCATTGCTCGCATGTGGGCTAGCATTCCCTGCCGCAGCCGACTGGTCAATAGACGGCGAGACAAGTGCGCTACATTTTTTATCAACTAAGAATGCACAGGTCACTGAAGTACATAAGTTTGATAGCTTTGACGGTACCCTGTCTGATAGCGGCAAGCTCTCTGTGGCGGTAGACTTATCGTCAGTTAATACAGCTATTGATATTCGCAATCAGCGAATGCAAGAGATGCTTTTTAACGTGAGCAAATATGCACAAGCTAAGTTTGAAGCCGATTTACCTGAGTCGATGATGAGCCTGAAAGCGGGTCAAGTCGTTAACGGAAAAGTAGATGGCATTTTGATGTTACATGGAAAGGCCGTTCCTACATCATTTTCTGTTAAGGCGAGTAAAGTAGACGACGATACACTAACTGTATCTACTACTGCTCCTACACTTATTAAAGCAGAGTCTTTCGGTCTTGCTGAAGGCGTAGCTGCACTACAGAAAATTGCAGGGCTAAAGAGCATAACAACGACAGTCCCAGTGACGTTTTCCGTTACCTTTACGCAATAGAATACTGCTATTGCTAGCGTCTATCGATAAGCGCTAGGCGGTGGTAAGAAAATAAGAAGCATTAAAAAACCGCACGAAACGGGAAGTGACCCCCATTAGTTGGACATTCCAATTATTGGGGGTCTTTTTATGTCAAAACACAATAGAGCGTTTAAAATAAAGCTCGCCCAGCTAGTCGAAGAGAAAAATTCTGAAGCTTTAGGTAAAAAGTACGGAGTAAGCGCTCGGCTTATTCGCTATTGGTTTCAGGTTTATCAAATAAACGGCTCAAATAGCTTTATTCATAAGCAGTTACCTTATTCTCTTGAGTTCAAAACCCATGTGCTAAAGACGATGGAAATGAACAATTGGTCATTGGGTTATACTAGCGCCTATTTCGACTTATCATCCCCTGGTATTTTATTTCAATGGCAAAAGCTTTATGCTCGCGAGGACATATCCCGTCTCATCCCCAAAAACAAAGGTAAGCCCCGCGTGACTAATAACTCTTCAACTCCTAAACCATCATCAGAGATGACTGAAAAAGAGCTTAGAGAAGAACTCGATTATTTACGTGCAGAGAACGCTGTCTTAAAAAAGTTAGAAGCCTTGGCTCAAGCCAGAAAGAAAAAAGCAAAGACAAAACCATAGTTGTCGAAGAGCTCAAGGCAATATATAGCTTGCAACATTTATTAAGAGTTACAGGGCTTCCCAAGAGTGTGTATTACTACCATCGTAATGCACTGAATCAGCCTTGTTCCAATACTGACTTACGCGTAAAAATCCGTGATATCTATCACAAACATAAAGGGCGATATGGCTATCGTAGAGTGACTTACGCTTTGCGAGCGATGGGCTTAGTGGTTAATCATAAGCGTGTACAACGCCTAATGTGCGAACTTGGTTTGAAGTCAAAAGTCAGGCCTAAACGTTATAAGTCTTACAAAGGTGAAATCGGCAGAATCGCAGAAAACAAATTGAATCGTGAATTTACTGTAGAGCAGCCTAATCAAAAATGGGTGACTGATGTAACTGAGTTTAAAGTGAATAATCAGAAGGTGTATCTGTCACCGATAATAGATTTATTTAATCGAGAGGTCATTAGCTATGAAGTGCGGACATCTGTAACGTTACCCTTAGTTACAGATATGCTTAAAGCCGCGACTAGTAAGCTATTACCCCATGAAAAGCCACTCATACACTCTGACCAAGGGTGGCAATATCAAAACAAACAATATCAAAATCACTTGAAACAGAATGGGTTACTTCAAAGTATGTCTAGAAAAGGAAATTGCTTAGATAACGCTGTAGCAGAGAACTTCTTCGGCATATTAAAAACTGAGATGTACCACAATAAAACGTTCAAAGATGCAAATGAACTTATTGAAAACATCAAAGAATATATCGATTATTACAACAACGAACGTATTAAGCTAAAACTAAAAGGCCTGAGTCCGATACAATATCGAAATCAGGCCTTGGTTGCCGCTTAGAAATGAGTCCAACTTAATGGGGTCACTTCAAACGTGCGGTTTTTTTGGTTTAAAGGCTTCGCTCTAAGACTGATGTAGTCTTTTAGGAAGTCTGTAACGCATAGGCAATGGCTTTTGACTTAACGCTTGCTCTGGCATGCTTTGCCACGCATTATCAGGTAGTGCAGGTACTTCCGCTTTATGTTGAGAAAGAGTGAAATACCCCATCGCAACACGTAAGCGCTTAAGCGCTTTACACTCATTCACTTCCTGGTCGATAACAAACACTCCAAACTTGCGCATCGCCAAGCCGAACTTATCACTGCTTGTAAGGCGAATAACCGGCGCCGCCAATACCATGCCAACCAATACAGGTAGCAGCCACATAAATAGCGATGGTGTGAAGTAAAAGGTAGTTACACCCCACGCTACGGCTAAACAACTCATAATTTGCGTGTGTTTGATTGCGACAGTCCAAGGTACTTTGCGACCTTCACGCTCTTGCGCTTCCCATTTTACTGAGTGGCCTATAAAAACACTGATCACAAAATAGCTGTGGTAGAACATCATCAGCGGCGCAATGAGTACAGCCATGGCTAATTCAATTGCAGATCCCTTAAGTAAAGACCACGCCCCACCAAACTCTTCGCGACGTTTGATTAAGGCTAAGGCAATACCCAAAAGCTTAGGCAAAAATAACAAGGCTGCAGTGCCCCACATGGTTACCATCATCATGTCTTGACGGGCTACCTGCCAACTAGGAAAAAGCTGATACTCAGATACGAAGAACTCTGGCACTGACGTAGCGCGAATTAATGCATCTGCAGTCCCTAGCGCCAACATACAAAATAGTATTAATGAAGAAATGTACGCAAAAGCACCAAATAAAAAGTGCAGGCGGTTCGCCATTTTAAGACCTTTCACCTTTAAAAGCCCTAAATGCTGTATGTTGCCCTGTACCCAGCGGCGGTCGCGAATGGCGTAGTCAACAATGTTGCTAGGCACTTCTTCATAACTACCTGTTGTGTCGGTAAGTAAGTAAGCCTGCCAACCTGCACGGCGCAGCAGCGCAGCTTCAACGAAGTCGTGACTTAGTATTTCGCCACCAAAAGGCGCACGACCTTCAAGGGTAGGTAGACCGCAATGCTGCATGAAAGGCGCTATACGAATAATAGCGTTATGCCCCCAGTAGTTTGCACTGTCCGTTTGCCAAAACGATAAGCCTGTTGCCAACATTGGGCTATACAGATGAGCAGCAAACTGTACGAAACGACCAAAGAAGGTGTTTTGTCGTACTGGCATAGGAATAGTCTGTACTAAGGCCGTGTCAGGGTTTTGCTCAATACGACGAGCCAGGTCCTGCATACGCTCTCCGGTCATTACGCTGTCGGCATCTAACACAATCATTGACTCGTAATTTGCGCCCCAGCGTTCGCAAAACTCTTTAAGGTTACCCACTTTTCTATGCAGGTTTTGTTCGCGACGACGATAAAACACTTGGCTTGAAAAAGCGCCTAAACGCTTCTTTAACCGCGTAAAAGCACGTAGCTCTGCATCCGCTTTTTCCGTATCACGGGTGTCGCTAAGCATGAAAAAATCAAAATTCGAGCTGTTCTCGCTTTCCATCAGCTCGCGAATACAGGCTTCGAAGCCCACCATGATGCGGCGGGTATCTTCGTTATAAACGGGCATTACTACCGCGTGTTTTTGCTTCAACGGCGATGCAGCATCAGGCTTAACTTGGTTTTTTCTTAAACTCAGTGGATCTATATTGAAAAGCTGTAAAAAGAAACCAATGATACCTGTCCAAAACGCCATGCACAGCCAAGCGAATAGGGTTAATCCTAAACCTAACTGTGCAATTTCTAAGTTCGTAAGGCCGTTCGGTAAAAATATCTCGTATAAGCTCCAACCGGCCAATGCCGTGCTTGGAATTACTAGCATTGCCATGATAAACAAACGCATATGCTCTCCTTTTAAGATGAAGTGTGAAGCACGCACAGTGCTGTCACGTTTAACCTGAGGCACGGCTTTAGCCTCGTTTGATACTGATGTATGAGTGCGACTATTTTGGCTGGTAGACATAATTCCAAACCTCGCTAACGCGCTCGCCGTCTTTTTCAATGTAAGCGCGCATGTCTACCGTTTGCCTTTCATTCGGCTTTACAAAGAAAGAGGCACGCCACTCTTGGCCGTCGGCTACCGGATAAAGGCGCTGTTGTGAAATCGTGCCGTTAGTACCCTGTACCACCAGCTTCATAGTCTCGTTATCAAAAGAAATATCAGAAGGAGCACTGAAGTCCACATTAAACTGGCGGGTAGTGTTCAAGCTATCATCTTTAAATTCATCGCCGGGTAACACAGCTTTTCCCTGACGAGTACGCACTACAGAAGCAAACTCGCTAACAAAGGGGTTTTGCTCTACCGTTTTAAGGTCGTAAGAGAAATATAGGGACTCACCCGATTTGAATGGCTTTGCAGGTGTCCAGAAAGCCACGATGTTGTCATGAATCTCAGACTTTGTTGGAATTTCTACTACTTCTAAACGGCCTTTCTCAAAGCCTGCTTCCGGGGTAACCCATAGCCCTGGACGTATATGATAGTTGGCCTCTGCATCAAGGTAATTATCCCATTCATTGTCGCGCTGAAGCATGCCAAACCCTTTAGGGTTGGTATCGCTAAGTGACGTTACCTGAAGGCGTGCTGGGTTAGTCAGTGGACGCCAAATCTCTTCACCTGCATGAGTTACCATTAACACCCCGTCACTGTCGTGCACTTCTGGGCGATAATCGTCATGGCGCTTTTCTGTATTCTCGCCATACAAAAACATGCTGGTAAACGGCGCAATGCCTAGTTTACTTACGTCGTCGCGTGCAAATAACCAGCTTTCCACTTTTACGCTGGTATCAACATCAGGCTGGATAACAAACTTATAAGCGCCAGCTACCGAAGGACTTTCAAGACGGGCATAAATAGTAATTGGTTTGCCTTCACCCGGCTCGATAACCCAGAACTCTGTGAAGTGAGGGAACTCCTCGCCTTTCGCCAAAGCAGTATCAATTGCTAGGCCGCGCGCTGAAATACCATAAACTTGATTTTTACCTACCAAACGAAAATATGAAGCGCCAAGGAAAACGGCAAATTCATCTTTGTACTCGTCGTTTTTTATAGGGTAGTGAACACGAAAGCCTGCAAACCCCGACTTTTCATCTGTCATGCCTGCCAAACCTGCAGCAGAACCATCGTAGTTAAACATGTCACTATTAAATGCTAAGCGCTTAGGTGTATTGTTTTCACCGATAGTGTGAATAGTGACAGGGTATTCGTATAGAAACCCCGGATGAAAAAACTGAAGTTCGTAGTCATTCTCACCGTGCCAAAGACTTTGCTCGGGCTTAAAGCGAATAGAACGATAGGTGGTGTAATCAATTTCTTTTAACTTGCTGTTTAACCCGTGGTCGTCTTGTTCATAGCTTTCTGTTGCTGATTTGCGAGCAGCATCAATAATAGATTGAAGAACGGGTGATGCTTTTTGAGGCTGATTGTTGTCATTAACCTCGACAGCGCCAGCTTTGGTGAATGCAAATAGGGCAATAACGCTGGTCATCGCTAAAAGAATGCGCGACAGCTTTCGGTGCTGAATCGCATTAGTTTGTAAATCTTTTCCGAAAATTGAAACTGGCTTAGCCATTTGTCCTCTCCTTATGAAAACAATGGTTATCCAGATGGTCGTCAATCTCTTAACTTTATCGCTTAGCTATGTATAGCTAGCAACAGAGTATCTGCTGCTCTAAAAGCGATGATGAGAAAAAGTATTCATTGAAACCATTCAAGAAAGGCGCTCTATTCCTTTCCTTATTCACTGGTGTCGCAGAAAAACGAAATCCGTGCCCGTTGGCAAAAGTGAATGCTGGATAACACACAAGTACTTCAGCAAAAGCTGTTCCAACACTAAAAAAGCGGGCTTATTTATTATATTTACATTAATTTACAACAACTTAAAAACACCCACCTTGAAGGTAGTGAGCAATTTCGTTGTTGTAAATTTGTCCGATGAGTTAGCCAAAAGGTTAACTGTTGTTTTTTAGAGACAGTTTCCCATGCCAATGTGTTTACTTTTTAAACTCCACACAGCCTTTAGCTGCTTCAACATTTGCATAGCGCCTCTTCTTGCTTTTAATTTCTCCATACTTATTAGATAGATAGCAACTTCTTGTTTGATTTTCAGCTGATATTTTTTCGAAGTTGGCAGACGCTTTGCACTTCACGATTTTGATAAATACATCGGACACGATTTCTGAAAAGAAATAATTGAGATGACATAAAGACGTTTCTAGCTTTGTGTTCATCAACAAAGTAACCCACTGCAGAGCGACGTATAAGGGCAGCGCGATGTAGAAGAGCGGCGCATCGCAAAAGCGCTGACTCCCGACACGCCTTGCAAACTTATTGAACGTTTGCGCTGCAGACGGTGGGCTACTGAAAATACTAAGGAGTTATCACATGCGTAAATCAATCACACTTATTGCAGCGGCACTTACTGCGGCAACAATTCCTCTTACAGCAATGGCCGACAAGCCAGACTGGCGTTACGTAGAAGGTGGTTACACCAAAATGGACTTTGACGACAACGAGTCTTTCGAGCCAGACGGCCTGACCGTTAATGGTAAATACCTTTTAAACAGCAACTGGTACTTAAACGGCGAGTACAGCTTCTTTGAAGAAGGTAACTTCGATTTTGATATGCTTACACTGGGTGCAGGTTACCGCTTACCTGTAAACGCCACGACAGATGCCTACTTCGGTGCGAATCTAGAGCGTATTGACGGCGACGTAGACGACGAGACTGGTTACAGCATTAATGCAGGTCTTCGCTCAATGATTACAGAGCAGGTAGAGCTTGCTGGTGAAGTGGGCTATTACGATGTAGACGATGGAGAAGCGACATTCAAAGTAGGCGCTAACTACTACATCACGCCACAGTGGGCAGTTGGTGCAAACTACAAAATCATTGATGATTTAGACATTATGCAGGTAACTGCACGCTACGCTTTTTAAGCCTTCCTCTCCTCAGGTAGGTAGCCGGGTTGCTCGACCCGGCTTTTTTGTGTCTGCATTTCAAGAAGACGTCTATTTTTTCGCTTCGTTTTCTATTCAGCTGTGTCGCTGGGCTCAATATCTTCTTTTCTTTTTATATCCACACTTTCGTGAAGCTCTGAGTATACTAGTACAGCCTCGCCCGACTTTAACCTGTCTAGCACCTGCTGAACTTTTACTTCTAGCTCAACTTCCTCAGCGCCATAGTCGGTGCCTTCGCGTAATACAAA
Source organism: Alteromonas macleodii (assembly GCF_903772925.1). Classification (NCBI taxonomy): domain Bacteria; kingdom Pseudomonadati; phylum Pseudomonadota; class Gammaproteobacteria; order Alteromonadales; family Alteromonadaceae; genus Alteromonas; species Alteromonas fortis. Next base: position 4,543,226 of record NZ_LR812090.1, read on the forward strand.
AGATTCAGCCAAGCTATAAAGCGTATCGCCTTCTAACGCGTCGATGGGAATTATCATTCACTCTCCTGGGAAAAACGATTTATAAAACTCAAACCACACCAATATAATATCACTGCGGTATTAGCGGCTAACATAACCACAGGTTGAGTTTACCGGTAAGGCTTCGCTAACAAAGCGTTTTACGCGCTCGTGCAGCCAAACCTTCGGATTTAATACAGAGCCTTGCATGAAGCCAACATGACCGCCGCGTTCACTCAACTCTACGGTGACATTACGCGCAAGCTCTTCTTCTTTCGGCACAATTAAGTGGTTCATAAAGGGGTCATCAATGCTATGCAATACTAACGTTGGGCAGTGGATGGCGCTTAAAAAGTGATACGCGCTACACTTTTCATAATAGTCTTGCGCATCTGCAAAACCGTGCAGGGGAGCCGTGATCTTTTCGTCAAATTGAGTAAAGCTAGTAATGCCTTCTACATCACTTTTTGTAAGCTGAATAAGCTTACGATAATCAATGTATTCCATCTTCTTACGCAAAGTATCTTTCATGCTAGTAAGTAAATACTTTTGGTATACCCGCGAAAACCCCTGATTAATTGACTTTGCGCACTCAGATAGCTTAAGTGGAGAAGAGATGGCAACAGCCGCCTTCAGCCACTTTTGTGCCGGGTTTTCACCCAACAGTTTCAACAGCATATTACCGCCAAGCGAAAAGCCAATAGCGACTTTGGGAATACGAGGAAATTTATCGTGCAGCCACTCTAAGAAAAAACTAGGGTCTTCTGTTTCGCCACTGTGATAAGCGCGCGCTTTTAGATTTGGCACACCGCTACAGCCGCGATAATGCATCATTACCACCTGCCAACCATTCACAGACAGTTGGGCCATCATATCGTTCGCATAATGCGACTTGATGCTGCCTTCCAATCCGTGAAACATCACCACTATCCCTGATGTTTCTTGTGGTTTGGGGCCCCATGCTACGTCAACAAAGTCGTCATCCGGTAAGGTTAAACGCTCCATGTCATAAGAAAGGGGCAAGCGCTTTTGAATAAAACGCGGCCATATGGTTTGCACATGTCGGTTCTTTGCCCATCCTGGCACTTTAAAGCTACTTTTTATTATCTTTCCATGCGATAGCGCTGATTTGCTCATTGTATTTTCTTATTGTGTTTTTACGATAATTGATTAACTACAAGGCTCACTAACTGGCGCGCCTCGTTGTTGTCGCGTAACTCGTATGCATTAATGAACGCAGCGATAGACGCGTTAAATATATTAGCTGGCGAGGCCTGCTGACCCAATTGCGTAACCGCCTGCTCATTAAAAGACGCAACGATGTCTTGCTGTTGTTGCCTTTCAAGCTCTAATTCTTGCGCTTTAAGTGCATCGTAGGTTGTTTGCTCACCACCTTTCTCTGGGCTTGCTGCTTTGCGCTTCTCGCGATGCTGCTTTAACTTTTCGTCAGTGCTCGCTGATGCCGCTATAACCGACTTAAGCTGAGGCAAATTTATAATGACATTATTCTCTAAACACCAGCAAATCAGCAAGAGAACGTTTACATTCACCTTGTGGTTGTCCTGAAGTAAAAGCGCGAGCGGTGCCATATCGCCTTTCGTATAGCGAGATACGCTGTACTCCCAAAACACACTGCTTTTTATATTAGGCGCTGACATTGTCATACTCTTCTCGTTTTTGCTCTATCTGCTCTTGGGCATCTAGCCATGCCATCTCTTCCTCTTCAAGCTGTTGCTTAAGCTGAGTTTGCTTGTCGAGCAAGCCCATGAGTTCTGCTTTTTTGTCGTCGCTGTAAAGCGAGGTATCGGCGAGTGATGCTTCTACCTCTGCCAAGGCGGCACTGCATTTCTCCATGGCTTTTTCGTGTTTTTCGATGGCTTTTTTAAGTGGCGCTACGCTTTGTCTGAACTCGGCTTCGCGGCGCTTTTCTTCTTTACGATCTAACTTGCGTTCCGGCTTACTGTGCGCTCCGGCCTCGTGCTGCGCGCTGTTTTTAGCGTCGCTGTTGGCACTTTTAGCCTCGCTGTTGGCCTTGGCTTTTTCTGCCGCCTGCTGTTTTAAAATCCAGTCGCGATAGTCATCCAAATCGCCTTTAAATGGCTCAACTTCACCGCTGTCTACCAAATAGAAATCTTCACAAACCGAGGAAAGTAAGAAGCGGTCGTGCGATACCAGCACCATAGCGCCTTCAAAACCTTGAAGAGCAATATTAAGCGCGTGGCGCATTTCTAAATCTAGATGGTTGGTAGGCTCATCGAGCAGCAATAAGTTAGTTTTTTGGTAAACAATTAACGCCAACACCAAACGCGCCTTTTCACCACCTGACATAGGTGCCACGGGCGCCAATGCTTCATCGCCGTTAAAACCAAAACCGCCCAGATAGTCGCGAAGCTGCTGTTCAGTCGCTTTTTCATCAATGCGTTGCAAATGTAAAAGGGGAGTGGCGTTAGCGTCTAGTGTTTCTAACTGATGCTGCGCAAAATAACCAATTTTAAGACCTTTAGCGGTATTAAAAATGCCCTGCTTGGGCGCATGAACGCCCGCTAACAGCTTAATTAACGTTGACTTACCTTGGCCATTTCTGCCTAAAAGACCTATTCGGCTACCGGGTACTAAATTCAGTTTTACCTGTTGGAGAACTATATGGTCATCGTACCCCAGCTGTATTTTTTCCATTTGAACCAGCGGGTTAGGAAGCGCTGTTGGCGGCGCGAAAGAAAAGCTAAACGGGCTAGCCATATGGGCTGGCATTAACGTTTCCATTTTCTCTAGCTGCTTAATACGGCTTTGCGCTTGCTTTGCTTTACTAGCCTTGGCTTTAAACCGCGTAATAAACGAGTTTAGATGGGCTACCTTTTGCTGCTGCTTTTCATACTCAATGTTTTGTAAACGTATACGCTCAGCACGCTGGGTTTCGTAAGATGAATAATTACCTGTGTAAGTAACAAGCTTCTGTTGCTCAACACTGATAATTTGCGCCACCGTATTATCGATAAATGCTTTATCGTGAGAAATAAGCAACAAGGTGCCTGTATAGCGTTGAAGCCATTTCTCTAACCAAATCACGGCGTCTAGATCTAAGTGGTTAGTGGGCTCATCAAGCAGCAACAGGTCTGATGGGCAAAGTAGTGCTTGTGCAAGGTTTAAGCGCATGCGCCAACCACCGGAAAAGTCACTCACTGGTGCACTTAACTGCACATTAGTAAATCCGAGGCCGGAAAGTATAGTCGCTGCGCGTGATTCTACATCGTAGGCCCCAGCCTGTTCTAGTTGCCCATGAATTTGGCCAATTTTCACGCCATCTCCGCTTTTTTCAGCGGCGTCCAGCTTAGCCTGTAAATCACGTAAATGTTTGTCGCCGTCTATCACGTAATCTATCGCAGTTCGATCAGTTGCTGGCGTTTCCTGAGCCACGCTCACAATTCGCCAATCACTTGGAACGCTGCAATCTCCTGCATCGACGCTTAGTTCACTGCGCAACAGTGCAAACAGCGTAGACTTTCCGCAGCCATTGCTGCCTATAAGCGCCACTTTGTGGCCTGGAAAAACCTGTGCCGACGCTTCTTCCAGCAGCATTTTGCGGCCGCGAAGTAGCGATACATTTGAAAGCTTAATCATGACTAACCTGTGATAGAACAATCTAGGGCGCGTATAGTATCAAAAACTTAAGGTAAAAGCTGATCAACACATGCCATTTCAAGGTATAATACTGGCGAAATTCCCCAAAGGTGTATGTATGTCAAAACGTGTAAAACGTCGCTTTGTAGCAGGGGCTACGTGCCCAAAATGCCAAGAGCTAGATACTATTTCGTTATATTTTGAAAATAACGTGGAAAAGCTGGAATGCGTCGCATGTGGGTACAACGAAGCGCAAACTGACGAAAAGGTCAGTGCCGCCACTCGCTCCAACGAAAACGTGATTGGTATTTTCAAACCTCACTAGCATTCCTACTCACTGTTAAGAAAATCTTACCATCAGGCCTGTGTAACACCTTATCATACTGTACTCAGGCTTTTTAAAACCTTCTCTGGATACCGCGCCAGTAGCGACTAACGCCCTTACCGAGGAAAAAAGCTCTCCAAGGCATGTTTTTTGTATTCCTTTCTCTAAGGAGTGAAATATGAAACACGCTAAAAAACGATTTTGCTATGTAGTATCAGGGCTATTGCTCATGCTCATCGCGTTTAGGTTGTACCTTCCTTATGCCGCAGCCACATATATCAACAACACACTAAGCCAATCGGACCAATACAATGGTCGTGTGGGCGATGTTGATTTAATGCTGTGGCGAGGTGCCTACAGCTTAGAATATGTGTTGCTGTATAAAGCGAACGGACAAATAGATAAGCCGTTGTTTAAGGCTGACTATGTGGAGTTTACACTATCGTGGTCACAGCTTTTTAAAGGTGCGGCCGTTGGAAGGGTGGTGGTAAATTCTCCCGAAATTAACTTTGTAGACGGAAACACGGAAGAAAAGAGTCAGTCGGGTAAGAACGAAAATTGGCTGTCTATTGCCGACCAATTATTTCCTCTGCGTATAGATAAACTCACCATTAACAAAGGGAAAATTGCCTTTCACAATCCTGATACTTCTCCGGCTATCGATATTGCGCTGCACGACATTCATCTTGAAGTGAATAATTTGGTAAACAGCGACGATTTATCGGACACCCGCGTGGCCACAGCTACAGCGAAGGGCCAGACGGCCGAGCAAGGTACTATTTCATTAAACGCCAAGCTTAATCCAGCAACCAAAGCTCCTACCTTTGATTTAGACATTCAAGCTGACAACGTTGGCCTGGTGAATTTTAAAAACCTGCTTGATACCTATGCACCTTTTGACTTAGAAGCCGGGACGCTTACGCTTGCTGCCGAGGTCGCGTCTAACGAAGGGCAGGTAAAAGGCTATATAAAACCTATTTTGGATAACGTTGAGGTATTTTCTTGGAAAGGCGACATTGAACGTGACGGAGACGGTTTTATTGAAGGCAGTATTGAAGCGATTTCCGCGTTTGTCACTGAACTGTTTGAAAACCAGAGCCAAGACCAAATTGCCACACGTATTCCTATTGAGGGCGATTTATCTAGCCCAGATACACAGACTTGGGAGGCATTTACGGCGATATTAAAGAACGCATTTGTTAAAGCATTTCAAGGCGATGTAGAGGAAAGTGTAGAGCTCGACAGATTGGAATTAGATAGACTGGAAAACCCTGAGAAGTCTAATTAAAGTCGCTGAGGTTTTTTTTCGCTCTGCTCAGGGCTTTAACCGCTAAGGGCTATTTAACCGCTAAGGGCTTATTTAACGCTGAGGGCTTATTTAACGCTGAGGGCTATTTAACCGCTGAGGGCTTACTTAACGCTGAGGGCTCTGCATGAGCCCTAACCGTTATAGCTGCTGTTATAAGGTACTTATATGGTACAGCTATCACCACAATCGTTGGCACCGTCGCGCATGCCTTCAATTTCTTGGCTTTCTTGCTTGTCTTTTTCAGCCTGTTTTTCGGCTACTGACTGCTCAACTGAGTCAAAATCGATGCTGTCAAACGCATCCATATCAAAATCACTCATAATTTTCTCTCTTAAATAGTAAAAAGGCTTCTTTAACTGAAGCCTTTGTATCGGGGCGCAAGTGTAAATCAATTAGACTGTCAGGATAAATGCAGTCTTAACCTAACTCATAACAAGATAAACTAGTGTTTAACCCGAAGCTTATGCAGTTTGGTTTTATAAACCTTTGATTTTTTCTAATTTGTCGACTGCCTATGAGGCGCCCCCTTCAAACCACAGGCGCGCCTGTGCCATTTAAAGATGGCTATTATTAATAGTGCGGGGGCGGGGTTTCTTCTGATTGCTTAGCAATATTAGACGGTTCTATGCTTTTAACACGGTCTATTACGTGACTTACTTTAAACGCCAAATCATCAAGTTGCTTTTGCTGTGAAGCCAGCGCTTCGTTTAGTGCCTCGATAGTGTGTTCTTGAAAGGCTACTTTCATCTGTAACTCTTCAATATAGCTATTGGCGCTATTTATTTGCTGCTCTAACTGCTCAGCGCTTTTGTCTGTCATGTAAATTCTCTATCTCTCTCGTTGCCATTCTTCGGCAAGGCCACTGCTACTTATAGACAGTATATTATCATTGGGAAGGAAGCCGACGCCATAAACAACTGCGGTTGGCGGTGAAATAGACTCTCTCGATGCCACTTGAATTGACTGAACTTGCTCGCCGTTTTTCAAATTCCAAAGATAAACCTTTCTGGCTGGCGAGCCTGTTAGTAAATACTGGCCATCTTTTGAAAACTCGACGTCGGTGAAGATTTTTTGTCGTGAAGCAAACTTCAGTGAAGTCACGGGCTGCCCGGTTTGTACATTCCACACTTGCGACTTACTTTGACTGTCGGCAGTAAAAGCAAACCGGCCTTCATCATCAAGCGCAACTTTTGTCACTCGGGTTGGGTGGGTGAAGGTATGAATTATTTGCCCAGTCTCAGTACTCCACAAATAGGCAATATAGTCATTGCCACCAGTAAGGGCAAACTTGCCATTAGGTGAGATATCAATGGAATTAACTTTTTCCTGATGTCCAAAAAATTCGAGGCGACGAGAGGTGCGCGGCTCAAAATACATCACCTTGCCATTTGAGCGAGCGACGAGTATGCCATTACCATTATTGGTGACTACCACGTCGCGAATAGAGGACTCATCTATTCGCCAAAACCCTTCTGGTTCGCCAGTTTCTAAACTCCAAAGAGCAAACGCTTCACGGTCAGCAGTTACCACATAGCGCTTGTCTGCACTAATGTGCACTGACATCACTAAGTTGTTGCCTTCCCCTTGATGACTCCAATGATAGAGCGGTTCGCTCTGCCCAATTCGCCATACATTGACCCCATTGTTCACGCCAGATACCACCGCTAACGTGCCGTCGGTGGATATATCTGCCGCGTATGCGCCCTCTTCTACATGACGCCACTGCTGTATTGGCGTAGTATCAGGGACAGAACATCCCATGGAATTGCCAATAAGTAAGGTGAGTAACACTATTCTATGGAACATTTGAGGCCTAAACATAATCAAATGGGTTTCGCTTTGTAAACGCTAGGTTTAACATAGCATGGATCACGCATCTTTAACTATCGTGCAAACTGCCTTAGATGCAGCAGTATAGACATAGACGCATGATGATAATAATTAATGGAGACGTTTTTATGCAGAAGTCGCTCGTTGCCTTATCTACTATCGCTGCGCTAGGCCTTTTCGCTTGCCAGCCAAACACATCTGATGAGGCCGCTTCTACAAGCGCTGATAGTGCAAAAACAACTGCTGTTGCAGCAGAAGAAATGACAGATACACAAAAGCAAGCTTACGCCATGGGCGCGAGTATGGGTCTGTTCGTTAGCAACCGTGCCGAACAACAAGAGCAGCTTGGTTTAACCCTAGACCAAGATGCACTACAACAAGGCTTTAAAGACGGCCTGAACGACACCCTTAAGTTTACGCCAGAGCAAATTCAGCAAATCGCTCAACAGGGCGAAGAAGAATTGCGTGCTAAACAGCAAGAAATGGCTGAACAAGCTGCTGAGAAAAACATTGAAGCAGGTCTTGCTTACCTAGAAGAAAATGGTAAGAAAGAAGGCGTGACGACAACAGAGTCTGGTCTTCAATACGAAGTACTTGAAGAAGGCGAAGGCGCAAGCCCAGAAGCAACAGACATGGTAAAAGTTCACTACCGTGGCACCTTGCTTGATGGTACAGAGTTCGACTCTTCTTATAAGCGTGGCGAGCCAGCTGAGTTTCCACTTAATCGCGTAATCGCGGGTTGGACTGAAGGCGTACAGCTAATGAAAGAAGGCGCGAAATACCGCTTCCACATTCCATCAGAGCTTGCTTATGGCGCACGCTCAACAGGCGCGATCACGCCTAACTCAACGCTAATTTTTGATGTTGAGCTTCTAGAAGTGGTTAAACCTGAAGCCGAAGCGCAAGCTGAATAAACCAGCGAATTGGGCATAAGAGAAAGCCGACGCATAGCGTCGGCTTTTTTGTTTTAGTGAGTCAGCGTGATCCTTGCTTACCTTTTCCCTACGAGCTAGTGGATTTTCACCACGCGCGTACCCAAATAGTAATGTGGGTTATTCAATATGCTTGGTGCCTCGAATTACACTTTAAAGCATAGCTTAAAATCGCAAAATTTCACGGCCCTAACAAAGCTTTTTAGGAACAATTAAACCTTAAAAACTAGGGCTTAAAACTAAAGGTTTTAACGGTTAGGTGCGCGTCGTCTTTCCGTATGGACTTTGAACGTCGCAAAGTGGTTAAGCAATGAGTGCCCTACTTTATACATGGCACACGCTAAGATAAGGTATATCACAGTTCGTACACTATTTAAGCGAACAACTATATCAAGTAAGGCATACAACAATAACAGCGCGCCGCTTAAAAACAGCATAAAACCTATGATAGTGCCGCTGGTTTGAAGCGGATCGCTCCCCGACCGTCGGCGGTTCAACACAGGCATTCTGTTACGCATTCATTTCCCCTAATGGCTAGTATGATATTGATACTACGACACTGACAGAAAGGTTTATGTTCAATAATTATTCAATCTGTCTATTTTGTCACTTTTTACCTTATCGAAAGATTGCGTTTTGCCTTATTACCCACATAAAGTAGGGGTAATTAGCTGGATTATTTATAGGACATTGTGAAAACACCGCTTATCACTCGAAAAGGCTATTTAAAGCTTAAACAAGAACTGGATTTCTTGTGGCGTGAAGAACGGCCAGAAATCACTCGCAAGGTAACTTGGGCAGCCAGCCTGGGCGATAGGAGTGAGAATGCTGACTACCAATACAACAAAAAGAAGCTTCGCGAAATTGACCGTCGAGTTCGTTACTTACGCAAATGCTTAGAGAACCTAAAAGTTGTTGATTACGATCCACAGCAAGAAGGGAAAGTGTTCTTTGGTGCTTGGGTGGAAATTGAAAACGAATCTGGCGCTGTTATGGAGCTTCGCTTAGTTGGCTATGATGAAATATTTGGCCGTAAGGACTATATCTCTATTGATTCACCCATGGCCCGTGCTCTACTTGGCAAAGAAGAGGACGATGAGTTTATTGTTAAAACTGAGGCGGGTACTAAAGAGTGGTGGATAAACCGTATTTGGTACGACGCAACAGATAAACTTTGAATAAAGAGATGGTCTTCTTAACTACCCAGTTGTAACACAATGATCAGACGACTTTCCCTACACCGCGGTGATATACTCACCGCTCTTATTTTCACTACTAACGCTGTGTATGTAAGCCTGTCACACACCGTTTATTCGCCATTGCCTAACGCGAACTTTTAGTATCTTAGAGCGACTTATGATTACCAATAAAATTGCAGAAGAGCTTAGCGTTCAACCCTCGCAAGTAACTGCCGCAGTAAAACTTCTCGATGAAGGGGCAACCGTTCCTTTCATTGCCCGATACCGCAAAGAAGTAACCCAAGGCCTTGATGATACGCAGCTGCGTAATCTAGAGCAGCGCTTGACCTACTTACGTGAGCTAGAAGAACGCCGCGACGTTATTCTTAAATCTATCGAAGAGCAGGGCAAACTAACTGACGAACTTAAAAGCAGCATTGCCGGTGCTGACAGCAAAACAACCCTTGAAGACTTGTACTTACCGTATAAGCCTCGTCGACGCACTAAAGGACAAATTGCTATCGAAGCAGGTTTAGCGCCACTAGCCGATGCATTGTTTGGCAACCCTGACACAGACGCTGAAAGCAAAGCGCAAGAGTTTGTAAATGCAGACAACGGCGTTGCTGATACTAAAGCCGCGCTAGAAGGTGCTCGCTATATCCTTATGGAAAGGTTTGCTGAAGATGCCGCTTTGCTAGCGAAAGTGCGCCATTACCTTACTGAAAATGCTCACGTAAAAAGTACGGTTGTACCAGGTAAAGAACAAGAAGCGGCCAAATATAAAGACTATTTTGAACATAGCGAGAAATACAAAAAGGTACCCTCGCATCGCGCATTGGCCATGTTCCGAGGTCGCAATGAAGGCATGCTTCATATTCAGCTAGATGCAGATCCACAATCAGAAGAAAAGGGGCCATCTCATTGCGAACACATTATCGCAAGCCACTACGATATCATGCACCGCGGTCGTGGCGCGGATGATTTCTTAGCTCAGGTTGTGCAGTGGACGTGGAAAATCAAAATTGGTTTACACATGGAAACAGAGCTATTCAGTGCCCTTCGAGAGCGTGCTGAAGAAGAAGCCATTGAAGTATTTGCTAAAAACTTAAACGACCTGTTGATGGCTGCACCTGCAGGTGCAAAAACCACTATGGGACTAGATCCAGGTTTAAGAACCGGCGTTAAGGTAGCAGTAGTAGACAGTACAGGTAAGGTGGTAGCAACCAACACCATATTCCCACATGCTCCGCAAAATCAGTGGGATAAGTCTATTCGCACGCTAACAACCTTGTGCAAACAATACAAAGTAGATTTAATCAGCATTGGCAATGGTACAGGTTCGCGCGAAACAGACAAACTTGTTGGCGAAATGCTCAAAAACAATAGCGAGCTTACTGCACAAAAAATTATGGTCAGTGAAGCTGGCGCTTCTGTATATTCAGCGTCTGAGCTTGCCTCGAAGGAACTGCCTGACCTTGACGTGTCAATTCGCGGCGCGGTGTCTATCGCTCGACGCTTGCAAGACCCACTCGCAGAACTCGTTAAAATTGAGCCTAAAGCCATTGGTGTAGGCCAATACCAGCACGATGTAAGTCAAAGCCAGCTGGGTAAATCCCTTGACCGTGTTATTGAAGACTGTGTGAACGCCGTTGGCGTTGACCTAAACACCGCATCGCCTGCGCTATTAAGCTATGTATCAGGCTTAAATAAAACTCTAGCGCATAACATTGTTAATTTTAGAGACACCAATGGTGCTTTCCCAGACCGTAAAGCACTGTTAAAAGTTGAGCGTTTGGGTCCAAAAGCTTTTGAGCAAGCGGCGGGTTTCTTGCGTATTGTAAACGGCACCAACCCACTTGATGCCTCTGCGGTTCACCCCGAAGCATACCCGGTAGTCGATAAAATTGTAGATACCACTGCGGTTGCAGTTAATGACATTGTCGGCAATACCGAGTTACTTAAAAGCTTGTCGCCAGATACCTTTACCAGCGATGCATTCGGCTTACCTACCGTTAAAGACATCCTTAAAGAGCTCGACAAGCCAGGTCGTGACCCTCGCCCTGAATTTAAAACAGCGGCGTTTAAAGAAGGCGTTGAAACTATTAACGACCTTAAGCCGGGTATGATTTTAGAAGGCGTAGTGAGCAATGTAGCTAACTTTGGCGCATTTGTTGATGTGGGCGTGCATCAAGATGGACTGGTACATATCTCTGCATTGACCAACAAGTTTATCTCAGACCCTCGCGAGGTAGTTAAAGCCGGCGATATCGTGAAAGTAAAAGTGCTGGAAGTAGACGTACCGCGTAAGCGTATTTCTTTTACCATGCGCTTAGACGACACACCAAATCAAAGTAATAATGCCGGTGGCTATAGCTCTTCAAGTAAGGGCTCTTCAGGTAAAGGTGCGAATAACCAAGGCTCAGGTAAAGATCAAAACAAAGGGGCTGGACGTGCCAACGGTAAAGCAAATCCGCGCTCGAATAAGGGAGGCGGCAATCGCAACAGCCAGCCTCAAAACAGCGCCATGGGCAATGCCTTTGCTGACGCGTTTGCTAAGGCGAAAAAGTAAACCCTAGCCATTCATTATCGCTTATTTTGTTTTATAAAGGGCTTGTCGCAAGACAGGCCCTTTTTTGTTGCTCTTCCATTTATCCTTTCGCTTTTGCTACATTAGTTATGGTGCAATTGAGAGTATTAACGCTCAACAATACTTGCGTAAAAAGCATTAATACCAATCCGTATAGTTAAAGATACCGAAACAATGAAAAGGTGTGGGTCACACCGAAACCGAAGTTCGTATGTTAGTAGCGTTTAACGAAGGTAATGTTGCTCATTTGACCTCAGCCTTTTTCTAGGCAGTACTTTCGGACGACCATAATGAGTTAACGGCCAACGACCTTTGATGTACGCGTGTTTCATCTAGCTCTACAGCAAAGATCACCTGCCCTAATCAGAGGATGATGTTATGAACTTACCTGTTTCAGAAAGCATGCTAAATGTCAGCGCAGACTTCCCCGACCTTCGGGATCGCTATTACCAACCCAACCTCACCCCGCTTAAGCCTTTTATCGATCCGCCGGGTAACTTGGGTATATTAGACCAAGGCCAAGACGGCGCCTGTACAGGCTTTGCCTTGGCCGCCACCATAAATTTTATCTATCGCCAACAAGGCCGAAAACATACCGTGAGCCCATGGATGCTTTATGCCATGGCAAAGCGTCACGATGAATGGTTGGGCGAAGCCTATGACGGTTCGAGTTGCCGCGGCGCTATTAAAGGCTGGTATAACAGTGGGGTGTGCAGCGACTCTCTGACAAAAGATATTAATCACAGCAACGAATTTGAAATGACCCTCGCCATAGCTGATAACGCCAGTAATCATAGGCTTGGCGCATACTACCGGCTTGAACGGGAAATTAGCGATTTTCATGCTGCACTTAATGAAGTGGGTGTTATTTTTGTGTCAGCAAGAATACATGAAGGCTGGAAAGACGCCGAGGGCGACGCGATAAAATTAAGGCCTGAGCCCATGGGAGGCCATGCGTTCGCCATTGTTGGCTATAACGATGAAGGCTTTTGGATTCAAAATTCGTGGGGTACGGATTGGAAAAAGTCAGGGCTGGCACTCTGGCGATACGATGACTGGGCGTTAAATGTTATGGATGCTTGGGTGGTGCAACTCGCACTCCCTATTTCAGGTACGGGTACCTACCATCAGGCTACGCGCTCTATCGCACAGGGGCTGTTCTATCGCTCTACACCACGAGTAAGTATTCAAGATCACTTCGTCCATTTTGATGACGGGCACTTTGATACTAAAAGTAAATATTGGAGCAACAAAAACCACGTCGATACCATTATTGAAAAGCTCTCTGACAGTAATCATCAGCATGTAATGCTGTACGCGCACGGTGGCTTAAATAGCATTAAAGCCTCGGCTAAACGCATTGCCGCCATGAAAGACACCTTTCTTAAAAACGATGTGTACCCCATTCACTTCATGTATGACACAGGCATGCTTGAAGAGCTAAAGGACATTTTGGGCTTTAAGAATGAAGAAATTAGCGCCAAAGTCGGGGCATTTACCGACTACACCGATCGCATTTTAGAATGGGCGACACGTAAAGTGGGCGGCGCACTGTGGCGTGAAATGAAATCAGACGCTTGCTCGCCTTTTACCCGTACCACGTCCGACGGCACCTACTTTTTGACCAAGTTAGCTGGCTATCTTAAAAACAACCCAAGGATACAGCTGCATGTTGTGGGTCATTCGGCAGGCTCTATTTTTCATGCACACAGTCTATCAAGGTTATTCAAAGTTGATGAAAATATAAAAGTAACAAGCCTGCATTTAATGGCCCCAGCCATTAGCTACTCACTATTTAACGAAAAGCTTTCGGAGTTTATAGAGGGAGAACATATCAAGTCGACCACGATTTACAACTTATCCGAAGCATTAGAAAAAGATGATCACGTGGCGCGTATTTACCAAAAATCATTACTTTATTTAGTATCAAATGCATTTGAGCCTAAACCGGAGATGCCATTATTAGGTATGGCCGTGTTTAATCAGCCGCTGTCTAACGTAACGTTTGAATACAGCGAAGGAAAAGAAGGTGATGCGACGGCAGCTACATCCCACGGTGGATTTGATAGCGACGTAGATACCATGAACTCGGTACTTTCAGATATCACTGGCGGTACACCTAAATATCCGTTTACAAAGGCGATATTAGATTATTGAGGCTTGCTGAAGCGAAGAAGCCTTTGCATAAATGAAAGTGCCGTTCTTGCGATTTAGCTCGCAGTTTTTTGGGCTAGATCGTGATTTATTCTGTAAGCTAAATTGTTGGTGTAATGTGAAGCAGCCAGCGCTAACTTGACGCTATTATGCTTGAAGCCGGCTATTATGCTTGGAGAGATATACCTTCTCTTGACGGGGTGTAAGCTTGCAGATAAGCATTTTGAATGCGGCCTATTCTTGTCTGCATGGCGTCAGGCGCATTTGCCTCTAACCCCTGCGAAGATATAGCGTTTGCGGGGTTAGACGCACTATCCAACACTTCGTCTGCCGCCGCTCCTATTCTTGGGCCAGTGTTAATTTCGGACTCAGTGATAGTTTCAATACCTGAAACTGTATCGACACTATCAGTTGGAGTCTGCTCTGTAATAGATTCCACTGTTGGTGGGTTATCAGCTTGCGCTTTAGCAATCTCACTTCGCGCCTCTGTCGCTTTTTGAGATGCCTCTGCGGCCACCTTTAAATCTTGCGAAGAAGGCTCAGCTGGTGCGAGCGCTGCGGCGCGCACCTGTTCCATTTTTTGCAGCGTTTCTTCTGGCGTTTTTTCTTCTGAGACGTCAATAGACACCTCGCCATCGGTAACATAGCGCTTATTATCTGGGCCTGTAGTGTATTCATATCGCGGTGCACCAGCGTACTGCCCACCTGTTGTCGCATGCGCCTGCTCGTGAACTCTTACTTCCTGATCGCGAGCTTTTAACTGTTCAATTTCCGAAGCTTCTTGCTTCTCTTGTTGCTGTTGCTGCCTGTCTTTCGCGTCTTGCTTGCCTGCACTCTCGTCCTGCGCATTGTCTTTTTCTTGCCCAAACACGTTTTGGAAAGCGGCTTGAAGCTCGGTTTGTATTTGAGGACGTTCGTAGGTGACAGGAGCTGGCGGCTGACCCGGGCTTTTAGCCTTATCAGTTTCAGAACCTAAACCTTTTTGAGAAGCGCCTTGCTGGGAGTCTGATGCTTGGGGAATAGTTTCCCGCTGCACGTTATCTCTACGGGCAGATTCTGTATTTATGTTCGCCGTGGGATAAGCAATGGCGTTAAGGATTGGCGTTACTATATTCACCGTACCTGCTCCACTTAAGCCAATACGTCAATGATAGTGCCAAGCATCTCGTCGGCCACCCCTAAAACTTTGGCAGAAGCTTGGGCATTACGCTCGTTTACATTAAGCGCAATTAAGTCGTCGGTTAAACGCGTAGTGCTAGAAGCGGAGTTAGAAGAAGCGTTGTTTGTTTCGCTGCTAGCCACTGTAGGTTGAGCGGGTGCAATCGCATCTTCAGCTGTGCGCTGAGCAATATTTGCCGCTGCCTGCGATACGCCGTCGCTTGCACTTTGTAACCCATACTGAGCCGCTGCAAATGCAGAGCCTGCACTTAAACCATCAATATTAGTCATACACTACCCCTAACCTCTCATGTGCAATTATTGACCAATTTCACACAAATGGAAAGACATGTATCACACACTGCCATTAACTTATTGTAAGCAGGCGACTTTTAATTAGCTGTAACGAAAGAAAAAGCTTCAAACCACTGATTAATAGCAGTTTGAAGCCCTGTTAAGGCGTTAGATCAAGACGCTTTCTGTTGGTAAATTCCCGCAGCAAAACGAAATAGAATATCGGCGGTTTGCTGAGGATGAGAAATAAACGGTGCATGGGAGGCGTGTGGCAGTACGACGGTATCAGCTTGCGGATGGAGCTCGCAAATTCGGTCTATACCGCTTGTAGGCACCAAACTATCTAATCTGCCGTACAATCGTAATGTAGGCGTAGTTATGCGTCCTACATCGTGTCGCATGTCTTCAGTAGACAATATACGTAAGCCTTTCTTAAGCGCTTCCTCAGCGGGTTCTGGAAATTGAGTGACCTGCTCTCTTATTGCCTTAATATCTTGCTTTGCCGTTTCACTACCCATAGCCTGAATTGCCAAAAAGCGTTCGAGTGTCTTTTGGTAATTCTTCTCCAGCTGTGTTTCAAACATAGTAAGTAAATCAGCCGCAATGCCTGGCCAACAAGGTCCAGCTATAAAACGAGGCGTTGAAGCAATAGTAACCAGTCCATTAAGCTTTTCTGGTGCTAATAACGCGAGCTTTTGAGCTACCAATCCACCTAGTGACCATCCAACCAACACGCACTGGTCTGGCAGTTTGTCTACAATAGCTTGGGCAAGGGACTCAACATTGTAAGGTGAAGGCACGATTTCCGCGTTTTCTCCAAATCCAGGAAGGTCGATGGTGGTAACGCGAAAATTATCACTAAGGTAAGGGATAAAGGATGTGAACGCGCCGCTGTTCATACCCCAACCGTGAAGAAATACAACATCTACGCCTGTACCCTGAGTACGGGTGACAAGCTCGCCATTTGTATGCAAAATTTCCATTTACACCTCCTTAGGCAGAAACGTGTTTTTTGAGGAAACACGAAATGATGAAAATAGGTCGACGTTCGACAATTCAAGGAAGTTGATGGAATCAACACTATGAACCTTTCATGCTTGCTATGTTATCAGGCAAGTCCTACGCCAGTATGTCACTGGTGTGAAGATGACATGTTTTTTTTCGAAGCCTCATTACATGGGAGTAACCTACTTCAATACGGCCCTGTGGCAGGCCACGTCAAGCATAGCCACTATGACGCACTATCCGTGCTCGGGCTCCATACATGGCCCATGTCATCGCTGGTTCACCAGTTAAAGTTTACGCATTCACTGACGGCAGGGAAAGTATTAAGTAACTGGTTTGTCCATAAAAAGCGACAGTGCACTCTATCAGTGCCAGATGTACTGCTTCCGGTTCCAATTAGTGCATGGAGGCTTGCAAAGCGCCACTACAACCAAGCTACGCTTTTGTGTGAAAGCTTAAGCCGCGAATTAGGTATACCCATTAACCAAGCATGGGCTAGCCGCAAAGGCTTTAGTGTGCAGCACCACTTATCCAAGCTGGCCAGAGCAGAGAACGCAAACCGTGTATTTAATTTATCTAAGCAGTGTATCGATGAGGAGATAGCAACGACGCACGGTAATAAAGATGGCAGCGATTTCACCGTGGCGATAGTGGATGACGTGCTTACTACGGGTGTGACCGTAAACACATTAAGTAAAAGACTTAAGCAGCGCTACCCAAATATACAGATTCAAGTGTGGGCAGCGGTATTTACGCCGCCACCCAAAAGCAGCTTATTGCTAAAGGCGTAAGGCTAAAAAAAGGAATATAGAAAAATGCGCTGTTAGGCGCGGCATGCACCGCGCCTCATAAACTGATTTAACGAATAAAATGCGCCTGGTAAATTGCATTAGCTAGCATTTTGTTCGTGCCGTACCAGTAGCCTCTAAATTGCGTATTGTCGGTAAAACCAATGACCACACCACGTCCCATCTTCTGAGTTGTCACCGCGGTCGATTCAGCCATTAACGCAACCATTCTTTTATCACTAAACCCTGCCACAAGGGGCTCGTCGGTGTAGCGTGCTGGTGTGACAAACGGCGAACTACTTGCTTCCACGATCATATTGTTCGTTTTAAACATAGGTAGCGTGTCATCGTTATAGCCATAAAAAAGTGGATGAGTATTATCAATATCCGCTTCAAATACAGCGCCAGCCACCAACTTTCTGGCATAAAGCGACGAGCCGTCTTCGTAGCTTAAATCGCTTTCATCGAAGGCATTATCTATCGTCTCTCTACTGATAATGTCCGCATCTAGCCACTTGTGTTTAGCGAAGTAACGCAGTGCAGATTTCTGGCCTACAATCACGCCACCGGCTTTCACCCAGTCTTCAATTTTCGCTCTGTCGTTCTCTGTAAAGCGATAGCGACCGCTTGGAAATAGAATGTGAGTGTATGTGATGCTAGGGTCATTAAGCGCACTTAATAGATGTTGTTGCTCAACAATGCTTGCAGATAAGCCGACTTTTGTATCGAAGTAGTGCCACATTTCTCCTACTTCGTATTCACTCGTCCCTTCCCCCCCTACAATTAATACCTGCGGTAAGCCCACTGGCGCCATACTTCGGCTACCCAAATCATTACCTGTCGGCGTTAATCCACTGCTCAAGCTAAACACAGGTACCTGAAGTTGTTGCTGCGCTTTGCTCAAAATGGCTACTAAGTTTTCGGGCTGTCCCAAACCTTTAGGCACCACAATACTACCGGGCTGAAGGTCAACGTTTTTGCCATCGTATTTAATAGCGGAAAACGCTTTTTCACTGCTTCGCACTTTCACACCGGCTTCCAGTAGGGTTTGAAGCATGGCGGGCGCGTAATAGTGCTGCCATGAAAACGCGTAGGCATAAGCGTTTTCATGAATATTATTAAGTGTTGCTTGTGCTAGAGCCGAGTTGTCACTTAGCGCAAGGCTTCGCACATCGCCCTTGTCTAAAGCCGCGTAGTCCAAGTTAAATGCCATAGCTAAATTCCACGTTGAAACATCATAGAAGGTGTTATTTTCAAATGATGTTTGCGTAGAAAAAATTGATTTTACTAGACGGTATTGAGGTTGGTTAGTAGGGATAAATATTGCCTTCCCAGCCTTGTAGCTAATCTTGTTCGCATCGAAGTTCTCTGTAAGCACTTCATATAAAATGTGATGCTGCTCAAGTAATGCGATAAATGCGTTAAAACGAGCGGTATCATTCGATGCACTTACCACAAATCCAGCCTGTGCATCTTGCTTGGCCAAAGACTGCGTGCTCTTCACAAAGCCCGATTGGTAATCAAGGATTGCAGCCTTATTTGCCAACGCGCCCCTAAAGGTACTCAGAGACGTGGTAATTTGGTTCGCTATAGTGTCTTTGAAAGCAAGCTTGCCGTTTATAGAGTCTTGCAGGTGTCCCCGTGAACTGGCCTGTTCAAACAGTATACCCACGCTACCGTGTAAATCTGGATAGGTAGACCCTTTACCAGCGTAGAAATCGTCGAATGCTTCTTCGGTGAAATATAGCTCGCCTTGTTCGTCAAATGCAGCCGCGTGATAATGCGCAAGCGCTTCGGTTAAGGTGACGTTCTCGTCTGGCGTTAAAGGGTTTTTGCGCGAGCGTACGCCGGGCTGAAAGAAATAGGTACTGTCTGTGCCCATTTCATGAAAATCGGTCAGAATATGTGGCCGCCATTTATGAAACTGTTTAATACGTGCCTGCGACTCTGGGTGCGCCAGCAATAGCCAGTCGCGATTTAAATCGAACCAGTAGTGATTTGTTCTGCCTGACGGCCACCCCTCGTCATGTTCACGGTGGCGGCTGTCAGAAACTAACTGCTTGCCTTTGTGCATATTTGCCCACTGAGCAAAACGAGAGAGTCCATCGGGGTTGAAAGATGGATCAAACAGCACAATATTGTTGTTCAACAAGGCATCGATTTCTTCGCCTTCAGCGGCGGCTAAGTAATAAGCCAGCGCTAGCGAAGCATTGGTACCGGAAGGTTCGTTACCGTGAATACTGTAGCCCATGTAAAAAATCAGTGGAGCGTCGTTACCTACTTTTTTGCCACTTTCCATGGCATCAATGTGCTGCTTCCTCATGACTTCAATGTTGTTTCTGTTTGACGGTGCAGTGATAGTCATAAGTAAAAGCGGGCGATTTTCGTGGGTACGGCCAGTTTCTTCGATGGTAATGCGGTCAGACTTCTCGGCAAGAAGCTGCATATAGTTTACGACTTGGTCGTGACGTACGTGCCACTCACCAATGTTGGAACCAAGTACAGATTCAGGCGTAGGAATAGCTGGGTTGTAGGATACTGTATCAGGTAAGTATGCTGTAACTGGCTGCCCACCTGTATCAGGGGTAATACTAACCACTGATGATAAGGCTGGCTGTGCCAATGCTTGCTGGCTGGTCGTCGCTCCAAGGCCGATAGTGCCAAGCGCCAACAATAAAGCGAGTGATAATGGGTTCTTTTTGGCGGAGTTTTTTAGTTTCGCTAACATAGCGCTTCCCGTCTTGTTGTTATGGTTGAGAGTAATAGCGGTGTACGCCACTCTCAACAAATTCGATTCACTGGAATTATTTATTTAATTAATACCTGACTGTTTTACTCAGGTAAATTTGATACAATAATCTAAATTTTCAAAATATGTAGGACTTGCTGATGATAACTATATCAGAAGAAGCCCAGGCTCACTTCGTAAAACTGCTGAGTAAACAAGAGTCTGGCACGAATATTCGTGTATTCGTCGTAAACCCAGGCACCTCGTCAGCTGAGTGTGGCGTGTCCTATTGTCCGCCAGACGCTGTCGAAGAAACAGACACTCGCCTTACGTTTAACGGCTTCGATGCCGTGGTAGACGAAGAAAGTGCACCTTACCTCGATGAGGCGGAAATTGACTACGTTACCGATCAAATGGGCTCACAATTAACACTTAAAGCGCCTAATGCTAAAGCGCGCAAAGTGGCCGACGATGCCCCTTTAGTCGAGCGAATCAACTACATGATCGAATCAGAAATCAATCCGCAGCTAGCGAGCCACGGGGGTAATGTTGTACTTACCGAGTTAACTGATGATGGCTACGCTATTCTTCAATTCGGCGGTGGCTGTAATGGCTGCTCAATGGTAGACGTGACGCTTAAAGAAGGTATCGAGAAGCAAATGATTGAACAGTTTGCTGGCGAGCTTAAAGGCGTGCGCGATGCAACTGAACACCAAGCCGGTGAGCACTCTTACTACTAAGCGCAATACTGCGCTTATTTAGGTGCACAGTACAATGCTGCCCCTATGCTGACGCAAGATTTACTCAAGAGCTGGCAACGATTCAAAATAGGCTTAGCTATTTTCGTTGTCGGCGTCTTGCTGTTGTTTACCCTTAGCGAATTTCATATCGCGCTGCGCTACTTAAGCCTTTTAGTGCTATTTCTTGGCTTTGCTATTGCCATGTTGGGTTACTGGGGCATTTTCATTCAGCGCTTCTCGTTCATCAAAAATAAGAAGCCGCCGCCTAAGTTCTAGTCATTGAACTTATCTACTCAATTCCAGCCACTTTTTCGTATTAAAATATTCACGAAGCGCAAGAGCACCTGTTTAAGCCACCAAAACATAACATTGTTATAATTTGTTTTTTGTATGACTTGCCAGCTTCCTGCCACTAGTAGCGGACGCATTTTGTCGGTAACTTAGCGTTTGTCTTAGTGTTTGAAAAAGGAAGCCAAATCATGGAAAACAAACTAAAGAAGCTAGGCTTGCTTGGCGGTATGAGTTGGGAGTCTACGGTCAGTTATTACCAAGCTATAAATCGCAGCATCAACGCACAGCTTGGCGGCCTGCACAGTGCGCCCATGCTTATAAGCAGCGTTGACTTTGCTCACATAGAGCAGCTTCAACATAAGGACGAATGGGATAAAACTGCCGACATTTTAATTCATGAGGCAAAGCATTTAGAGGCAGCGGGTGCAAAAGCAATATTAATTTGTACCAATACCATGCACAAAGTGGCGGCTGAGATAGAGCAAAATATCAGTATCCCCCTTATTCACATTGCCGACGCCACGGGCCGTGTATTGCAGCAAAACAAAGTTAAAAAGGTCGGGCTGCTAGGTACACGATTTACCATGGAGCAAACCTTTTATACATCCCGTCTTGAAGAGGCTTTTGATATTGAGGTTGTTATTCCAAATGCGCAACAACGAGACACGATTCATAACATTATTTATGAACAATTATGCAAGGGCGTGATTTGTGTTGATTCTCGTGAGGCGTATATTGAAGTAATTAACGCGCTTGCGGCCGAGGGTGCTGAAGGCATTATCCTAGGCTGCACCGAAATTGCGTTATTAGTGCAACAACAGCATACCAAGATTAGGTTATACGACACTACCGCTATTCATGCTAGAGCCGCGGTAAACTTCGCTTTAGGGCAATAAATAAAGTAGAGCAGAGCACGAGTAACCTAATTTGATAAAAGGGGGTTACCCCTACTATTTCAGAGGACACAACTATGTTTAGCCACGTTATGTTAGGTGCAAACGACCTTGAAGCGTCAAAAAAATTCTATGACGCTATTTTAGGTGTATTGGGTTACGAGCCAGGCGTTTTTGATGAATATGGACGCGTATTTTACTACACGCCCAAAGGTATTTTAGCCCTAACCAAGCCAATTAATGGCGAGGAAGCGACACACGGCAATGGAACAACCCTTGGTCTTGCAGCGCGTACACCAGATATTGTAGATGAATGGCATAAAGTTGGAAGCGAGAACGGGGGAGTTCCATGTGAAGACCCACCAGGCATTCGAGGAAATGGCGAACGCCAATTATACCTTGCTTACCTGCGAGACCCGTCCGGTAATAAACTCTGCGCCACGCACTTAGTAAGAAAATAAAGCATTAATCCTGATTTTATGTCGAGCAGCCTAATCGGTTGAAATAATGAGAAAAAGTATAGGCGTTATCTGTTGGCAGTTTATGACCAAGGCAGGTAGCGTCTTTCCCCTCCCTGCATACACTTCTCTGTATACACTTCCCACTATACATTTTTGCTAGATGAATTAACCTTAAAGAAGCAAAAGTTCAGCTAACAGATAGCATATGACTCCTGAAGAAACTGGCAAGGCCTACGACACTATTACTCATCGCTGGACTCGACCCGAGTTTAATCAGAAAAATGGCATAACTGCCTATCAAAAAGCTCTGTCGTTTTTGCCGCAAGCCCCACAACTAGAGCAGAGCAGAGTGCATAGTAGAGCGCCTAATGAGGGAGAAGCACAGGACCGCGGCTACGCACTAGACATTGGATGCGGCTGTACCAACCGCTTTGTTCCCATTATCGAAAATAAAGGGTTAACGTACGAAGGCATTGATGTTTCTAAAGATATGCTGGCTATAGCTAAGTCGCAGGCACCTTCCCATACCTTCTATTGCGCCGACGTTTGCACGTTTACATTAACTAAGCACTATTCCTTCATTAGCGCTTGGGATAGCTTTTGGCATATCGCTTTGACGCAGCAAGAGCCTTTGCTAAAGAAGCTAATGAATCACTTAAACGATGAGGGCGTGTTACTTTTTAGCTGCGGTGGCACGGGTGAAAGTGGAGAGCACACAAATAAGGTGATGGGACCAGAAGTCTACTACGCCTCGCTTGGGCTACATAGATATTTAGAAATACTGATAGAAGCTGGCGGCTTTATTCGCCACGTTGAATTTGATCAGCACCCCGAGCAACACACTATTATCATTGTGCAAAAAAGAATAGAGCAAAAGTAAAGCGGAATAATGCATCAGGAAGACTTAAAGAAGCAGCGTGCTAGGCACGCTCTCCTTAAATAAGGTCAACGATACGCTCTAAAAACGCTAGCTTTGCGATGCCGCTAGTTCATTGCGTTTGTCTAAACGATAAAAACTCCACGCCAGTGTTACGCCGCGAGCGAGTAAAAAGGCGAGTAGGGCATACCACAGGCTAACGTTACCTTGTTCTTGCGTGAGGAACCAAACAGGGAAATACACAGCTAGTGCACTTATTATCATGGTATTACGCATTGCACTTGCTCGGGTAAGACCAACAAACACACCGTCGTACAAAAAGCACCAATGGGCTAATAAAGGAAGTAATACCATTAGGCCAAGATAAGGTAGCGCTGCGTCTACAATGTCACCATGCTCAGTAAGCAGTTCGACAATGGCTTCACCTGATAACCAGAATATCAGGCTATATATGAGGGCAAACAAGCTTGACCAGGCTAGCCCTTGATAGGTGCGTCGCTTTACTTCATCGCTGTTTGACGCCCCTTTAGCTTCACCCACCAGCGCTTCAACTCCATAGGCAATACCATCTAACCCCAATGCAATTAAAACAAAGAACTGCATAAGTATGGCATTGACTGCCGCCGACGTTTCACCGTAACGGGCCCCTTGAATAGTGAGGAACGCTAGGCAGCCTTGCAGTGCCAGATTTCGTAGTAACATGTCACCGTTTAACTTCATTAGCACCTTACGGGCCGCACGGTTAAACCAAGACGCACTAACCGCTACACCGCCAACGTGTTTAAATGCCACCATTAACGCCATTATGGCCATAGTATATTCAGCAATAACACTGGCTAATGCCACACCTGCTACTGACATATTCAGTGAAAATACGAATACTATATCAAGTGCAGCATTCAGTAGATTGCCCACAATTTGAATCGTCATAACGCTGCGCGTTTTTTGCTGCCCCACTAGCCATCCTACCAACGCAAGATTAAGCATGGCAGCAGGCGCGCCCCATACGCGCATAGAAAAATAGCTTTGAAGGTGTAGGGCTACTTCGTTATTAGGTTGAGTTAAGGTTAACCCTATAGAAAGGATAGGGGATTGAAGAACCAGTACGACTGCACCTAACAATAAGGCCACAGCCACCGTTTGCCACAATACCTTGGCCGATTCTAACCTATTATTGGGCGAGCCTTTCGCTTGCGCACTTAAGCCTGTTGAAGACATGCGAAGAAACCCGCATACCCAGTATATTTGCGTTAAAATAAGTGCGCCTACCGAAGCGCCAGCAAGCATAGCAGGCAATGACATGTGCCCTAAAACTGCGGTATCCACTAAGCCCAATAAAGGCGTGGTAACATTCGCTAGGATCATAGGAAGCGCTAGCGCCAACAGACGGGTATGGTCGTCAAAAAAGGAGCGCTGGCTTACTTCGGCACGGGACATAAATGATCTCAGTAAAGATTGGTTTCGCTATATACTAACAGGCTATGCATCAACATTAGTGAAAGGTGAACTTGTCTATCTGCGTAATAGACAGTTAAGCTCTGCTTCTTGAGAGTTTACCATGCTATTTAATTTAATCAGGCACTCAGTGGATGAAGATATGAAAAACAACTACCTAATTCAAAAAAGAACAAAGCAATCCACGAGTTTGAAAGTTTTATATTCAATGCTTGCGGGGGTTTTCTGTGTATTGTTAAGCTCACCTGGCTTTGCAACTGATTTGAATGCCAATGCTAATAAGTCTCATCGCACGCAAGAGCAAGGCGCTAAAACCAGCAAAATGAGTGTTAGCACCATACCTAACGCGGCCATTTTGCTTTATCACCACGTGTCTTCATCTACACCGGCCAGCACTAGCGTTTCGCCTGAGGCTTTTAAATCGCATATGGAATACTTAGATGCACATCACACTGTGGTGTCGATTCAGGACGTTGTTTCAGCTATACAAGACAACAAAACACTGCCAGAAAAAGCAGTGGCTATCACGTTTGACGATGGTTACGCGAATATCTTACACAATGCTCACCCAATACTGGCTGACCTAGGTTTCCCGTACACGGTATTTATCAACCCCGATGAAATCGGTGTAGGCCCGAAGCAGCTGACGTGGGACCAAGTGATTGCCATGCATAACGACGGTGTTACTTTTGCCAATCACACGCTAGATCATCTTCACATGCTAAACGGTGAGCAAATGATGGGCGAGCGCGCATGGCTGAAAAAAGTGTGGGAAAACGTAGAAAGTGCTGAAAAGAAGATAAAAGACAAGCTAAATATAAGCCTTAGATATCTAGCGTACCCATTTGGGGAGTACAACACAGCGCTTGCTAATAAGCTCGAAGCAGAAGGTTACATTGGGTTTGGTCAACACTCTGGAGCTGTAGGCCCAAATAGCAACATGCAAGCGCTTCCACGGTTTCCAGCAGCGGGGCCTTACGCCAACCTTGCAACACTTAAGACCAAGCTAAATAGCCTAGCAATGCCAGTAACACACAGTACACACGAAAACCCTCGCATGACGACACGAACCTTGTCCTCACCCATAAGCTTGACGATAGACAGTGACGATGTGCGCCTTACTCAGGTTAATTGTTTTTTTGGGGGCGATACTATCGAGACAAATCTTGAAGGTAAGGTGCTTTCGTTCACCTTAGATAAGGCACTTCCCGTAGGACGTTCACGGGTGAACTGTACAGCACCATCCAATACTCAAGCTGGACGGTATTATTGGTACTCTACGCCTTTCTTTGTAGCAGATGAAAGTGGTAATTATCCTGACTAAGTAAATTAAAAGTTTTAACTTGGAGTTTGCCTAATGTGGGCTCGCGCGAGTTATCGTCAATGAGCTCGCGCTTATATAAGAAAACGTTTACCTAAACGTTACGGGCGAATCTTATAAAGCCTTTATTTATCGACTCTTCTTCAAACCCGTGGTGTTGGTAAAAACGAATAGCCGACACGTTCGACACTTCAACATCAAGCACAAGTTTACGTTTTTTCAATTTTTCCGCTCGTGCGTGCATTGTATCTACCAGCATTGAGCCTACCCCCGTACGGCGTGCACTCTCTTCTACTGAAAGATGACCAATCATAAGCTCTGTATTGGTGGGGGGTGTAAGGTTTACCGCTACTGTTTGGTTACGCATGAGTACTGTCATAGCTTCATCAAGCGTAAAATATGACGTTATGCTGTCTAGAGTTGCTCTATCAAATGCAGCACCCAGTTTGCTATGCCAAGCAGTTACCACGCCTAGCACTTCGTCACCACTGCATGCCACCCAATGATTGTTGAAGCCATACTGACCGCCGCCGAGTTCCCAAGCATGAGCAAGGTAACCATCGGCTGTTTTATTCTTATTATGTCCAAAAATAGACGTTAATAATGACTGCGCCGCGTTCAATATGAGCGGCGTAGTTTGCGCGGCATCAGATGCCACACCTTGCCTAATTTCTATTTCCATACTACTGCTTCGAGGTAATTATCGGCATATCTGCCAATATTTGCTGAGAATCACTTATCGATAGCTTTCCTGGCTCTCTTTTTGGTTTGAATCTTCCTATCACCCTAGCCTCAGGGTCGACAAGTACAACAGATGCACTGTGATCAACTAAATAGTTGGGGTTATCGGTACTTTCAGCAATAGCATACATCATCCCTAAATTACGTACGAACGGGAATAGCGCTTTGTGCTCTCCGGTAACAGCGATGAACTCCTCATTAAAATAGCTCACATACTCTGAAAGTCTTTCTATTGAATCGCGATTCGGATCAACGGATACAAATACAACTCGAATTGGTTCGACAGTATTTAACGCTTTTAGTTCAGAGTATATTCCGTTTAACTCGGCCATGGTAGTGGGACAGATATCTGGGCAAAATGTATAGCCCACAAATACTAAGCTCCATTGGCCTTTAAGCGAGGAATTATCGAATACGTCACCTTCATGTGACGTTAGTTTAAAAGGTGATAATGCCCTTGGCTCAGGATAAGTTTGAAAGTATTCAGGCTGACTTTCAACACTTGGAGGCGCTATGTAAAGCGCCCCGACAATGCCCGCACATAACGCTAAAAATGCAACAAGACCGACAATAGTTCGTTGGTTCATAAACTCAATGGAATGTAATGATCTAGGAGTAATACTACGAACAATACCATGAGATGAATGATAGAGAACCTAAAAGTTTTCATTGCCGTTTGAGACTGTGCATCAAATTTTAGCTTTAATGCATAATATAAAAATCCAATATTAAGCACGCTTGAGCCAATTAAATAAATGAGGTCGCTCATACCTGTAAGGTAGGGAAGCAAGCACACAAGCCCTAGTAACACTGTATATAACAATACTGAAGTTTTCGTAAATGAAACACCATGTGTTACCGGCAGCATAGGCACCTTCGCTTTGGCATAGTCTTTTTCTCTATGGATGGCGAGGGCCCAAAAATGGGGAGGGGTCCAAGTAAAGATAATTAGTACCAAAAGTAGTGCATGGGCATGTATTTCCCCGGTTACCGCCGTCCAGCCTAAAAGTGGCGGCGCGGCACCCGCCAAACCACCTATCACAATATTTTGAGGCGTAGCGCGTTTTAAATACATGGTATAGATGAACGCGTACCCGACTAAGCTCGCTAGGGTCAGCCACGCGGTTAACATATTTACAAATAACGCCAACACCACGAACCCTACCACACCTAAGATACCGGCAAACCACAGAGCGTTGTTCACACTGACTTTGCCTTTCGCGACAGGCCGGTTAAACGTACGTGCCATGATGCTGTCTATCTTATGGTCGACAACGTGATTAATGACTGCTGCAGAGGCCGATAACATACCAATACCCAATAAGCCGCAGATGAGTACCGTTGCATTTACCCATGTAGGCGTAGCTAAACACATTCCCACCAGCGCAGTTAACAACAGTAACATAACCACGTTTGGCTTAGTCATTTCGTAATAGTCGCGCCACGTTACTATATCGTGGTGGCGGGTAGTACGTGCAAGTAAAGAGACCGATTTAGCCATGGAAACCTCCTGGAGCTTTAGGGAGAATGTGCGAGGACGTAGACCCGCTCAAAGGATCTTGAAAAGAGCCGCGTAAAGATGCGTATTCAGATTCGTGTAGTGATGTATTACGAGCTTGCTGGTTTCTAAAAGCCTGCTGTTTTCTATAGGCGCCTTGCAGCGGTTCAGACACCGAGAATGGCGCTTTACTTTGCTTTTCTGAATCGAAAACCTGATCGTTTTCCAGAATTCGGAAAACGGTAAAAATAAGGTTTAGCAAGGATAGTAGCAGTACGGCTGCTACTGCGTTATGCATGACGGCGACAGCCAGTGGCAGCATAAAGATAATGTTACTAAGCCCCAGAGCAACTTGAGTACACAGTGCTACCAACATAAATGCGCTCACATACTTTTGTTTATTTGTGGCGTAACGGCTAACTAAGACGTTTATACCAAGTGCTAACAAGTATAAAAACGTAACCACTGCGCCAAACCTGTGAACGATATGCATAGTGACCCGCTCGCCGTAATCGTGAGCGCCAAATTCATAGTTGTCTGCGTCAGGTACGCTGAATGCACCTGCAATATCGATTCTGTCCTGCCATCCGCTTTCACAAACCGGCATTTCCGTACAGGCTAACGCAGCATAATTGGCAGAAGTCCATCCACCAAGTGCAACCTGTGTAACAAGCACACCAAGTCCAACAAGGGCGAAAAGTTTAAGGTTTCGCTGAAAGATTTTGGCTTGAGGTAGGTCGGTAATGCCCTGATCATGCATAGCTGACGCTATGGGCGCTTGTTTAGTTTTCGGTGCACCGCCTGCGGTATTGCGCAAGCGAAGATAGAGAATAAATAGGCAGGATATTACGGAGAAGCCTCCTAACAAATGCCCCATTACGACAACGGGAAGGAGGTTGAGCGTCACTGTCCACATACCAAGGGCTGCTTGGAAAATAATAAGCACCAGCAGTAACAGAGGTAATTTAACAGGCGTGCCTTTGTCGCGCTGCCGAACAGCAATAATGGCAATAGCCAGTACACACAGTCCCAGCGCTCCAGCAAAATAGCGGTGAATCATTTCATTCCACGCCTTAAATGCTTCAACTGGACGTTCAGGAAAAGCAGCGTTGGCTTGCGACACCTTTTCCTCACTCAAAGGCACGGTTAAATTACCGTAGCACCCCGGCCAATCGGGGCAGCCTAACCCGGCATCGGTCAAACGGGTATAGGCACCTAGAATAATAACAACAGCCGCTAAAAATATACTGAATAGGGTTAACTTTTTCATAGCGTTTATCCTATGCGTGATAGCTTTAATAGCTTTCTCATATCCGCCAGCATGTTGCGGCTTTCCATCACCGCGTCTTTCCTATCGTCTTTGATTTCGTAAAAGAGCATGGCGTTATTTTGGGTATCGACGATATAAACGCTGCTAGAGGCAAGGGCAGTTGGCGTGGTAACAGGCAAGGTTTCTACAAAGGGATAGTCGGCTAAGGCTGCTATCGCTACTTGATCACTTGAATCACTTGTAACGACTACCGCTTGGGCGCGATCAGACTCTTTACCTAAAGCAAGCCATACCTGGTTAATGCTAAAAAGTGCGTTTTCGCACACTGCATCGCACTCATTCGGCATGACATAAAGTAAACGCCACTTAGGCTCTGCATCTTTCAAAAGTGCGCTCATGTCGATTGTTGGCGCAAGCAGCTGACCTTTATTAGTAGCGCCTTTGGTAAACCAATCGTTATCAAGTGCAAGCTTCGCCATAACGACAGGCAAAACAAACACAGCTACCATGATAATTAACGTTTTTTTCGAAGCTGCATTACTCATAACTACGTCCTTTCTTATTTATTGCAAAACCACCTATCGCCGCAGCGGCAATGGCTAAACCGAACCACTGAACGGCATAACCCAGGTGCTTTTCGGGAGACATTACAACGGCCTGATGTTCACGAATAAACGCAGGATCTGGCGTAGTAAGTTGAAGAATAAAAGGTAAAAAATTTCGCTCTAAGGCGTCGTTTAATTCGGGGAATTCGATGTGTTGTATAAGTGCGGGGCTTTGCGCCAAGGCCATGTTGGTTTCTTTAATTAAAGGGTTATTACCCGGTACACTGATGACACCGGTAAAATCGCGAATTTCGCTCGTAAAGCTTATATCCGGCAAGGTGCGAGTTAAATCTGGTGCGGGCACCCAGCCAAAGTTCACTAAAAGCCATCCGGCATTGGTATATACCGGCGCTATCACGTCAAACCCTACCCGTTGATTGTAAATCTGGTTGTCTAAAAGCAATAGGTGATTTGCATCTAAGGAACCACTGAAAGAAACGGTGATATCTCTTGGATCGGTGTGGTTCAGTGCCTCTTCTAAACTCAAGGTTCCATTACTTTGCTTTTGCGCTATGCTAGCTAAACGTTGTTGCTTTTGGACCATGCGATCAAGTTGCCAGTAACCTAGCCCGCACATAATCGCCACACTAAAACCCGTGAGTAACCAAGGAATAACGTAGCGAGTGCGAAAAAGCATGATTATCTCGCACCCTGCAAAATGAGAATAAAAACAGAGGTGAGTATGTTGATAAAAATAGTCCTTGTTGCTTTGGTACTGTACATGATTGTTAATCTGTTCATGGCGATGCGCATTATGATAAAAAACGACACATCTAAGGGGCCAATGAGTAAATATATTGGTCGACGTGTGCTCACTTCTGCCATCATCGTCGTTATCATTCTTATCGCTATTGGTACTGGTTTAATTACCCCAAACCCAAGACCTTATTAAGTTTGGGGCGTTATTTTTAGAGCACGTAAACAAAGATGTAGAGCATGACCCACACCACATCTACAAAGTGCCAATACCAGCTTCCCGCCTGAAAAGCGAAATGGTTTTCCGGTGTGAAATGCCCCTTCAACACTCTAAAAAACAATACAATAAGAATGATGGTGCCAAGGGTCACATGCATGCCGTGAAACCCGGTCAGCATAAAGAAGGTGTTGCCGTAAATGCCCGACTGCAGAGTAAGACCTAGGTCGCGATAAGCATGTATATATTCTTCCACCTGTAAAAACAGGAACCCACACCCAAGTAAAATGGTAATGCCCAGCATTAGCGTTAACTGCTTGCGTTTGTTTTGCTCTAGACCCACATGGGCGAAGTGCAGTGTAATAGATGAGATAAGCAGGATAATTGTATTAATAGTCGGTAGCCCAGCAGCGCTCATTTCTTGCGTAGTAATGCCTCCTGGCGTTGATACCAGCGGCCACATGGCCTCAAAAGTCGGCCACAGAACTTCATTGGTCATAGCGTTATTCGATGCACCACCAAGCCATGGAACCGAGATAAACCGTGCGTAGTAGAGCGCACCGAAAAACGCAGCGAAAAACATCACCTCTGAAAAGATAAACCAGCTCATGCCTTGGCGGTACGAACGGCCTAGCTGGTCGCTGTAAAGCCCAGCCATAGACTCATCAATTTGGTTTTTAAACCAGCCCACTAGCATAACCAGCAATACGGCTATTCCCGCTAAAAGGATATGACCGCCATAGCCGGTTTCGCCTTTGGTTGCCTGCACCACATAGTTTCCTGCACCTACGGCGATAAGAAATAGAGCAACGGCCCCTACAATGGGCCATGGGCTTTGCGCGGGTACATAGTATTTTTGGTATTCGTGATTCTGTACTTCGGTTTGCATTTTCTTCTCCTTATCCCTTCTGCTTATTCGCCAGTTGATGGTGTTGAAGCCATAAAGGGATTCGGTGTTGTCGTTAGGTCACTGGCTCGCGCTGTGACGTCATAGAGTGTGTACTGCAAGGTAAAAAAGGTTATATCTTCAGGAAGCTGTGGGTCGACGTAGAACTGCATAGGCATATAGGCCTCACTCCCCGCATCAAGTGGCTGCTGATTGAAGCAGAAGCATTCCGTTTTATTCAGATAGAGCGCTGCTGTGCCGGGGGATACAGAGGGAATGGCTTGAGCGACGATATTACTTGATGCAGGATTTCTCACATAAAACGATACCGTGTTTAGCTCGCCAGGGTGCACTTTCACACGCTTAGTTTCGGCGCGAAACTCCCACGGCATACCGGTATTTGTACGAGTAATAAACTCTACGGTCACTTCTCGCGATTCATCAATCTCAACTGATTGGTAGACGGCTGCCGTGTTCTCGGTTTTGCCATTAATGCCCGCTACGTCACAAAATACGTCATACAAAGGAACCAAGGCGAAGCCAAAGCCAAACATGCCAATGACAATAGCAACAAGCTTGATAACCATTTTGTTATTTGCACTTTGCTGTGACATCACGCAACCTCCGGGTAACTTCAAAAGTGAAGCTTGGTAAACGCTTGTATAGCCGCTTACCTACTTCACCGTCAGCAATATGTGAATACCATCCTTACCGTTACTGCCTAGCGCTTTACAAGAATGGCTAATTCACAAACCCCACCTATCGTTACTTCACGACAGGCGGCGTTTCAAACGTGTGATAAGGAGCAGGGGATGGAATTTCCCACTCCAACCCTTCAGCGCCATCCCAAACTTGCGCCGATACCGCTTCACCTTGCTTTTTACACGCTTTAATAAGCAGGGCAAGGAAGATAAGCTGAGATAAACCGAAAGCGAAGCCCCCCAAGCTTATCCATTTATTGAAATCAGCGAACTGTAATGCATAGTCAGGAATACGACGTGGCATACCCGCTAAACCAACAAAGTGCATAGGGAAGAACAACACATTTACCGATACTAAAGAGCACCAGAAATGCCATTTAGCCAAAGTAGTGTCGTACATTTTGCCTGTCCATTTAGGCAGCCAGTAATAAACGGCCGCCATTATTGAAAAGACCGCCCCAGTTACCAGAACATAGTGAAAGTGAGCCACTACAAAATAGGTATCGTGATATTGGAAATCCACGGGTGTTATCGCCAGCATTAGTCCTGATAGCCCACCGATGGTAAACAGAACAATGAAGGCAATAGCGAACATCATTGGCATTTCAAAGCTTAGTGAACCACGCCACATTGTCGCTACCCAGTTAAACACCTTAACCCCAGTGGGCACAGAGATAAGCATGGTGGCAAACATAAAGAACATTTCCATGTACACCGGCATGCCCGTGGTAAACATATGATGAGCCCACACTACAAAAGAAAGTAGAGCGATAGACGCCGTGGCGTACACCATAGAGGCATAACCAAATAGCTGCTTTCTAGAAAAGGTAGGTACAATTTGCGAGATAATGCCGAAAGCGGGCAAAATCATAATGTAGACCTCGGGGTGCCCGAAGAACCAGAAAATGTGCTGGAACATAACTGGGTCGCCACCACCTGCGGCATCAAAGAAACTGGTTCCGAAGAACTTGTCTGTTAATACCATGGTCACTGCACCGGCGAGTACTGGCATAACGGCAATAAGCAAAAATGCAGTGATAAGCCACGTCCACACGAATAGCGGCATTTTCATCCAAGTCATGCCTGGCGCACGCATATTGAAAATAGTCACTATCACGTTAATCGCACCCATAATGGATGAGATACCCATAATGTGAACAGAGAACACGAACAGCGCGGTTGAATCGCCACTATAGGTTGTTGAGAGCGGCGCATAGAAAGTCCAACCAAAGGCAGGGCCACCACCTTCCATAAATAGCGAGCTAAGCAGAATCAAAAAGGCGCCGGGTAAAATCCAAAAGCTCCAGTTATTCATGCGCGGCAATGCCATATCTGGGGCGCCAATCATCATTGGAATAAGCCAGTTCGCGAGCCCTGTAAAGGCTGGCATCACGGCACCAAATACCATGATAAGCCCGTGCACAGTGGTCATTTGGTTAAAAAAGTTAGGCTCAACAATTTGAAGGCCAGGTTGGAATAGTTCAGCGCGAATAACCATGGCCATTGCGCCGCCAACCAAAAACATTATGAAGGCAAACCACAGATACAGTGTGCCTATGTCTTTATGGTTAGTGGTAAACAGCCAGCGCGTTATTCCTTTAGGAATATGGTCGTGATGCTCATGGTCATCATGTAGGTGATCGCCATGCACTTGGCCAACATGAGGCGCAGAGGTATCTGGCGAAATAACTTCAGTTGCTTTGCTCATTTGTCTGCTCCTAGTTTCCGTTTGCCACTGCATTAACGTCTTTGGCTTGAACCATATCGCCAGTGTTATTGCCCCACGCATTGCGCTCGTAAGTGACAACCGCAGCAATTTCTTTAAGGCTCAGCATTTTGCTAAACGCCTGCATAGCTGTACCCGCCTTACCATGTAGGACAATGTCGATGTGACCTTGCTGATCTTCTAACGCCATCTTGCTGCCTTTAAGTGCTGGAAATACACCTGGTAAACCCTCACCATTTGGCATATGGCACGCTGCACACGTGGCGTTGTAAACGCGCTCGCCTTCTTTCATCAATTCATCCATGGACATATTCATAGAAAGTAGGCGTTGCTCTTCTTCTTTGGCTTTGCGAACAATTTCTTCTTGTTCGCCCATCCATTTATCAAATTCTGCTGGCTCTTTAGCGATAACCACTACTGGCATGTAGCCATGGTCTTTTCCGCAAAGTTCTGCGCACTGCCCGCGATAAATGCCCGGCTCATTGACCTTGGCCCATGACTCGTTAATAAAGCCTGGGTTTGCATCTTTTTTAACGGCAAAATCTGGAACCCACCACGAATGGATAACGTCGTCAGAGGTAATAAGAAAACGTACTTTTTTCCCAGTTGGAATGACTAACGGACGGTCAACTTCAAGCAAGTAATTGTCGGTTTTTTGAAATTTGTTCTCTATTTGCTCACGCTGAGTTGCAAGCAGTGAGTAAAATTCCACGTCGCTGTCCATGTACTTGTAGTGCCATTTCCACTGAGAGCCCGTGACTAACACTGTCATGTCAGGCTCAGACGTGTCTTCCATTGCAATAAGCGTGTTCGCCGCCGGCACAGCCATAAAAATTAGAATAAGAAAAGGAACAACGGTCCATGCTATTTCAACCTTCACATTTTCGTGAAAGTTAGCGGGCTTAGCGCCACGAGACTTCCGATGAAGATACATTGAGGCAAACATCACCCCAAAGACGACTACCGCAATCCCTACGCATATAAAGAACATCAGCATATGCAGATCATAAACCTGCCCGCTGATGTCGGTGGCACCGCGTCTTAAATTAAGAGAAGAGACTTCTTCACTAACTTCTTGCGCAAGAAGTAACGGGGAAAAAAGCAAAAACGGTATTGTTGAACACCACTTTGCGAAAACGGTCGTTAGTTGTTTCACTCAGCACCTCCGTAATAGCAAGACCAAAAACGCTGATTATTTTGCGCACTGCCCTACCAAATGGTTTGCGAACGATTGACCCATCACCTCAACTTGTAAAACAAATTTAGAGCCACTGTTATTATTTTGTTAACCTCTGTATAAGAATTGCGCAATAATGCCGTGCCGTCTAGTCTTTTCTATTAAAAATTTAATGAAGAGGTTAATTTTTAATCATTTCATGTAGCAGGGTTGCGTTACAATTTTGGTAGAGTGGGTATAAGGCGTGCTGACGGCGCTTAAAAGATCAAACGCGCATTTTGAACGGGGAGCTGATGAGGATGAAGCTTTATTTAGTCACAAAATCAACAATTAACACATCGCTTCTCGTGTTTTTCAAACAAATTTTCAAATAATAAATGTGCTTTAGCCACTCTATACTCGGGCCAAATAGCGCATATCTTTCATACAACGGTGATGCCAGATTTCATAATTTTGAAACATACCAATAAACGCTAAACTAAGAAATTTAACTAAAATTTGGTACTAAAAGACATAAAAAAAGCGGCTAATACGCCGCTTTTGATTGAAGATGCTAAAACCTTACATCCAGTCGGCGTTTCTTATAACACCCACGGCAATACCTTCTATAGCAAAAGGCTCATTAGCAAGGTCTACTTTAATTGGCGAAAACTCTTCGTTTTCAGCATGAAGTAATACTTCACGACCGCGCTTTTCTAAACGCTTAACCGTAACGTCTTCATCCACCCGCGCTACAACTACCTGACCGTTGTGGACATCAGTCGTGCGATGCACAGCAAGAAGATCGCCATCCAAGATACCGATGTCCTTCATACTCATGCCGTTTACACGAAGTAAAAAGTCTGCCTGAGGCTGAAACAAAGCAGGGTCGACCTTGTAGTGCGATTCTACATGCTCTTGCGCCAAAATTGGCTCACCAGCCGCCACGCGCCCGATTAGGGGCAGGCCTTCTTCTTCTGGTGCAGTGTCCTCAAGGGGGATATTGAGCTTAATACCACGAGAGGTACCAGGCAAAATTTCAATTACGCCCTTACGCGCCAATGCCTTCAAATGTTCTTCTGCTGCGTTGGCAGAACGAAAACCAAGTTGACGAGCAATTTCCGCACGCGTAGGCGGCATTCCCGTTTCTAGCATGGTTGTTTTAATAAGTTCTAAAACTTCAGTTTGTCGAGCTGTGAGTGGGCGCATAAAAGACCTGTCTGTTCATACAGTTCCTGTAAGTATATACACCTAAAAACAAATAACAAGTAGTAAGCCTTGTGAGAAAAGCTCGAGGTGCCTTTAACATTCTTTATTTCCTATAAAAAATGTAGCCGATTCGTAACCCCATTATCACGAAACTGACACGCTCAACGCTTAGCGTAATTTTGGGCAGATGTTAATTACCCTACAAATAAAACTTAATTCATTAATTACAATGGAAAATTTATGAAACTAATTAAAAAAATACTTACGGTATTAGTCGTCACTCTAAGCTTAGCAGCGTGTGATGACGACTCTGTAGAAGTCGTTGAGCTAGAAAAACAGGTAGTTGTCGAAAACACAGTAACCGTGGTCGAAACAGTTGAAGTTCCTGTTATCGTTCAAGTACCGGCTGGAGAGGCCCCGAATATACAGATAGGGGCGCGCCCATCTTTTCTTGTAGAGGATATGGATGATGGAGAGCTAAAGACTGCACTACAACAATGTAGTGAAGGCCCGTTTTATAAAACAGATTTTTCAATTGGGCACCGTGGAGCGTCACTGCAGTTCCCGGAGCACACGAAAGAAGCCTACGAATCAGCGGCAAAACTTGGCGCAGGGATAGTAGAGTGTGACGTTACATTTACTAAAGATAAAGCTTTAGTGTGCAGGCATTCGCAGTGTGACTTGCATACTACAACGAATATACTCTCTACCGATTTGGCTGATAATTGCTCTGTACCCTTTACACCGGCCGACCCTGAAAATGGCATTGCCGCCCAAGCGCAGTGCTGCACCAGCGATATAACACTCGCAGAATTCAAAACGCTAAAAGGTAAAATGGACGCAGCGAACCCAAATGCAACCAATGTAGATGAGTATTTAGATGGTACAGCAAACTGGCGCACAGACTTATATTCATCAAAAGGTACCCTGTTAACACACGCAGAAAGTATAGAACTGTTCAAAAAGTTAAATGTGAAAATGACACCAGAGCTTAAAACGCCATCTGTTCAAATGCCTTTTGATGGTTTCACACAGCAACAATATGCTCAAAAGATGATAGATGAATACAAAGCAGCAGGCATTGAACCAGAAAATGTCTGGCCGCAGTCATTTAACTTAGCAGATGTGAAATACTGGATTGAGAATGAACCAGCTTTCGGCAATCAAGCGGTGTATCTAGACGATAGATATGGCGCCCAAAGCGCAGATGGCGAAGATGGCGTCACCGCTGAGCAATTAGTTAATAATCCCGAACTGTTAACTCCAACTATGGAACAACTTGTTGCAGATGGGGTACAAATAATTGCTCCACCAATTTGGGTCTTATTGACGGTTGAAAATGAAAAGATAGTGCCTTCCCCATACGCGATTGCGGCGAAAGAAGCAGGGCTTGATATTATTACATGGTCTCTAGAGCGCTCTGGATTGCTGAATACAGGTGGGGGTTGGTATTACCAAAGCGTTAATGGTTCTTTGGGCACTGATAGCTCAATCGATAACGATGGTGACGTTATGACTGTGCTTGATGTACTAGCAAAAGATGTGGGCGTACTGGGTGTGTTTTCTGACTGGCCAGCAACAACAACATATTATGCAAGCTGTATGGGACTAGCACCTAGTATATAAAAGTTGGAGGGCTTAGGGCTGTAAAAAACGTGTTTTCTAGCGTTGCCCTAAGTTCCCATCACTCTAGAATAACTTGATTTCGGCCATTCTTTTTCGCCGTATATAGCAGTTTATCAGCTTTAGAAAGTAACCCACTAAAGTCAAGATTCAAGCTATCCTCAGCAAAAACGGCGCCAATACTTATTGTTACAGATATCGTGTCTTTCTTGTATTTAACTTCTGTTTTTTCAACAGCCTCTCGAAGTTTGTTAAATCGCATTTCTTCGTCTTTTTTGTTGTCTGAAATTGCTACTATCGCAAACTCTTCTCCACCAAGACGTGAAACAATATCGGGCTCCACATAATATTCTTCTATGAGGTGGGCTACTGAAATTAGGGCTTGGTCCCCTGCATCATGCCCATAAGTATCGTTAACTTTTTTAAAGTGGTCTATATCTATTACCGCTACGCTCACTCTATTGCTTTGTGCAGAGAGTTGATGGCATTTATCAACAAAAGCTCGCCGATTGTACAGCCCAGTTAGCGAATCAGTCATAGCCAGCTTTCGCAACTTCTCTTCAGCTATCGCACGCGCTTCTTCCAGCTCTACCGCGTAGAAAAGACCTGCTAATGCGTCTAATAAAGGTTGTAAAAACTCTGCATCATCTAAGGCGTAGGGCTCGAATTTATTGGCTAAACCAATCATGCCCACTACTCTATCTTTAACCTTAATCGGTAGCCCTAAAAAACGACTAATGCGGGGGTGCCCTTGCGGTACCCCTTTTGAGCTTGGATGACTTCCTGAGGCATTACTTAACGTTACCTCACCGGTTAAAATTGTGGTACCAAAAAGGTTATCAAAGTTATCGAAATACAAGTTCCGCTTTTTGTACTCGTTGTATTGCGAGAAGCTGCTGCTGTCCCACACTATTTCAGAAATGGCATGAATAAACAGCTTCGAGGCATCGCCTTCGCCTTTCATTTGCCCAATGAAAGCAAACTGACTATCCGAGATATCAATGAGCTCAGGCAATACTGTTTGGCAGGCCATGGTTAAATCGTTGTTCTGAAGATAAGAGGCACGGGTTTTATTTATAAATTGAAGTAGCTGGGTTTTCTTTTTCTCATGAAGTTCGCTTTCCATTCTCTGGGTAATGTCGCGATGAATACCAGCAACGCGAATAGCCTTACCCGCAGCGTTAAATTCCACAGTTTTTCCATAGGTTTCAACCCAAACCCACGTGCCGTTAGTATGTTTCATGCGAAAGGTAGTATTGAAAACCTTGCTCTCACCAATAATGTGTTCATTTAACTGCTTTTCTACTTTTACATAGTCCGCAGGGTGAATTAACTGCCTGAAAAAGCGAGAGCTGGTATCATAATACTCATATTCAAGGCCGACGATATCACACCAACGTTTATTTACTTGGTTTACATCAGCGGCCAAATTCCAGTCCCACGTACCTAATTCAGAGGCTTCCAATAGCAGGCGCATGCGCTGGTTCGTTTTGTGAAGTTTGTCTTCAACATATTTTTGATCGCTGGTATCGAAAAGAAATGCTTGCACTGAATACAGCATCCCGTCTTCACGAAAGCTTGCCGTAGAAATCATGCTCACCCAAATAGTTCGCGTAGGGGTGGCTATTTGAAGGCGGCATGAATGGGTTTCCACACCTTCCATATGCGCCTGCATAGCAAAAGTAAAGTCGCTTTCAGCGTCTTGAGTTAGAACATCGCCAAGCTCTACAGCGCCGCATAGTAAGTCTTGTGCCGATATACCCAATACACGCTCACTATTTTGAGAAATATGAACTAGCCGTAACGACGTAGTATTTCTCCAAGTGGCCAACACTATAGGGGACTTTTCAATTAAACCGTGTTCGCGCTTAAGTGCCTCATGTTCCTTTGATAGAGAAATATGCTGGCTAACAAGCGCACCAATTCTATTCAGCACTTCAAGGTATTGGGCATCGATTTCTCGAGGAACAGTATCAATAAGACATACAGCTCCGATAATCTCATCATTAATTTCAATGGGAGTTCCTGCATAAAAGCAGATGTGCGGCTCTCCCGTTACTAACGGATTATCTTTAAATCTGGGGTCTTCATGTGCATTGTTAACAACAACTTGTTTGCGCTCTTCTACCACATGACTACAAAAAGCATGCTCACGGCTTACTTTAGAAAGAGTAGTTCCATATCGCGCTTTGAATGTTTCTTCAAATTCACCAACAATTCCTATTAGCGCGATAGGCACCTTATATGCCCCTGCTAACACCATCATAAGATCGTCAAGATCCAACGGCACCTCATTGCTGAGCAAAAAGTCATCAATCGTCTTCAATCGGTTTTGATCATCCACTACAACATGCTCATATTCGTTAATCTTTATAAAAATAGTAATAGTCACCACTTATAGCAATTTAAATACTGCTAATGTTGCATTGCTCAAAGGGTAAGTGAGGTTTACTCTAAAAAACGCTTAAATACACAGATACTTTTGAACATCTTGAACTTACCGCTAGGTAGGGAGTCTGTAAAACAGGCAAATCAATAACATTGGCTCGTCGCGAGATTGTGACGCGATTGTGTTACACTTCACCCGTTTTTATTTCATAGGATTACATAATTCATGTCGTGGATGCGAAAAGCCCTTTTGTCGGTATTTCATTATCCTGTTAAGTTACTGGTTAAAGCTCACAGTATTCCAGTTAACGTTGAAACCGAATTAGGAATAGATAAGAGCAAGCCTATTGTTTATCTACTTCCCACAAACTCAGTGACCGACCAGCTTGCGCTGAGAATGTCGACCAAATACCTAGGCCTTCCTAGCCCAACAGACACACTTACACTGGCAGGTAGAGAGTATTCGTCTACTCTATTTTTACGTAAAACCCAACCTCTTTTTCGCTCATCAGCCAAAGATACGGGAATTGAAGACGTTTTCACTGACCTTTTTCATTTGCACAGAGATCACGAAAACCTCGACTTACAGGTAGTTCCTGTTTATGTAACCTGGGGTCGAGCCCCAGGCCGTGGTAATCCGGGCTTAAGCGATTTAATAGCTGATAAGGCTGCACCGAGCTGGCTACGTAAACTTTTCATCGTGCTGTTTTTAGGCAGAGATAACTTTATTAATTATTCTAAAGCTGTTTCAGCGCGGGCCATGTCAAATCAACACGGTAGTGATCAGAGCATCGCCCATAAGCTTGTACGCGTAGCAAGTACTCACTTTCAACGTAAGCGTCAAAGTATGACGGGCCCTACTCTGCTAGAGCGACAAGAACTCAACAACAGTGTATTGGGTTCGGATGCAGTACGCCGTGCGATCGCGGAAGAATCAAGAAGCAAAAAGGTCACTCACGAAAAGGCCAAGGAGCGGGCTCAAAGCTATATCACCGAAATTGCTGCAGATTATCGTGAAGGGCTTATCCGCTTTGGCGACAGACTGCTAACTCGTATATGGAACAAAATTTATAACGGTATTAGCGTAGGCCACGCAGATCGCATTCGCGAGTTGGCAGCTAACGGGCACGAAATTATTTATGTACCTTGCCACCGCAGTCACATGGACTATCTGTTATTAACCTACGTGATTTATCACGAAGGTATGGTAACGCCTCACATTGCAGCAGGTATCAATCTTAACTTTTGGCCCGTAGGAAAAGTATTCCGCCGAGGAGGGGCTTTCTTCCTTCGCCGGAGTTTTGCAGGCAACAAGCTTTACACGGCAGTGTTCAGGGAATATTTAGAGCTGCTGTTTAACAAAGGCTATTCTGTAAAGTACTACCCTGAGGGTGGACGCAGCCGCACGGGCCGTTTAATACCGCCGAAAACCGGTATGCTGGCCATGACAATTCAAGCCATGCTTAAAGGCGTTAACCGCCCAGTTAGTATTGTTCCTGTCTACATTGGCTATGAAAACGTGATGGAAGTGAAGAGCTACCTGAACGAACTTAAAGGGTCAAAGAAGAAAAAAGAGTCTAATCTTCAGGTGTTTTCAGCCATTCGTAAACTTAAGAATTACGGGCATGGGTATGTGAACTTTGGTGAGCCTATCGCTCTTAATCAGTTCCTTGAAAGTCATGTCCCGAATTGGCGCGACTGTCGCGATGCCGAACCAGAGAAGAAGCCTGCTTGGTTAACGCCTGCCGTTAATGAATTAGCTAACAACGTCATGACGCGTATCAATCGCGCTGCGGCACTTAACGGCATGGCATTAGCTTCGCTATGTCTACTGTCTTCTAAAAGGCAGACTATGAGTGAGGTTGAGCTTAAACAAGCCATGGATGACTTCATGAACTTGTTTAAAACAGTGCCCTTTAGTGATGACGCCACTATTCCAGATTCATCAGCACAAGAATTGCTTCGGGATACATTAAAGTTAGGTCGTTTTGATGTTAAAGAAGACGATTACGGTCGTTTGATCAGCCCTCAGCCTAAATCTGCTGTATACCTGACCTACTATCGCAACAATATTTTGCACTTGTTCGCCATACCAGGTCTTATCATGGCGTCTATCTTCGCTAAGAAGGGCGCAACCAAGAACAGTATTTTCCAACTGATTGCAGCACTTTATCCTTTGCTGCAAAAAGAACTGTTTTTACATCTAACGCAAGATGAAGCGCTTGCGCATACTGATGCGCTAATCACGGCGATGTTAGACAACGGACTGCTGCGCCAAAAAGACGGTGAGCTTTTACCACCAGATGCACACTGCAAGCAGTTCCATTCTGCTTGGTTATTAAGCCGCTGTATGCAAGAAACATTGCAGCGTTATGCCGTAGTGCTGACGATTCTTGATAAAGAAAAGGTGATTAGCCGCAGTGCATTAGAGCGAGAAAGTAAACAAGTCGCTGAGCGCTTATCAGCCCTTTATGGCTTAAGCTCTCCTGAGTTTTACGATAAGAACGTATTGTCTAGCTTTATCGGCGCGCTGAAAGATAACCATTGGTTAGATTCAGAAAAAGACGGCAGCTTAAAATACTCGGAAGAGTGTGAAGCCTTGCGGGCTGACGTGATGGCGCTGATATGGCCTGAGATGATTCAGCATTTGGAAAATGTTGCGCTTAACTCGGCAAATTAGCGTTGTAAGCAACAAAGACTATCGCTTTGTTAAAGGCGTAAAAAAACCCATGCATCCGCATGGGTTTTTTATTGAGCGTATTGTTAACTTAAAACTATATTTCGATAGGTACTCAGCCAGACTTCCATAGAGGCTGATATAGTAAAGTTGAAATAGTGCCGCTTTGTATCGCTCCTCGGTAAACCTGCGCTTAACGTGAAGCAATACAAAGCGAAAAAAGGTTTAAAACGAGCTAAGTTTCGCTTTTGAATGTATAGCTATCAAAGGCTGCTGTGCATAGCCGGCAAAACGTTATGCTGGTTGCGACAGAAAAAAGCGATACGCAGGGTTATCCGTTACTTCTTCTACCTTATAGCCTAATTCAGCTACATGCTGGTTAAAGTCATCCCTGCTTTCTGGCGCAATGTCAAAACCAACCAATACCAAGCCTTCCGCAGCTCCGTGGTTACGATAGTGGAATAAAGTAATGTTCCACTGCTCGCCCAATGTATTTAAGAAGTTTAGTAGTGCACCTGGGCGCTCCGGAAATTCAAAGCTGAACACCTGCTCGTTTAAAATGGTCGGCGGGCGGCCTCCTACCATATGCCGAACATGAAGCTTTGCTAACTCGTTATCAGTTAGGTTAACGCAGTCATATCCTTTACTTTCAAGGTCACTTTGAAGGGACGCAAATTCTTGTTGACCGCCCTTTAGCTTAACCCCAACAAAAATATGCGCTTCGCTCTCACTTGCATAGCGATAGTTGAATTCAGTAATCGCTTTTGCCCCTACGCATTCACAAAACTGTTTAAACGCGCCTTTAGTTTCAGGAATTTTAACGGCAAAAACGGCTTCTTTCTGCTCACCTAATTCACAGCGTTCAGACACATAGCGCAGGGTATGAAAGTTGATGTTTGCGCCACATAAAATACCGCCTAG
This sequence comes from Alteromonas macleodii, assembly GCF_903772925.1. NCBI lineage: Bacteria > Pseudomonadati > Pseudomonadota > Gammaproteobacteria > Alteromonadales > Alteromonadaceae > Alteromonas > Alteromonas fortis. The sequence continues at coordinate 4,587,502 of NZ_LR812090.1, forward strand.
CTTTTTACCTTTAAGGTCATGTTGCTTGGCATATTTGCGAATTGCCGCTACCGATAATGCACCAGCAGGCTCGGCGATAACGCGAGTATCATCGAAAATATCTTTTATAGCCCCGCAAATCTCATCATTGCTAACCGTAATAGTTTCATCAACTAAGCGGTTACACAGGCGAAAAGTTTCTTGCCCCATTACTTTCACAGCCACGCCATCGGCAAAAATACCTACGCTTTCCAACTCAGTAGGCTCGCCTTGCGCTTTTGCTTTAATGAAACAGGCCGACTCTTCTGACTCAACGGCTACAATCTTAATACTGGGTTTGAGTTGCTTTAAGTACACCGCAATGCCTGCGGCTAGACCGCCACCGCCAACAGCAATAAACAAAATATCCAGGTTTGGGTTTTGCTCTAACAGTTCTCGTGCAACAGTACCTTGTCCGGCGATTACATCGGGGTTATCGAAGGGCGGAACAAAGGTATACCCGTGGGTATCACACAAATCTTTGGCATGGTTGCTTGCCTGGTCGAAGCTGGTGCCATGCAAGACTACATTTACGTTATCACCACCGAAGCGACGTACAGCGTCCACTTTAATGTCAGGGGTGGTTTCGGGCATTACGATAGTTGCTTGAATGCCCTTCATTTTTGCACTGTATGCTAAGCCCTGGGCATGATTACCCGCTGATGCGCCAATAACGCCAGCTTGAAGCTGTGCTTCACTTAACGAACAAATACGGTTGTAGGCACCGCGCAGCTTAAAGCTTTTTACTGGCTGCTGATCTTCTCGTTTCAAAAAGATCTCGTTGCCAAGCTCCGCTGAAAGCAAAGACATATAAGACAGTTCACTGGCCACCGCCACATCGTAAACGGGAGCGAGTAATATCTTTTTCAGATACTCGTGGTCGCTAACGTGCTCGTTTTCCATTACAAGTCTTCCAACTTACTGACATCGCGCACTGCACCTTTGTCGGCACTGGTTGCCAGCGCGGCAAAGGTCTTAAGTGATGTAGACACTTCGCGTACACGATCTTTCGGTTTCCAAGGCTTATCGCTTGCTTCCATTTTTGCGCGGCGCTCGGCAAGTGCTTCATCAGAAATAACGATGTTGATGCTTCGGTTAGGGATATCTATTTCAATCTTATCGCCGTCTTCAACTACGCCAATGCCGCCACCGCTGGCAGCCTCTGGTGAACAGTGACCGATAGACAAGCCACTTGTACCACCACTGAAACGCCCGTCGGTTACTAGCGCGCAGTGCTTACCTAGGCCCTTCGATTTCAAGTACGACGTTGGGTACAGCATTTCTTGCATACCTGGACCACCGCGAGGGCCTTCATAGCGAATAAACACGACGTCACCGGCTTTTACTTCATCGCCCAATATGCCTGCCACTGCATCATCTTGGCTCTCGTAGATACGCGCGGTACCGTTAAACTTTAGGATGGACTCATCCACACCTGCGGTTTTAACAATACAGCCATCTTCGGCCAAATTGCCGTATAACACCGCTAAGCCACCTTCTTGACTAAATGCATTCTCGATAGAGCGAATGCAACCATTTTCACGGTCGGCATCGGCCTCATCCCAGCGACAATCTTGGCTAAAGGCTTTTGTCGTACGAATACCCGCAGGGCCCGCGCGATAGAAGGTGATAGCGTCTTTGTTCTCTGGGTTGGTTATGTCCCACTCGCTGATAACCTCAGTAAGCTGCTTGCCTAAGACGTGATTCACATCGGTATTTAGTAAGCCTGCCTTGTTCAACTCGTTCAAAATACCCAGTACGCCGCCGGCACGGTGAACGTCTTCCATATGATATTTAGGGGTAGAAGGCGCCACCTTACACAAGTGAGGCACTTTGCGAGACAAGCGGTCGATATCATCCATAGTGAAAGGCACTTCACCTTCCATCGCTGCCGCTAGCAAGTGCAGAATGGTATTGGTCGAACCACCCATGGCGATGTCTAGGCTCATGGCGTTTTCAAACGCTTTAAAGTTAGCAATGTTCCGCGGCAATACGCTTTCATCATCATCGCCGTAGTAGCGCTTACAAAGCTCTACAATTTGCTTACCGGCTTGCTTAAACAAACCTTCACGGTCGGCGTGAGTGGCGAGCATAGAGCCATTGCCCGGAAGTGATAGACCTAACGCTTCAGTTAAGCAGTTCATTGAGTTTGCAGTAAACATACCTGAACACGACCCACAAGTAGGGCAAGCAGAGCGCTCAATTTCGTCAGTGTCGGCATCGCTCACTTTATCATCAGCAGCCGCTACCATGGCGTCAACCAAATCAAGCTTAATCAGCTGGTCTGAAAGCTTGGTTTTACCCGCTTCCATTGGGCCGCCAGATACGAATATAACGGGCACGTTCAAACGCATAGACGCCATTAACATTCCCGGGGTGATCTTGTCGCAGTTAGAAATACAAACAATGGCATCCGCGCAATGTGCGTTCACCATGTACTCCACTGCATCAGCAATGATTTCACGAGACGGAAGACTATACAGCATGCCGCTGTGCCCCATTGCGATACCGTCATCTACCGCTATAGTATTGAATTCTTTGGCGACACCACCGGCTTCTTCCACGCTGCGCGCTACTAGCTGACCGAGGTCTTTGAGGTGAACGTGCCCAGGTACAAACTGCGTAAATGAGTTAGCAATAGCAATAATAGGCTTGCCGAAATCAGAATCTTTCATTCCGGTTGCACGCCATAGCGCACGAGCGCCGGCCATATTTCTACCTTGTGTGGTAGTTGCAGAACGTAACTTGGGCATAAATCCTTCCCGTTAATTTTAGGTGCTAGGGTTTAATGCTAGACCTTTGTGTGAAACTTAAAAACAGTGGTAAACCAGTAATGCTTTGGCTTGTTTTCCAATACGCGCTGTTTTACTCAAAATTGCATGTCATACTGATGATGTATTAAATCATCTTAGGTCGTTTAAGCGAAGGGCGACAAAGCCTTACTGCTTACAGATCAGTAGCGCTTTGTTTTATATGATATCTTTGACTTACAATGCCGTATTCCGTTGACATTATAAAAATGAAATGTTGTTCGTTAGGGGTTATGGCATTCCCCTACACGCAATACGCGATAAACCGCGAATTGGTATTGCGCAAAGAAATAGCATGAAACACACGGTTTGATCAAGTTTTTTGCGGTAGAAATAGCGAGTTCTTAAGAGTAGTAAAAGGGTAATAAGCATGTTCGATTGGTTTCACTGGTTAAACCTAGCAGGCGTTGCTGTGTGTGCAATTTCAGGCACCCTTATGGCTTATCAAAAACGCATGGATGGATTTGGCGTGGTAGTGCTTGCCAGTGCTACAGCCATTGGCGGAGGTACATTGCGAGATGTGATGCTAGATGTACCCGTGTTTTGGATTGCCGATACCGATTACTTGTACACCACGCTAATTGCCGCCTTTATACCCATTGTTTGGCTGCGAATTAGCCCACGCTTCCCTTTTCACTACCTGTTAATTGCCGATGCTTTTGGGCTAGCACTTTTTAATGTAGTAGGCATAGAGAAAGCCTTAGCCAACGACACAGGCATGGCAGTGGCGGTAGCAATGGGCACTATTACTGGTGTGTTTGGAGGGTTGTTACGCGACGTCATCTGCCGCGAAGTACCGCTGGTACTAAACGGCGAGCTTTATGCGATGACCTGTATCGCTGGCGGTATTGTATATGGCATCGCACTTGAATTTAACCTTGCTACCCAATGGTGCGGTATTGCAGCTCTTGCAACCACCGTATTGTTTAGATTAGGCGCCATGCGCTGGCATTGGCAGCTACCTGTATTTTACAACGATCATTATTAGCATCTAACCTTCGTTGCCGAGCAGGGTAATCAATGACTTAGCTCGGTGAGTATTGGCGATAAATCCCGTCGTTAGTACAGTTACATCTTTATCCCACTCTCACTAGAGTTTATGCCCAAAGCGTTAACTATTTAGCCGCACTTGAGTTTTGAAATTTCAATTAGGCGAACAATGAGTGTGTAAGAAGAGAGGGTGTTCACAATATGGGAATGGCTGTTGTTAAAACCTTTGCAGGGCAGGGGGTGTCTGCACCAGAGGTAAGTGTTGAAATTCACTTGGCTAATGGACTACCTGCCTTTCAACTGGTCGGTATGGCTGAAACCAGTGTAAAAGAAGCCCGTGAGCGGGTGCGCAGCGCGCTAATTAACAGTGGTTTCGAATTTCCTGCTAAACGTATAACGGTTAATTTAGCGCCGGCTGATATCCCAAAGTTCGGCGGCCGGTTCGACCTTCCTATTGCCGTTGGCATTTTAGCAGCATCGGGTTACATTTCAGATATTAGCCTGCTTAATATTGCCTTTGTGGGCGAGTTAGCGCTAAACGGTGAGATTAAACCGGTTAACGGGCTTATTCCTGTAGTGATGACGGCAGCGAACGAAGATATAGCCCTGGTGTATCCGGGAGATAACGATGTTGAAGCAGCCTTGGTTTCCCACGCCACACGCTTTCCCGCCTTCGATCTTCTATCTGTTTATGAACACCTTACTGGTAACAAAAAGCTCGCCAAAGGCCAGCCTTTCACCTCTCATTCATCACGCAAATCCCCAACGGGTTGGGATGATATTATCGGTCAAGAGCAGGCTAAACGGGCCCTAATTATTGCAGCTAGCGGGGCTCACAACCTACTGATGGTAGGCCCGCCAGGCACAGGTAAAAGCTTGCTTGCCAGCCGAATGTTGTCGCTATTACCGGATATGAGTGAAGAAGAAGCCTTGGAAGTCGCCGCTATTCACTCAGTGAAAGGCGAAAAGCTAAATGCTGAACGTTTTCTAACCCGCCACCTGCGCTCCCCCCATCACACAAGTTCTGCGATAGCGCTTACTGGCGGTGGTTCTAACCCTGTGCCGGGAGAAATTTCACTGGCCCACAACGGCATCTTATTTTTAGACGAACTCCCCGAATTTGGCCGAAAAGCGCTGGATGTATTGCGCGAACCGCTTGAAACTGGCGACGTGCATTTATCCCGTGCATCAGGAAGTGCAACGTACCCCGCTAATTTTCAACTCGTAGCCGCCATGAACCCAAGCCCTACTGGGGATATTGACGACAACCGCCTGACACCTCAGCAACAACTTAATTACTTAAACCGTTTGTCAGGCCCGCTGCTAGATAGAATAGATATACAAGTCGAGGTGCCTAGACTACCAGACTACGACTTGCCAGAGCGGGGCAATAGACCTGACGACTCGTTACATGACATGCGGGAAAGGGTGATAGCTGCACGGCAAAGACAGGACTCTCGACAAGGCAAAGCCAATGGCGCTCTACACGCGGGGGAGCTTGCCGACATCTGTTTGCTAGATGACGCAGATCTCCTCTTTTTACAGGCAGCCGCGAAACAGCTTAATTTATCTATGCGCGTATTTCACCGCACGCTAAAAGTGGCTAGAACCATTGCCGACCTTGAAGAAGAAAACACCGTATCAAGGGCGCATATCGCGGAAGCTCTGGGCTATCGAGCTCTCGATAACCTTATAAAGCAGCTCAGTGCTAGCTAAGCGTAACTAATAAAATAACTTACCCTCGGGAATGCAGGTTTAGCTGCATAAAGGCATTGATAAGCGGTTCGTTTTGCTTATCTTGTAAACAGCATAGGCCAAGGGCATAAGGCTCGATATCTTCAACCTGAATTTGGGTTACCGCATTAGCCATACTGGAGTGATCGAGCACTACCTTTGGCACAAAGCCTACACCACACTCTAGCGCTACCATGCTTACAATAGCTTCGTTACCGCCTACATAGGCATACACGTTAGGCCGAATACCGTGCTCGGCAAACCAGTGATAGGCGGTGCGTCGAGTTGGCCCGGTTTCAGGCATTATCACCTGATGCTTGGTCCAATCTAGCTGACTTAGCTGAGTAAGTCGCCATTCCCTTGGCGCAATAAGAACCAAAGGCACGTTATCAAGAGCGGTGAAATGCAAATCTGTTGGCATGTCAGGGGTATAAATAGCAATAGATAAATCACACTGCTTACTTTTAACTTTCTCTATGGCAAGGGCAGGGTCACCGGTTATTAAACGTATATCTACCCCCGGGTGTTGCTGCCTAAACTGCCTTAGCATAGCGGGCAAATGGCTTTGACTAGCAGTTACCGAGCAAAATACGCTTAGTTCCCCCTGAAGTGCATCGCTATCTTCTTTTAAATCAATTTTTAATTGCTGCCAATCAGCTAGCGCTTGTTTTGAGAAGGATAGTAGCTTGTGCCCACTATGAGTGAGCGCGACCTTACGGTTATCTCGTTTGAACAAGGTACAGCCTAACTCGTCTTCAAGGCGCTGAATTACGCGGCTTAAAGTAGATGGCGATACATACATGGCCTCAGCGGTAACGCCGAAGTGTAGGCTGGTAGCCAAGTGGTTAAAGAGCTGTAGACTGCGAAAATCCATATACATTTCACTTTATGCAATATTATCTTGCAAATATATCATTTTCCAAAACAAAAGAAATCTTTTAGTCTCACTACCAAGTCGTCATAGACGAGGTCTGTCAACGCCAAGGTCGGTGTTTGATATTGACAAAAATGAATGTTGTTCGGAAATTTTTATGGCTAATTATTTCAACACCCTGTCACTTCGCCAGCAGTTAGACCAGCTTGGCCGCTGCCGTTTTATGGCACGCGATGAATTCGCTGACGGTTGTCAGTTCTTAAAAGGCAAGAAAATTGTCATTGTAGGCTGCGGCGCGCAGGGCCTTAACCAAGGCCTGAATATGCGTGACTCAGGGTTAGATGTTTCTTATGCGCTGCGTCAGGCGGCGATCGATGAGCAACGCGACTCTTACAAACGCGCTTCAAGCAATGGATTTACTGTTGGTACATATCAGCAGCTTATTCCAGAAGCTGATGTAGTTTACAACCTAACACCTGATAAGCAGCACGCAAGTGTAGTTGAGGCAGTAATGCCGCTTATGAAAAAAGGTGCAACCCTAGGTTACTCACACGGTTTCAACATTGTTGAAGAAGGCCAGCAAATTCGTAGCGATATCACAGTAATTATGTGTGCGCCGAAAAGCCCAGGCTCAGAAGTACGTGAAGAATATAAGCGTGGCTTTGGTGTACCAACACTAATAGCTGTGCACCCAGAAAATGACCCTGAAGGGAAAGGTTGGGATCAGGCTAAGGCACTGGCAAGTGCAACTGGCGGTGACCGCGCAGGTGTACTTGAGTCTTCATTTGTGGCTGAAGTTAAATCTGACCTTATGGGTGAGCAAACCATCTTATGTGGTATGCAACAAGTTGCAGCAGTACTTGCGTTCGAGAAAATGGTTGATGATGGTATCAACCCAGGTTATGCAGGTGCGCTAATTCAGTACGGCTTAGAAGCCATTACTGAAGCACTTAAGATTGGCGGTGTAACTAACATGATGGACCGCCTATCAAACCCTGCAAAAGTGAAAGCGTTTGAGCTTTCTGAGCAGTTAACTGATTTACTTCGTCCGCTATTTGAAAAGCACCAAGATGACATCATCAGCGGTGAGTTCTCTCGCACCATGATGGAAGATTGGGCAAATGGTGATGCGAATCTACTTAAGTGGCGTGAAGAAACCGGTGAAACCGCGTTTGAAAACGCACCAGCTTACGAAGGTGAAATCAGCGAACAAGAATTCTTTGACCACGGCATTTTACTAGTTGCCATGATCAAGTGTGGTGTTGAGGTTGCGTTTGACGTAATGGTTGAAGCTGGAATTCTGCCTGAGTCTGCGTACTACGAATCACTGCATGAAACACCGCTAATTTCTAACACAATCGCACGTAAGCGTTTGTATGAAATGAATGTGGTTATTTCAGACACAGCAGAATACGGAAACTATTTGTTTGCTAACGCAGCAATTCCAATTTTGCGTGAGAAATTTATGCCTACCATCGATACCAGCGTTATCGGTAAGGGTTTAGCTTCTGCTTCTAACCAAGTAGAGAACAAACGCCTTGTTGAAATTAACGAAGCCATCCGTTCACACGGTGTGGAATCGGTAGGTAAGACCTTGCGTGGCTACATGACTGACATGAAAGCCATCATAGGATAGGACAGTTTCTGTCGTTAGGTGCTTAACTAAGCCCTCTTGCCCGACCATTTTGGTCGGGCTTTTTTATGCCTGTAACTCAGTGAGTCACGTATCCTTTACAGCGAACTGCTTAGCTAAATCAAAGCAGTTAATAGCAACCACTTATCTCTTTAAGAAACAACCACTTCCCGAACGCGTTCAGCGAAGCGAACTGATGCATAAGCTAACGCAAAAAAGATAAGAAAACCCCAACCTATTGGCATCAAATTCCCGTTTAAAAAACTATCGACAATAAGCGCAACGGGCACTGAGAATAAGCTTGAAAAGCAGCCAATAATGGCAGCACCTAAGCCTGCCATATCGCCAAGAGGCTGCATTGCCATAGCGTTTAAGTTACCAAACAGTATGCCCACGAAGAAAAAGCCAACAAACATAACGGCCACAGTAGGAATTAACGGCGGCAGGCCATCGTAAGCAAATAACAGTGCCAAATACACCACCGCAAAACAATTTACTCCTTTAAGCGCAAATCGACAGAGCTTGCGCATGCCGAAGCGCATTACCATTTTTCCGTTAAAGTAAGAGGCAAGACCGATAGAAAAAGCAAGAGTAGCGAAGATATAGGGGAACCACTCTCCAACATTGTAAAACACAGTGAAGATGGTCTGTGACGCGCTTAAATATGCTAAAAACGCCCCGAAGATACAGCCCATTGCAAAGGTATAACCCATCACTTCGGGGTGGGTCAGGATAAATTTTGAGGATTTAAAAAAATGTGCGCGCGAGAATTTTCTGCGCTTCGCCCGAGGCAAGGTTTCTCCCTGGCGAGAGAAAAACCAGATTCCAGCCATAGTAGCCACTATGAGGAACATAGTGAAAATATGAAACCATGACGTCAATTCCATCACAGTTTGCCCAATAATTGGGGCCAACATGGGCACCAATATAAACACCATCATGATAAACGACATGACTTTTGCCATGGCATCACCCACGTATAAATCACGAATAATGGCCATTGAAGCTATGCGAGGCCCCGAAACACCAAACGCTTGAATAACCCGCCCAACCAGCATGGTTTCAAGGTTAGTGGCGAGCATGCATACAAAGGTACCCAACGCAAAAATACATAAACCCACTAAAATGGTAAGACGGCGGCCGCGGCTATCTGAAAAGGGGCCAAAGAACATTTGACCAAACGCCATACCTAAAAAGAACACGGTGACAATCAGATGAGTTTGATGCGCCTCTTGCACATTAAGTGATTCACCAATTTGAATAAGTGCGGGCAACATAGCGTCTATACTAAGTGCCACCAGCGATGTCATGGTCGCCATCAAAGCAACAAATTCAACAAGGCCAAGGGCGGGCTTTTGCACAACTGCAGTATCATCAGATACGCCATTAGATGTCTGGGGCATAAAGTCTCGAATATGAAATTAAGTGAGGGAATTAAAAAAGGCGCGAAACCGTCGCGCCTTGATTAGTATAACTGAAACCTGGTTAAAAAGCCGTCAGATTTGGCTATCTTATCGTAAATACTACGATCTTTAACGAGTCTTATTCCTCTGACAGACTAGCTGTTACCGCCTCGCCGTTCTTAGTCGGTTTCAGATATTGGTCTAAAAATATATCCATTTCTTTAAAGAATAGGTGGCGATTGCGCTGAATAGAAAGGCTGTGGTCTCCATTTTCAAGCTCTACGTATTTAAAAACTTTGTCGTAGTCTTCTAACTCATCAGCCATATAGCGGCTGTGAAGAGGTGGAACAACACGGTCTTCTTCGCCATGCACGAGTAGAATAGGGGTCTTGATCCCTTTTGCGTTGTAATAAGGCGAGCGTGCTTCCAAATCATCGTAGTCGTCACCAATTTGATTTTTAACAAATTCGTTATTCAGGAAACGGCGAGAATGAATGATGACGTGCTTAAGCGAACTGACACCAGCAAAACTTACAGCGCATTGAAATAGTTCAGGCGTTTTAACTGTTGCCATTAATGCTGCATAGCCGCCATAACTTGCGCCAACTATGCACATATTATCTTGCTCTGCGTATCCCTTTTCTACCATCCAACCTGCGGCGTCAGTGATATCGTCTTGCATAGCTAGGCCCCATCCTTTCATTTGGCTTTGCGCAAAACTATAACCATAGCCTCTTGAGCCTCTAAAGTTTGGCCTCAACACCGCGTAGCCTTTCGAGGTGAAGTATGCAGTCCAGTAATCGAAACCGCTGAAATCCCGAGCCCCCGGTCCGCCATGAGGATGAATAATGGTTGGGAAGGGCCCGTCCCCCTTAGGAAGGGTTAAATATGCTTCAATCTTGATACCATCTCTGGCTTCGTACTCAATAAGTTTATGCTCGGAAAGTTTCGTCGAGTCTATTTGGCTGTATTGCTCAAATAGCATGTTCAGCGTGCCTTCCTTGCGGTTACCCAATAAATACACACCGGGCAATATGTCAGACTCAGAATAAACAATATAAGTTTGCTCATCGTCACTGAAACTAACTAACGTGTTGTTATAATCAGGAAGGCCCTGGTCGATACCGTTTTGAAGTGCAACATAGCGTTCATCCCAATAAAATCGGCCGTCATGACGCACGCCGATAGCATCTCGCGTAACGGGTGAATAAATAAGGCTGCCGTTGACGTCATAGCCTTCGTCGGCATATACCTCAGTTCGCTCGTTGGTTTTAAGGTTTAGGCTATATAATGCGCGATAGTCGCCCTTGTAGCCTTTGTAATAAAGAATATTTGGGTCTTTAGCAAAGCCCACTGGATATTCGCCCTTCTCCGTCATGGCGTTATAGGCAAACAAGGTTCGCCAGCCATCTTCTTCTTTTAGGAAGACCTCGCGCTCACCGCTATCATAATTAAGTGAAACGCCAATACGAACGTTACTTTGTTGATCGGTAAGCCAATCTCTGATGCGCTTTTTACCGCGCATAATGCGACTTACGCCTCCTGTATTAACATTGACTTTATACACTGAAGGTAAACCTAGCACCTCGGCATCTATTGCTATAAGCACATGATCTGGGTCATCAGGTAGCCAATCGATAACGTCATCTTGAAATTGAGGAATGTGGTTAGGATTACCGGCACGACGCTTAATTCGTTCCCATTCAACCATATTAAACGCGCCGCCCTCGCCATCGAATTTAATACTTAACAAGCGGGTGTCATGCACTTTTGTGGTACCACGGCGAGTTTCATAGCGCGCGCTAACCACGACACGTTCATTGTTCACCCACTTGTACCAATTAATCTTTACACGTTCATTGTCAGAGCGAAGTAGGTAATGCTTTTCACCCTTTTCCAAATCGAAGGTGGCGAGCATGGCAAACGCATCTCCTTGTTCAACATTTTGAACAAAGGCGATTTTTGTTCCATCGGGTGACAAAGATGGCGTCCAATAGGTTGGCAGCGAACTAAACGCATCGTAGGCATTTTTCTGAGTAGTCGACTCAGCGCTCAACGTAGTTGAAATAGCTAACAATAGTAGAGCAATAAGCGTAGCTGGTGAGAAAGCCTTTCTGTAAGACATAACATTCCCTTGTAATTTTTTATTATGGGCGGAACTTAGCTAATGAGTAAGCCTCAAAACCATGTTAATTCGAGTATACAAATTTGTGACCAAATGTACAAAAAACCAACCCATACGGGTTAATATAGATAATATTGACGCAATAATTTGATCTCTCGTCGTACTTTGCGAATACAAAATGCAGATATGGTATTATTAACCACAGATATAATATGGATTTTACCCTAAACCAGTAAGCTTCTAAGCCCAGCGTTACCTTAAGGATCTAGCCTTTTCATGCCTTCAACTTGGAGCGGGCTTGCCACTTTGCAAGGCCTATTTTCACGACAATTAGTGCGCAAAATATCCAAAGCAGACTCTTTATTAGCTAAGGCGTTGTTGTGCGTGCAGCTGTGCTTGCTGTGCACGGTATCTTTTGCTCAAGAGTCAATTACCTACGATGTTCAAGGTGTAGAAGACGCTAAGCTACGTAACAACATTCGGCTGCATTTAAGCGGACTTGATGTCGAAAAAGCATTACTAACTGACCCTTATTGGCAAGACGAAGTGGCAGAAGCGGTGGCGACGGCAGTACAACCCTATGGCTTTTACAACAGTGAAACCAAGGTACGCATACAAGAAGGGGACAAGGTCACAGTAACGGTTTCTTTGAATACTCCTCTTACTATCAACAAAGTTACCCGAGAAATCATTGGTGCTGGTCGTGAAGATAAAGCATTCAGAGAGCGTTTTAACTCACTTAAACTCAAAGAAGGTGATGTGTTAAATCAGACCATCTATGAGTCATTTAAATCTTCCATGTTTAATTACGCTCTTTCCAATGGTTATTTTGATTATTTCTGGCAGGCAACACGGCTAGATTTAGTACGTGACGAAAAACAAGCAAACGTGCTGCTAATTGCGCAAAGCGGACCTCAATATAAGTTTGGTGAACTCAAATTCGTAGGTGATGATAAAGCTAAAGCGATTATTAAACGCCTAAAACCTTTTAAAACTGGCGATGCCTATTCATCATCAGTGTTAGGCGATTTTAACAGACGTTTAAATCAGTCAGGCTATTTCAACCGGGTCATAGCAAGGCCAGTAGTCAGCGACGCAGAAGGCTTACTGGTTCCTATTGAAGTCTCGCTTCAACACAGACCTACCGATGCATTTAATGTCTCGGTAGGTGCGGCTACTGATACAGGTCCGCGAGTACGTTTGGGTTGGGAACGTCCTTGGGTTAATGACAAAGGGCACTCGGTTTCATCAGATATTTTTATTTCAGAGCCTGAACAATCGGTTACCGCCGACTACCGCATTCCAATGAAAAATATCACTCGCGACTATGCCAGTATCGAAGCGGGCTACCAGTTTATTGAGTACGCCAATACGTCATTTGAAAGCGAAACCCTTTCTTTGTCAGCACATAGATACACGCAACAAGATGGTTCGCCCTGGCAACATGATTATTCAGTAACCTACCTTAGAGAGACTTACGATCAGGGGGACCTTGATACTAATACCACCTCGTTAGTTTTACCGGGCTATTCACTAACCTACCGAGATAAAGACGACGAGCTCAACATTGGCAACGGCACCTATGTTCAAGTGCTGGCTCAATATGGCAAAGAGGGCTTTGGCTCAGACATTGACTATGCTAAAACTGCCGTTGAAGGCATGTTAATTCGTACATTCGCTAATAAGCACAGAATAACTTTACGCGGAGAAATTGGAGCAATTAAAACAAACTCTTTCGATGACGTGCCTGCTTCACTTCGCTTTTACGCTGGAGGCGACCAAAGCGTTAGAGGGTTTAGCTATCGTGATTTGTCGCCGAAAGCAGATGTTATTAACCCAGAGACTGGCGAGCTTGACCTTGAATCTATTGGCGGAAAGTACCTAGTCACATCAAGCATAGAATACGCGTACTCAATTGCAGATAACTGGCGAATAGCCGCTTTCGTAGACGCGGGTAAAGCTGCAAACGATATAAGCGACTCCCTCGCTTATGGTATAGGCCCTGGGGTTCACTGGCTGTCACCTATTGGCGCTGTAAGAGTATATTTAGCCAGAGGGCTATCAAAACAAGAAAATGATTGGCGTATTCACATAATCTTGGGGCCTGAGCTATGAGAAAACGTACAGTTTCTGCCATCTTGCTCTCGCCTGTACTGCTATTGGTTGCCATTTATGCGCTACTCATCAGCCCGTTGGGCGGCCCAACAGTAAAACTTATCGCGAACAGCTTTGTTACAAACCTTTCCATTGATGATATCGATGGCAGTTTTGCCGATACCCTTGAAATACACAATTTACACTGGGAAAACGCGCAGTGGCGCGTGGCATCGCAGTACGCCTATATTGATATAACGTGGCGTTGTCTTTTTGAGCCAAAAGTCTGCGTAAATGAACTCACGCTTGAAAATGCCACGTTAACGCAACTCGCTGCTGCTCCAGAAACAGTTGAAGAAACCAACACTGGCGATGAATTTTCTTTGCCTATTCCCATTGAAGTAGGGTATCTAGCCCTTGCAAACATTAACGTTGAGCTTCTTACCACAACCGTTGAAGTGGATGAGCTAGAGCTTGCAGATTTCAGCGGCGACCAGACGCTGGCTCTTGACAGTTTAGCCACGAAAGGGGTTCGTATAGCCCTGTTAGAACAAAATACAAAAACAAGCTCACCAGCAGCAAATACAGCTTCTCAAGCTCAGCCTTCCACGTCAAAACAGACACCTAAACAAAGTGCTGAAAAAACAGCAGGGCTAGCGACACCAGATGAAGAAAGCGCCTTGCCTAAGTCATACTCGCTTAGCTACGAGGTGCCTGAATTACCAACAATCACCGCTCCTATTCCCATATCGCTTGGTACTTTATTGGTTGAAGACTTACACGTTACCCAAGGCGATAGCACACAACAAATAGCATTGATATCGCTGCTCGACGCACAGTTCAAAGACAGTGATATTGCCATTGAAGAAATGGTTGTCGCGCATGAACAAGGGGAAGTAAAAGCAAAAGCGAGCGCCACCCTTAGTGGGAACTTCCCGCTAAGCATTGCAGCTAGAGCAAAGACAGTACTTGATGATGCTCCCCTTACCGTAAACTTAAACGCATCGGGGGCACTTGATGATTTGGCACTTTCCGTCAACACAACGGGGGCTGTAAACGCCGACGCTAATTTGGCAGCAAACGTTCTTAATACCGAACTCCCCATTGAATTCACTGCAAAGTGGCAAGAACAACCCATTCCAACAATGGAAAGCGCCACGTTAAAAGCAGGTACGCTGACACTTGAAGGTACTATGGGCGATTACCAGTTAAAAGGCACCGGTGCAGCAATCTTGCCAGACATAGGTAATGTGCCTGTATCCCTGGATGTTGTGCTTAAAAAGAACAATATTTATGTCAATCAGGCGAATATTGAGGCGCTAGAAGGTAGCTTAGTCAATACAGGTACCCTTTACCTAAACGAGAGTATTGCTTGGGAGGGAAAAACCACGCTTTCAAACGTGTCTGCACAGCGTTTCAGCGCTTACGCACCTGAGAACTTAAGCGGCGAGATAGAGAGCATTTTACAGTACTCAGAGCGTGGCGGGCTGCATATGAGCTTTAAAGATATGCAGGTATCTGGCGTGCTACAAGGTGAACCACTAGAAATAAAAGGCAACGCCGTGTATGCCGGCCCCAGTGACTTATTCGTTACTAACGTAAACATCGTGCAAGAAGGGGAAAATGAAAAGAACGTTATTCGAGCTATTGCACAAGTCTTAAACAAGCGTCATTTAAACGCCGATATTACTATTAACGCAAACACAATAAATAATCTTTACCCAGAAGTATCCGGTGCGATAAATGGTAAGATATCTGCCTCTGGTCCGTGGCAAAATCCACGTGCTAACGGCACGTTAGATTTATCCAACATCACTATATCACCAAATTTAAATGCCTCTGCTGCGCAGCAAGGACCGTTGAGCGGCGAGATAACACTAGATGGCACTTATAAAGATCACCAAGCACAGCTAAACCTTTCGTTACCCGATAATCAAATTGCCTTCAGCCTTAACGGTTCATGGGCAAACAATCATTGGATAGGTGAGATAAGCGATACCCAGCTAGAGCTTGCTAATATGCAATGGGCGTTATCAAGCCCGTTCACACTTGATATAGGCACCGCGCCTGTGACTGCCAAAATAGGCCAGCACTGCTGGACATCACGTCGCGAAGGAGAGCTGTGCATCTCGAACGTGAATTATCAAGACAGCAAAGCAAGTTGGGATATCAAAGCAACGTCACTACCTGTAGGGCTGTGGGCGAATGAACTAGTGCCAACTATGGTTTCAGCGCCTTCTGAAGCTACATTAAGTATTCAAACAAAAGGCAGTTATTCACAACAAGATCCTATCGATGCGACTTTTACTGCGTCAATGAGTGCAGCCCCGTGGCAATTAGGTGAAACCAGACCATTAACGCTTACCATTAACTCATTTGAAACTAGCGGTAAAATAAAACAAGGGCAGCTGGAGTCAACCTCACTGATCTCCAGTCAAGATATCGGTGATGCAACACTTACGTTAAACACCCGACCGTTTGAAGAGGAAATACCTTTGGACGGTAAGTTGGTCATGGAGGGACTTGATGTAGCGCCACTGAAACCTCTTTCTCCCGCTATTCGCACCTTAACAGGGGTGCTTAACGGTAATATTACTCTTAGCGGATATGTCAATGACCCATCCCTAAATGGCGAGCTTACCGTTTCTAACGGCGCAATAGATATTCAAGATACGCCTGTCACATTAGCCGACTGGAATCAAAAAGTAGTGCTTAGCGACCAAACTGCAGCGCTTGATGGCAGTTTTATACTCGGAGGAGGTAAAGGTACGCTAGAAGGTGAACTCGACTGGTCATCAGAGCCTAGCGCTAACTTCAAGTTAAAGGGCAACAGCTTTGAAATAAGACAGCCAAACATTCGTCTGAAGGTATCGCCTAATATTGATGTTGCCGCAACTAAAGAGAAGGTCGATGTAACGGGCGATATTAATATTCCGTGGGCCCGTATTGAAGTAGAGTCCTTACCTGAAAGTGCAGTGTCACCGTCAAAGGACGTTCACTTGCGCGGAGAGCCAGACAAAGAAGAGCCGCTGGATATTGTTCATGCATCTGTGTTGGTTAATATTGATAAAAACAAAACAGAAGAGGTAAAGCTTGAAGCCTTTGGCCTTACGGCTAGCCTATTCGGCGGTATACGCGTGAACACTCAGCCGGCGTTAGTTGGCTATGGAGACCTGCAAATAATAAACGGGCGCTACAGCGCCTATGGTCAGCAGTTGATTATTCAAACCGGCGAAGTGCAGTTCAACGGTCCTATCGACCAACCGCTGTTACTGGTAGAGGCTATAAGAGACCCGGCTAAAACCGACGATGATGTGATAGCAGGTATTCGTATTGACGGAGCCGCTGACGCACCAAGCATCAACCTTTTCTCTGAACCCTCTATGGACCAGCAGGGCGTATTATCGTATCTATTAACGGGGTCTGGGCCAGATTCAGGCAGTTCAGCAGATCCTAACTACGCAGCACTCCTATTAGGTTTTGGGCTGTCGAACACGGAAACCCTTACCGGGCAGTTAGGTAGTGCTTTAGGCATCGACGACTTTAGCTTGAGTACCAATGAAAACTTGCTTTCTGTTACCGGCCAAATCAACGACCGGCTTTCGGTGGAATACAATGTGGATGTAGGTATAAAAGATAACGATGCCAATAGCACCTTGAGACGTCGACAACTCCCACCTGATTTGGCACTTAAATATCAGTTACTACCTAGCCTGTATTTAGAGGCAATCCAAACCACACTGGAAGATCAATCAGAATTTGCGTTAGACCTTTATTATGAGTTCTTTTTAGGTGATAACAGAACTCGCAAAAGCGATAACGATGATGATGACAGTGATGATACCGATGAGGTTGATAATAATTCAGAGTCATCACAGAGAAGCAACGCTGAAACCTCAAGTTCCAGCAAAGACAACTAAACGCTCTGTGGTAATGCTTTGAATTTCTAAGGCCCTATTTTCTAGCGCTGCTGCGCCATACTTTCTAGCGTTTTGAGCTGCCGCTCGAAGCGCTTTTGCCTTTTGTGTGCCCATACATACCACACTAGCATTCCGATACTAAGTGATGTCATAACTATCGTCATCTTGGTGATTTTCTCTGGAGCAGGGTCACCGAAAAAATAACGTTCCAACAAGAAAGCATATCCAAAGAGCACTGCCGTCCACGTTGAGTGCTTAGTAATGAAGGCAATCTTCACGTTATTTTTAATTTGTTTAGTCAACTTAATGAGATGATCCGCGGTTTGCGTATCTTTTGAAAACGCAGCCACTCTTCTTAGCCATAGCTGATAAATAAGCAAGGGAAGAGCAGTAGTAAGCATGAATATAAACATTGCGTGAGCGACAAACGTAAATTTATCCCAATTATTAATAAGCAAATAAACCGCGGGTATAAACGCTAGCGAGTCTATCACCATATACCAACGCTGCTTCGTTCGTTCGCTGCGCAAACTGGACTTTACTTCCTCAACATCGATAGTCGTAACTGGCTGAGTTTGCCATAGCGCAGATAGGGCCTCGTTTTGTTCGTTACCTACTGATATTGGCGGCGTCTTTTGATTTTCTTTATCTGAATTATGCATGCGGTTGCTCCTGCATGATACTTTGCTTGGCGCGTTTTAATATCACACCAACATGATTCTTAGTTAGGCCACATACGTCTGCTATTTCGTCGTAACTTAAGCCTTCAAGGGAAAGGGTAAGCACCTGTCTTGGTTGCAGTGGTAACGCTCTGACAGCGCGCAACAGGCGTTCTAAAGACTGGTGTTGGCTAGACATTTCTTCTGGGGATTTTGTGTTACTCGCGTACCCTTCAGAGCCCGTATCATCGTGGTCGTATTGGTGGGTATCAATACGCTTCACTTGACTTGCTACGTGAGTCACAGCGCGGTTGTGAGCAATTTTCAAAATATAAGTTTTTACGCTGCTATCGCCTTTAAAGCGAGACAGTCCTTGCCAGACTGCAATAGCAATTTCTTGCAATAGCTCTTGTTGCATCGCTTCGTTTGCCTCATAGCTGTTAGCTACACGGCCAAGTAGTGCTCCGTATTGCGCAAAAACATCTTCAAAACCCTGGCCCAAGGTCACATCCCTAATAGCAAAAACTGTTGTTATTTTATTGTGTTACTTCTATCAGTCTGCCCATGCCAGTTTTTATTACAAACTTTTTTCATTCCCGTTGTAATTTTTTTGAGCAGCTCCCGACTACTGATAATAGAAATGAAAATAGAACATGCTGTATTGAGAGATGCAGGCACTTCTTTAAATGCTTCGACCTTAAATGAGGAAAACACTATGTCTACGTTAAGTTTAGTTTTGTTGATTGGCAGCATCACGTCGCTTGCGCTTTTGGCAAGCTACCTAGACGCAAAATTTCAGTGGCGATTGAACGACTGGATGAATGGCGAGTGCAGTAACCCTTTTGTAAAAGCCGTTACTGACAAACAGCAGAAGCGTTTAGCGGAAAAAGATGCGCAAATTGAATCTCTGATGGCTAGGATTGAAACCCTTGAAACCATTGTCACTGAGCCTGCTTACGAGCTAAACAAAAAAATCAACGCCCTTAAGTAAACACGCTTATCAGGGGTCGTTGAATTAATGTATAGTAAAGTTCAACAGGCACTAGCTAGATACGGGTGGGCGACGCATAAAGCGGGGCACTTTCCCCATTGCAATAGCGTTACCCACCAGCACAATCACGACACCGAGTACGGATAACACACTCCAGGTATAGCCTTCAAAAAACGTTGAGATAACCAGTGCAACCATGGGGTATACCAGCACCACGTAGGCAGCCTTGTCAGCGCCCATCTGTTTTAAAAGCTTCATGTAGGCGCCAAACGCAAACACAGAACCAAAAATAGCCAAATAAACAAGTGATAGATAGAACTCAATGTGGGTAGGTATTCTTAGTTCACCAGGCATAGCCAGCGAGGTGATGAAAAGCAGCGCCATGGCGTAGCTCATAGCATAAAAATTCATTTGAATAACAGGTGTGCCCGAGGTCAAAATACGCTCGGAAATAACGTTGCCCGTTGACGCACAGAAAAAGCTGACAAATGCGATGGCAAGACCGGTGGCTAGAGCCGCGTCCATAGAGACTTTTGAAAACTCAGGCACAAATAAACACACAATACCTACTAAGCCAAAGGTGGCCCCAACCACTACTTCTTTTCTTATGGGCTCTTTTAGCCACCACCGGCGAAGTACAACGTTAATGTAAATAATGCATGAGCTCATAAGTGCCAGCAGCGCACTAATGATATGCGCTTGCGCAATATACAGCAGCGTGTAGTTTAAGCTGTATAAGAAGAGCCCTACTGCCGCCATTTTCACATGAACGTGTAAGGGAAGTTTTAGCGGTAAACGTTTAATAACACAGTATGCCCCCAAACACGCCGACGCTAAGAAGTAGCGAAGCGCTATGGCAAACGTTTCTGATGTGTGTCCGATTTGATAGGTTATTGCTATCCAGGTTGAGCCCCAAATTAGGCAACAAAGAGCAAATAAGGTCGCATTGTTCATAACCGCGTTTTAACCTAAAAACTCTGTTAAATGGGCAAGGGCTTTATCAAGCAGCTTTTGCCTGGCCCCATTCCCAATCCACGCATTATGTGGCGTTACCAATAAATTAGGTAAGGGTTCTTTTAGTAATATATGGTCGATGGGCGGTGGCTCTACGCTCAGTACGTCTAAGCCTGCACCACCAATCTTGTTGTGCTTAAGCGCATGGTAAAGCGCCTTTTCATCAACCAGCCCGCCACGAGCGGTATTGATAAGAAAAGCTGTTGGCCGCATCAATGACAGCGTATCTGCGTTAATAAGCTTTTCGGTGTCTTCAGTAAGCGGGCAATGGAGGCTTATCACATCGGCATCGGGTAAAAGGGAAGTAAGGCTAGGGCGAGGGTCGTCTTGTTTACCGGGGCGAGCAGCAATACTCACTTTCATCCCCATAGCTTTGAACAATGCTTCTACACGCTTACCAAGTTCGCCGTGCCCCACGATCACCGCGTGTTTACCTGCAAGCTCGATCACTGGGTGATTAAGTAAGCAAAAATGAGAAGAAGCGGACCATGCCTGCTTATCCATATCGCGTTGATATGCCACAAAGTTCGTAGCCAAATTCAGCACTAAGGTTAACGCGTGCTGCGCCACACTATCAGTGCCGTAGCCCTCTACATTTTGAACGGAAATACCCGCTTGCTTACAATAATCACGATCGATATTGTTCATACCAGTGGCCGTTACACCAATATACTTAAGCTGTTCTGCCTGCTTTAAATCTTCGGCATTTAGCACAACTTTATTTACTAAAACCGCATCGGCTGCTCGAATACGCTCGACAATCTCTTTAGCATGGGTCTGCTGATAAAGTGTGACGTCGGCATTGAGACTATCAAGCACAGAAGTATCAAGGCTCGGTAAATCCATGGTTTCAGCGTCTAAAAAGACAACTCGCTTTTTTTGCCCGTTGCGCGACGATTGTGTCTGGCTATCTTCAACTTTACCGTTCGAAGTATTGTGTTTTGTCATTGTCGATAGGCCTACATTACTTCCACAATAGATTCTAACGCTGCTTTTACGTTTACAGGAATGGGAATAGCTTTATCGGTCTTCCTATCTACAAATACATGTACAAATTGACCATGCGCCACGCGTCGCTTATTTTCGCCGGCATACACAGACAAGCCATAGGTCACCGAACTTCGGCCAATTTTGATTACCCGTAGTCCTACAAAAATGTCTTCAGGATATGCCGCCGGAGCCACGTACTGGCATTGACTACTTACCACATACGCAACGGTTTGCCCGTTGTGTATATCTAAATTGCCTTTTTCAATCAAAAAGCGGTTTACCGCGCTATCAAAAAAACCGTAATACACAACATTGTTGATATGACCGTATGCATCATTGTCTTGCCAGCGGGTGGCAATAGTGACGTTATAAGGGTAATCGGCAAGTGTTGGTGTAATATCAGTCATGATCAATCCTTGGCATATAGATTTAGATGAGTGTTGTTGCCCAATCAACACAAACAGTGAACATATATAGCGCCTAAGCGCTATATCGTATTTTATTGTTTGTGCTATGAATAAAGCACCATATCGTCACGGTGAACGGCAACATCGCTTGTTTCATAACCTAACACATTGGCGATTTCTTTCGACTTTTTCCCTTTTATTAGGGTTAAGTCTTTTGCGTTATATAAGCAAAGGCCTTTAGCGATAACTTCTCCATCGCACATCACTTCAACGGCATCACCTTGTTCAAATGAACCGATCACGTTCAAAATACCAGTGGGTAATAGC
This sequence comes from Alteromonas macleodii, assembly GCF_903772925.1. NCBI lineage: Bacteria > Pseudomonadati > Pseudomonadota > Gammaproteobacteria > Alteromonadales > Alteromonadaceae > Alteromonas > Alteromonas fortis. Next base: position 4,609,491 of record NZ_LR812090.1, read on the forward strand.
GACGCACCTTTGCTTACCAGCGCCTCTTTCGCACCGCTATCTACCTCGACTCTGCCAGCGGTTTTAAGGGTGTGAGTAAGCCAAAGCCTTCGGGCGCTGGCCGGTGTGCTGCTAGCAGTGAATAAAGTCCCAGGTACCTTGCCTTCAAGTAAAGCATCGAAGGTTTCGCCTTTTCGCCCATTAACAATAAGGGTTTGGATACCACTGCTGGTGCACTTATCCGCCGCTTCAATTTTTGTACGCATACCACCTGTACCTACCGCAGTACCCGCGCCCCCCGCTAGTCCGTAAATAGTACGGTCGATTTTTTCCACCTTCGGAATAAGGGCAGCAGAGTCATCTTTTCTGGGGTCTGCAGTAAATAAACCGTCAATATCAGAGCAAATAATTAAGGTATCAGCCTGCGCGACCAATGCCGTGTAAGCCCCCAAATTATCGTTATCACCCACTTTGAGTTCATTAACGGCAACTGTGTCATTTTCATTCACAATGGGTAGAGCATTGTGATTTAAAATTTCACGTAACGTGTTTTTGATATTTACGTAGCGCGTTCTATTGCGTAAATCATCTGCCGTTAGCAATACCTGAGCGCAAGGGAAGTCAAAAAAGCGCTGCCAGTTGGCCATCATCAGGTTCTGGCCAATTGCAGCCATGGCCTGCTTCTCCGCAATAGAAGCGTTGTGGCGAACTTTAACTTGGCTACGACCAGCGGCGACACTGCCAGATGAAACCAAAATTACTTCTTTGCCAGCCTCTCGGCTTGCGGTAATAAATCGAGCAAGAGATAAAAGGTAGCGTCCGCTACACCCATTACCTTCAGGTGCAATAAGGGCACTGCCAACTTTAATAACAGCACGTTGCCAATTAAAACAATTCATAGGGGGGAAGAAAAAAGATAACAAGAGCTTAAGAATACGACAGTTAAAGCGTATAACAAAACGTTCTGTTACAGTTTTTTTGCGTTAAAACATGGTTAGTTTACGGTCAAAAAATTGGATTGTGCGTGCCATGCTTATATACTAGCAAGTGTTATCTTATAACAATTCTAACTTACAAGTTGCAAGGAACCTGCATGAGCACCGCAAAACGACACTTTTTCTGGCTAGCGCCAGTGTTGTCTATGCTGATTTCTCTTCCTAGTACCGCCGCTATAAAACAAACAAAAGGCGACTTTGAAGATAAATTCCGTCAGCTAGACGAAGTACTTCCTACTCCCAATGTTTATCGCAACGCCGCTGGTGAGCCTGGTCATCAATACTGGCAACAGCAAGTAGATTACGATATCGATGTAAAGCTGCTTGAAGACGAGCGCCGTATCGAAGCAAGCGAAGAAATTACGTATTACAACAACTCGCCCGATACCCTTAAGTACTTGTGGGTCCAGCTTGACCAAAACAAATTCCGTGACGACTCAATGTCTGCGCTTACTACCACTTTCGGTGGCATTGGTAACCGTGGACCAGGCACGCAAGCCGCAAGTGGCAATACGCCCGCTAAATTAAGCATGGGCGCACTGCGCCGCCAGCAGTTTGTTGAAGACAATGAACTGGGTTACACCATTTCTCGCGTTGAAGACAAAGCGGGCAATGACTTACGCCACACCATTGTGGGTACCCTAATGCGGGTTGACCTAGCTAAGCCACTAAAGCCGGGCAGCAAAGTAACCTTTGATATCGACTTTGCCTTTAATATTGTTGAAGAAGATGCGGTTTCAGCACGTGCAGGTTACGAGCACTTCCCAGATGATGAGCGCGAAGGCGGCAACGATATTTTCTTGCTAGCTCAGTGGTTCCCTCGTCTGGCGGCTTACACCGATTACGAAGCGTGGACTAACAAAGAGTTTATTGGCCGTGGTGAGTTCACCCTAGAATTCGGTAACTACGAAGTAGATATCACGGTTCCAGCTGACCACATCGTATCGTCAACAGGTGTGCTTCAAAACCCGAAAGACGTGCTTACCAAAACACAACGGGATCGATTGAAAAAAGCAGAAAAAGCTGACCGTATCGTATTCATCGTTTCTCCTGAAGAAGCTATTGAAAACGAAAAAGAAGGCACCTCTAAGCTTAAGACTTGGACCTTTAAAGCGGATAACGTACGTGATTTTGCTTGGGCTTCGTCGCGTAAGTTTGCATGGGATGCACGTGGCTATCAGCAAGGTGGTGACACTCAGCCGCTTGTAATGGCAATGTCCTTCTACCCGAAAGAAGGTGGTGAGCTTTGGCAGAAGTATTCAACAGAGTCAATCATCCACACTATGGATGTATACAGCCGTTTTAGCTTCGATTACCCATACCCAGTAGCGCAGTCAGTCAATGGTCCAGTTGGCGGCATGGAATACCCCATGATCACCTTTAATGGACCTCGTACAGAACTTCGTGATGACGGTTCACGCACCTACTCGCTAGCTGAGAAACGCTTCCTAATTGGCGTAGTTATCCACGAAGTGGGCCATATCTACTTCCCTATGACAGTAAACTCTGATGAGCGTCAGTGGACGTGGATGGATGAAGGTCTTAACAGCTTCCTAGATGGCGTTGCCGGTCGCGAATGGGACCCAACGATTCCATGGGGTGTAGAGCCGCGTGATATCACAGGCTACATGAAGTCTCAGACGCAGGTGCCAATTATGACCCAGTCTGACTCGGTACTTCGCCTAGGTCCTAATGCTTACACCAAGCCAGCGGTAGCATTAAACATTCTTCGCGAAACTATCCTTGGTCGTGAGCTATTTGACTTCGCATTTAAAGAATACGCGCAGCGCTGGATGTTTAAACGTCCAACTCCATCTGATTTCTTCCGCACTATGGAAGAGGCCTCGGGTGTAGATCTAGATTGGTTCTGGCGCGGTTGGTTTTATACCACGGACCACGTAGATATTAGCCTAGACAGTGTACACAAGCTGCGTTTAGACACTGAAGATCCAGATATCGACTTTGCTCGTGAGCGCGAAGCGGAAATGGAAAAGCCTAAGTCACTTACCGATATTCGCAATAAAGAAGAAGGTAGAAAGCTGTGGGTAGACCGCTTTGAAGATATTAGCGATTTCTACGATGAAAACGACCGCTATACCGTAACCAACAAAGAGCGCAACAAGTACAAGAAGTTCCTTGATAAGCTTGAACCTTGGGAGCGTAAAGCCTTTGAACGTGCGGTAAAAGAGGACAAAAACTACTACGTGCTAGATTTTAGTAACAAAGGTGGTTTGGTAATGCCGATTATTCTTGAGCTAGCCTTTGAAGACGGTACGAAAGAAGAAATGCGCATTCCGGCGGAAATCTGGCGTCGTACACCTAAGGCCGTCAGCAAGCTTATTGTGACTGACAAAGACAAAGAGCTGGTAAGCGTTACGGTTGACCCACATTGGGAAACTGCGGACGTAGACGTGGAAAATAACCACTACCCACGCCGTATCATTCCTTCTCGCATTGAAGCGTATAAGAACAAGCCGCGTAACACTTACGAGTACCGCGATCTTATGCACGATTCAAAGACCGAGCTAAAAACTGACGACGAGGATAAAGATGACGAATAAGTTGTCTTTATCCCGCCTGCTGCAGAGCTCTCATGCTCTGCTTGCAAGCGTTAGTGGGTTGGCTATTGCGGCTTCGCTATTTGTTAGCGCGATGTCGTTCAGCACAATTGCCCAAGCGCATCAAATAAAAGCAGCGATAACAACGGTACTGTTCAACCCCAGAACAGAAAATATCGAAGTGATGCACCGCTTTAATTTGCATGATGCTGAGCACGCGGTTAAAGCCTTGTTCGATAAGCATGCAGATATTATGGATGACGTTGAAACACAGCAGCAGTTTGCTGATTACGTTGCCCATCACTTTGCGATTTTAAATGCGGCAGGCGAATCGTTAAAACTTGCAGATGTGGGCTTTGAAGTTGAAGGTAAGCACTTTTGGGTTTATCAAGAAACTGCTGAACCGCCTGTGCTAGAAGGCATTAAAATTCGTCATGATGCATTGCGTGACTTATGGCCGAAGCAAGTGAATACGCTAAATGTAGAAGGCAAGGGCGATATTAAAACCCTCACCTTTGCTGATAGTGTAAATCTGCTGGAAGTGAGCTTTAAAAGTCAAAGTAGCGACCATCATTAATACCTAGCAGTATAGGTTTATGAAAGCCCACCAGCATTCTTTGTCAAACGACAGTGAAAGCTGGTGGGCTTTTTTGTTTACGTGTTTCACGGTGCCCTTGTAGATAATGGATGCCTATCTCAGTCCTCGCCCCCCTCTAGTTCGAGAGTCGCATTCGAATAGGGAAAATCAAATATCTAAAACACACTTTATAATTGTCGTGTGAGACCGAAGTCGTATAGTCATCTTGGCATGCATGCTCTACCTTAACTATGGATAAACAGTTAATGAGGTACATCATGACCAATAGCGCTACAGCACCGTTGCCTTCACAGGTCAAGAAAACCCAAACAAGAAGCGAGCGCCGCGCTAAAAAAATGCGTACTGCTAACGCTGTAGAGCGCGCTGAGCAAAAGGTAAATGATGAACTAACCCAAGATACTAATTTAGCAAAGGGTAAAACCAGCAATGCGTTCGCTGATAAGAAAAATATCATGTGGGTGCTGTTGAGCGGTGCCATGGCACTGACATTTATCGTAATGCTATTTCTGCCAGATACAGGCATGGGCGGGGGCCTAATATCAACTTATTCTGCAATGCTATGGTGTGGATTCTTTGGTGCTGCACTTTGGCGTTACAGAACAAAAAGCGGCTGGGCTGGCTTTGCTTATGGCAGCGTTATAGGACTAGTGCTTCAATTTATTTCTCAGATCATCTAAATATATAGCACTGTGTAGGCCGCACACTTCTTATGCAGTGCTCAATCTTATATTTAAATCTCTGCCTGATTCTATAATCTTAACCTTACTATCAAACTACCCAATGAGATACTTGGTGACTTATGGCTCCTATACCCGATCCAGCCGCCGTAGTTAAATGTATAAAGGGTCAGAGTACTTTTTAAGTCATGCTTTAAACGATAAATATTAATGTTCCTTTCCGTCTTCAATAAAACAGAGTGAACCTATGGCAGAGAAGCCAAATAAATCCCCCGAATCGCCGCCCCGTTCAAGCAAGGCAGTACCCTCGTCTCGCCTATCTCGTATAGGCCGCTTAGGCACGTTAGCAGGTAGGATTGCAGGTAATGTGGTTTCTCAGGGTGCTGGCCAGTTACTAAAAGGTGAGAAGCCGGTCTTGTCTTCGCTGCTTTTAACACCAAAGAATATTTCAAATATTGCCGATCAGCTTGCCAGTATGCGTGGCGCCGCCATGAAGCTTGGACAACTCATTTCCATGGATGCGGGTGACTTTTTACCCGAAGAACTCGCCGCCATTTTAGGACGTTTACGGGATGATGCTGACCCCATGCCCAAGGACCAGCTAATAGCCACGCTAAATCAGTCTTGGGGCGACAGATGGCAAGATGACTTACTTTACTTTTCCTTTGCTCCTGTTGCCGCAGCCTCCATAGGCCAAGTTCACAAAGTTATTACTATGGACGGTAAAATGTTAGCGGTAAAAGTACAGTACCCAGGCGTGAAAAAGAGTATTGATAGCGATGTGGATAACGTAGCAACACTTATAAAGCTTACTGGCTTGGTGCCAAAATCATTAGATATAGGCCCGCTATTACAGGAAGCCAAAGCACAGCTTCACCAAGAAGCGGATTATGAGCGAGAAGCCGATATGCTTAATCGTTATCGCAACCTAGTTGAAACCACTGCTATCCGATGCGAAGAACAAAGCGCGTTTATTATTCCAAAGACCTATGCACCGCTTACCACAAGCACGGTACTAGCCATGGACTTTATTGAGGCGAAAGATTTAGATGCGCTAAGTGATGAACCTCAAGAAGTCCGAGATGCCGTGATGACAGCGTTAATGACGTTGTTTTTTAATGAGGTTTTCCACTTTAAGCTGCTGCAAAGCGACCCTAACTTAGCCAACTATCAGTTTAAACCTGATACCAAGGAAATCGTGCTGCTAGATTTTGGTGCCACTCGCGAAGTGCCTGAAAATATATCTCAGCAATACCAAACTTTGCTTAAGAGCGCCGCAGACAATGATAAAGCACTGATGCAGCAAGCTGCATACAATATTGGGCTTATTGATGACAGTCATTCTCAGATGCAAGTAAATGCAGTCATAGATATAGGCATGGAAGCCTGTGAAGCCATTCGCTTTGAGGGGGCTTATGATTTTGGAAAAAGTGATTTAATCGCAAGACTTCACGAAAAAGGAATGGCGCTTACAATGGAACATAACTTTTGGCACACACCGCCGGTCGATGCGCTCTTTATACATAGAAAGCTCGGAGGTTTATTTTTGTTAGCGAAGCGGTTGCAAGCCAAAGTGGATATGCGAAAGGCCGCAGGCAACTGGCTTTGCTCTTAACAAGGTTTGCTCCCATCTTACGATGAATCCTACCGCGCTTTGGGCAGCTTGTTTGAATGCTGCTTGTTTGAAAGTGGGATTATCGGAAAAGGACGAAGACTCTGCTTGATGCCTTCGCCTAATTTTTACACTTCTAATAGCACTGAGCCGGTAGTATTGGGTAGATTGCGTTGCGTTTAATAGGGCAGTTCCATACTAAAAGGTAAGGCCATCTGCTCTTTGCTTTTCGGCGGGTTACCAATCATCTCGTCGTACGGTGTATCGTGCTTCATTACAGCCTGCTGAACGCGACAATGAGCGAACGCTTCACGTATATGCCCGGCACTAAAAAAACGCATTGGCTTGTCTTTATTGTCGTAAAGCATACCGCTTTGTTTATCGATAGTCAGATAAACCAAATAGACGTTCATTTCATAAGACTGAACTTCTAAGTAGTCAATAACCGCCGGCGACTCTTCAATATCCCGAAAATAAAACTTATGCATTTTCCAGCCTCATGAAATTAGCGTGCGCATTACGCTCGCCCTGCTTTGCGTTGTTTATATTGAATATGGCAAGGGCGAAATAATGACTGTTATACGCTATGCGAGGTTTTCAGGTTCATTCACAAGATGAAGTGGAGGGCGGTGATTTTTATGTCGCACTGCGTTAGCTAAAACCAACAACGAAGCAATAGAAAAAGCGGTGTACACAAGAGCAGCTACCCCCATTCCAGTTGCTATCCATAGGAGTGGGAAAACCAGCAACCTAGGCCCTTCTACAGCGAGTGCAACTTTTGCTCTCGACAAAATAAAGCCATTTTGTATGCCCATAACAACTACGGTTATTACAGTAATTAGTTGATGATGCGGTGGCAGACTATGCATATTCCAAAATAGGTAAAGCATTATCCCTAGTGCAATAACGTATTGTATAGCAGTGTACCGTGTAACGGCTCGGTGTAACTTTGGATGATATGATTTGAATTTACTCACGCTTACTATCCTACAAGGGCACATTTAGGCAACACTGGGACTCAAGGACTCAAAATGTTAGTTAATTACTGTAAATAGCAGTGCTCTAGCATTTGCTTTTCAATGATTAATCAACACATTAGTACACAAAACCCCAAATGTTAAACAATTGTTTTAAAAATTACTTTCACATTTACATTATATGGCGAACTGGAAGATCGAAAAAATGGGGAGTTCCCACTAATTTTTGGACGAAAACAAATCGGAAAGTGTCTTTCAAACGTTAAAATCTGTTCAAAATAAGGAATTTGGATTTTGAGGGAACATTTCTCTTGATTGATTTTCTAATTTTGGGTGTTATCTCTGGTAGTATTACCGAAAGGATATTTTTGTAGCGGAGTCATTATGAGCGAATCGTCAGAAAAGAAATCGTTAGGCCCACATTTTATTATTGTCGGCATCCTTCTTATCGTTATTCTGGCTGTAGTTTTTTGGCCAAGTGACGAAGAGCCAGAGCCAGTCATTACGCCTGAACCTGAAGTGACCGAGCCTGAAGTCACAGCGCCGCAAGAGCCAGAGATTTTTGAGCCTACCCAGCCTGCGCCCACCGTCGAGCTTGAAGAAAAAGACGACGTTGAACCATTGCCAGAACCCGTTGAACCAGATCCAGAACCACTTGATACAAGCGACCCAGCAGTCAAAGCGTCATTGATTGAGAGTTCATCAGCAGACGAAGAAACCGTAAATCGTATGCTGGTTAATGAAGGGCTTATTCAGCGCTTTGTAGTCTCTGTAACTAATCTAGCGAACGATGAGATGGCACCAAACCATCAACTACTTACGCCGCCAGAACAAAATTTCCGTGTTTATTCTCAAGCAGGAAAGCAGTGGATTGACGCTGCAAGTTATAAACGATATACGCCTTATGTAGATATGCTGGAGTCGTTCGATAATGAAGCGCTACTGAATATCTACGGTATTTATAAAGACGATATCCAAGCGAAGTTTGCAGAGATTGGTAATCCAGACCAAGACTTTAACAGCGTATTGCTAGAGGCCATAGACCAGTTACTTGATACACCAGAAGTACCGGTTCCTGTTGAGGTGTATACAGATTCGGTAGCTTACAAGTATGCCGACGATCGTTTAGAAAACCTTAATGAGCCACAAAAGCAGCTACTGCGTACCGGGCCAGACAATATGCGTCGTATTAAAGCAAAGCTACGTGAATTGAAAGTTTTGGTTGAAGAGCGTGGATCTAACTAAATTTCAACAACAACTTAAGGGCACGTCTTTAAAAGCGCGCCCTTTGCCTCCCGTCGACCAATGGAGTCCAGATTTTTGCGGTAATATTAATCTGACGATAGCCCTTGATGGCCGATGGTTTTACGAAGGCAGCCCTATCGGGCGGGCAAGCCTGGTCGAGCTTTTTGCCTCTGTACTGAAGCGAGAAGGCGATAAGTACTTTTTAGTTACCCCTGTCGAAAAGGTAGGGATCACTGTTGAGGACACGCCCTTCCTAATCACCCAATGGCATATAGAAAGAAATGAAGGCGGCGAAGCGAGTGAAATTGAGATAGAGGTTGAACCGACTAGTGACTGCACCTATGTATTTACTACGCAAACCGGCGACACTGTTCGCTTAGAGCGCGAAGATCAGCTAGAACTTCGAGTTCCCCCACAAGCTATTCAGGACCCACAGGCAACACCTATTCCTTACATTCGCGTTCGTAGAAACCTATGGGCAAGGCTACATCAAAACACTTATTATCAGCTGTTAGAACAAGCCAAAGAGTCATCGAATGGTTCGAATACGCAATTTAGTATTCAATCTAGTGGTACGACCTTCGTATTGGGTGAAATACTTTAAACACCCTAATTCCCGTTTTTTACTCTTACGTTACCTATGGTTACGCTACTAGTCTTGCACAGCTATTTTGCGCCTGTAACTTGCACCTACTATTAAAATACGTATCGCCATCGACATGTCATTAAAAGCACTTTATTTTGCGTTATCTCGTTGTGTGCATTACATTCGATGTAGTCTATAAAACAATCAAAAGAAGACCTACATTATGAAAAAGCCTTTGATCACCCTTGCGATTACCAGCGCACTAATTTCATCACCTTTTTCTACGGTTGCCGATACCCTCATACACGCGGGAAAAGTGTTTACTGGCACCTCAAAATCACTTCAAGAAAAAATGACCATTGTTATTGAAGGCAACAAAATAGCGGAGATAAAGAAAGGGTTTGCTAAACCACAAAAAGGCGACACCGTCATCGATTTAAGTGCTTCAACGGTTATGCCCGGTCTTATGGATATGCATGTTCATTTATCGTCGCAACACGGCGGGCCGCAAACCTACTTAGAACGTTTTTCACTTAATGAAGCCGATTACGCACTGCGTGCAGCAAACTACGCAGAAATAACCTTAGATGCAGGCTTTACCACAGTGCGTAATCTTGGTGATGGCTATAACGAAACAGTGGCTTTAAGAAATGCTATTGCGAAAGGCTATGCTACCGGCCCACGTATTTACACGGTAGCTAAATCTATTGCGACTACAGGCGGACACGCCGACCCAAGCAATGGTATGTCTCACTTACTTCGACCAGATGTAGGCCCTAAACAGGGCGTAGTTAACGGCGAAGTGGAAGCCCGCGAAGCGGTGCGAGCCCGTTATCAAGATGGTGCTGACCTAATCAAAATTACTGCAACTGGCGGCGTGCTAAGCGTAGCTAAAAGTGGCCAAAACCCTCAGTTTATGACCGACGAATTAGAAGCGATTGTCGATACAGCAAAAGATTACGGTATGACGGTGGCAGTGCATGCTCATGGTAAAGAGGGCATGAAACGCGCAATAGAAGCAGGAGTGGATTCTATTGAGCACGGTACCTACATGGACAATGAAATTCGCACCCTAATGAAGAAGCACGGCACCTATTATGTACCTACTATACTGGCTGGGAAGTTTGTAGCAGATAAAGCCAAGATTGATGGTTTCTTTCCTGAGCTCGTTCGCCCTAAAGCAGCAGCCATCGGACCTTTAATTCAAAATACCTTTGAACAAGCCCACAAAGCGGGCGTAAAAATTGCTTTTGGTACAGACAGTGGTGTATCGGCCCATGGCGACAATGCACAGGAATTCTCTTTAATGGTTGAAGCGGGAATGAAACCTGCTGACGCGCTACTTAGTGCTACCGTTAATAGCGCAGATTTACTGGGCATAAGCGACATTTTAGGTACGTTAGAACAAGGCAAGTTAGCAGACATTGTTGCTGTTCAAGGCGATCCGCTTGATGATATATCGCTTATGGAAAGCGTGTCTTTTGTGATGAAAGACGGGGTAGTTCACAAGCAGTAAAACAATAAAAGTGGTAGAGGTTACATGGCACTAGGTAAAAAGGTTAAGCACAAAACCAAAAAGCTTATCGATTCCAAACACATGTTAAAGGGTATTACCTTAGCGTCATTTTTAGAATCGACCATTGTTCCTATACCGCTTGAAGCCGTTATGGTGCCGTTAATGCAAGCTAGACGAGAGTCGCTCTGGAAAATTGCATTGATGGCTACCGTGGGCTGTGTGATTGGCGCTGTTTTTGGCTATGCCCTTGGCTATTACCTTTTCGACCTTGTTGGTCAGTGGGTTATTGATACCTTTTTTAGTCAAGACCAGTTCGACAGCGTTAAACAACAAATGCAAAATCAAGGCTTTTGGTTTGTGATGACGCTAGGCATCGCGCCTATTCCTTTTCAAGTGGCCATGTTAGCTGCCGGTGCCACCCAATACTCTCTTCCGCTTTTCCTTTTAGCCACGGTTATTGCCCGCGCTATTCGCTATTTTGGCCTTGCAGTAGTGGTGTATTACGCAGGTGACAAAGCAGAGCAACTTATAAAACGCTACAAGATGAAAGCCGTGTTTGCTATCACGCTAGTGGTAGTCTTACTGTGGTGGCTGTCTAATATGTTCTCCTAACTGAAGAGTCTTTCGAATTGAAGGCGCTAAAGCTATCAAGATAGCATCGACTAAATCGTGCGAGCTCCCCCTTAAATTCCCAAATCAAATTACGCCAATAGATTTTTTGAACTTTACATTTGATAATGATTCTTATTTGCACTAATGTAATATAAAACAGGAGGTGCTTATATGAATGTTCAACGTTTATGCCCAGTTTACAGAAAGTGGCTACAGCTAAACCCTTCAAGCGCGCGAGAGCATCGCTTAGCAATGCAGGCACAAACGCAGAAAGCCCATCAACAGGGTGAATTAGATTATGCCAGAGAGTTGGGTTATCAAACTTTTGAAGCCGCGAAGGCCATTCTTAACGCGCTGCAGCCCATATCCTCTCAAAAAGTAAACGCGGTGCAAGAAGATATACTCGCGTTCGGCACTATGGGCATGTACTTATCATCTTTACTTGCTCAAGAGCACAAAAGACAAGAATCTCACGCAATTTTGCAGGAGTGCCAACAGCAGCTAATTGCCATATTGCCTTTGCATGCCACTAACCCGTCTGTATGCCGGCTTATATCCGCCATTCAGCACACGCTTGAGCAAACCTACGAACCTCAAATTAGCAGACAGCTTGCTTCTGCAGCTCTGCATTAAATCAAACAGTTGAAGGAGCAAATGATGATGTCGAAACAAATCCCAAATGAAGACGGCTTTGTCTCTTTAAGTGTGAGAGCATCTGTACTTCAAAAAATGCTTAAAGGTGAAGTTCTACATATGACAGATGTTCACTGCCATTGTGCTCACAGCAAACGTACGCTTCAAAACTTGCTGCTAAAAGCCGTTGCAGACAGTTCAGAACGTTAACCTGAAACGCTAGCTCGCAAGCGTATAATACAGACAGGAGCAAAACGGAACATAACTTGATACAGGATAAATAACTCAAACGTTTTTATTTTGCAATTAAGCTATGAGAGGATACCGTGGAACCTTCGTCTAAATGGAAAGAGATAACCGCTAGAGCGGGATATAGCGCCAAAACCGTCATGTACGTTATGCTTGGTGTCTTCATTCTTACATCTGTATTTACTGCGCTTAACCGTGAAAAAGCCTCTCAGTCCAATGTCTTTCTTACACTTAAAGAACAACCACTCGGACAGATCTTATTAGGCATTCTTGTTCTTGGCTTAGCATGCTATGCCTGCTGGCGTTGGCTGCAGATTTTCATTACTGAAAAATCAGATGATGACAGTTGGTTCATTCACATTATAAATAAGCTGTTCTTCTTTATATCAGGCGCGTTCTATTTTGTTGCTGCTTACGCGGGGGGTAAAACCTTATTAGAAGTACAAAGTGATTCTTCATCGCAAGGTAGTGGAAAGAAGGTGAGTGAATTTCTAATGCAATACGAATGGGGGCTGTTGCTTGTAGCCGCAATCGGACTTTGCATCATCATATTTGCCATTGTGCAGTTCAAACATGCTTACACAGCAGACTTTTTAAAGAAGTTTTCACTAAACGCTTTAAATCAGCGCATTAGAAAGAGTGTGAAAGTAACTGGTCGCCTGGGGTATACCGCACGAGGAGTCGTTTATTCCTTAGTAGGTGGATTTTTTATCCTTGCCGCCATATTAAGTAACCCATCGCAAGCAGGTGGATTACAAAAAGCACTAGAAACCTTAATGATGCAACCCTTCGGCCCTTATCTAATTGGTGCAGTAGGCGCAGGCTTTGTTATGTTCGGCCTTTATTGTGCGCTGGAGGCGAAATACAGAAAGGTAGAGTAGGAAATTTAAATGGAAGGTGCTAAGAGCTTAAATTTGAATGATAAAAGGGCGCTTAAGCTCGCCCTTTTTTAATAACATATTGGTAAGGCAAAGTCTCTGTTTGAGACGCTATCAATGTATGATCCATAAAACGGCAAAAGCTAGGAATATCTCTTGCCGTTGATGGGTCGTCAGCCGTGACCGATAAGGTTTCCCCATCGGCCAGCTTACGAATATTTAAACGCACCATCATCACCGGCTCCGGGCAACGTAAGCCTAGTGCGTCTAGATGCTGACTTGCTGCGCTAAAGGCGCTATCAAAATCAGATGCCATAGTTTTGACGGTAGGCGTTAATGGCATTGATTTCATTATCAAAACCGCCTTTCTCAATCAGATAAGCCACCACATCGGCTAGCGATACGATAGAAATCACCTGAGTGCCAAAATCACGCTCTACTTCTTGAATAGCTGACAGTTCACCATTACCGCGCTCTTGTCTGTCTAATGCGATCAATACGCCAGACAAACTTGCCTGCTGCTGTTCAATTAATGTCATCGATTCACGAATAGCGGTACCCGCGGTGATTACGTCATCCACCAGCATAACCTTGCCTTCAAGCGGACTGCCTACCAAATTGCCGCCTTCACCGTGGGTCTTCGCTTCTTTACGGTTGAAGCAATAAGGGACATCAAGCTTGTGGCTATCGGCCAGTGCCACGGCGGTAGTCGTCGCAATAGGAATGCCTTTATACGCTGGACCAAACAGTACATCGAACTCGACACCTGCATCCATTAGCGCATCAGCGTAAAAACGCCCTAGCTTGGCCAAATCGCCGCCGCGATTAAACAAACCGGCATTGAAAAAGTACGGGCTAACGCGGCCTGACTTTAAAGTGAATTCGCCAAATTTCAGTACGCCACGTTCAATGGCAAACTCAATAAAATCACGCTGAAACGCTTTCATGATGACCTCTTAATTTCTAATTTACGCGTTGGTTCTAACTACGTGTCGATGACTCGCTTACGCTAGCGCCGCTTTTTGAATGTCGAACAATTCACGTAAACCGTGCTTACCAATTTTCAGCATCTCGTCAAGCTCTTCAAACGAGAACGGTTCGCCCTCTGCAGTACCTTGAACTTCAATCAGCTTGCCGGTTTCGGTCATTACGATGTTCATATCTGTCTCTGCCTCAGAGTCTTCGGTGTACTCAAGGTCAGCGATTGGCGTACCTTCGTAAATACCTACTGAAAGGGCGGCAATCATATGTTTAAGCGGGTTAGTTTTGATAATGCCTTTTGCACGCATGTAAGTAAGTGCATCAACAAGAGCTACACACGCACCGGTAATTGACGCTGTACGCGTACCGCCGTCGGCCTGAATAACGTCGCAGTCTAACGTAATGGTGTTTTCGCCCAGAAGTTTTAAATCTACCGCTGCGCGTAGTGAACGCGCAATTAGACGCTGGATCTCTAACGTGCGGCCGCCTTGTTTACCGCGCGCCGCTTCACGGCCGCTTCGCGTATGAGTAGCACGTGGAAGCATGCTGTACTCAGCTGTAATCCAGCCTTTCCCTTGGCCCTTCATAAAGCGTGGCACACCTTCTTCTACCGTCGCATTACACAACACCTTAGTGTTACCAAACTCTACAAGAACAGAGCCTTCTGCGTGACAAGTGTATTGGCGAGTAATTGTAACAGGGCGAATTTGACTGGCGGTTCTGCCGCTTGGACGCATAGTGTTCTCCACAACGTAAGTGCTTAAAAAAGGGTAGCGTTTTACAGGTTTTATTGGCGATATGTGAATAGAAAGCCCAATTCGCGGTCAAAACCTATAAATTCGATGTAGCTACGAAATTGCGCCTAAGTATAACGCAATACCCGCGGCCGTTAAAAACGAACTTTACATGTTTGCTTATTGAATTACGTAAATGTGCGCTAATATACAAAATACAAGAAAACCTGCTGTAGATATTCACGTATACAACACGACGTTCGGGTTGTTTTTGCAGGCTTTCAGTTAAATTTAAAGGATATTTATGATTTACAGCATGACAGCGTTTGCACGCGTAGAAACCAAAAAAGAGTGGGGCTCAGCCGTATGGGAAATACGCTCGGTCAACCAACGCTTTTTAGAAACCTATTTTCGCTTGCCGGAACAGTTTCGTTCATTAGAGCCAGTTTTACGTGAACGATTCCGCAAAAAGCTAGCGCGAGGCAAAGTTGAATGTGCACTTCGCTTTACTGCTAACGATGCTGCTGTAACCAAGTTAAGTCTAAACGAAGAACTGGCTAAACAAGTGCTTCACGCTGCCGACTGGGTGCAGTCACATGGTCAGTCTACGGGTGTAAACCCACTAGACGTTTTGCGCTGGCCTGGGGTAATTGCAGCGGAAGAAGCCGATATGGATACCATCCACGGTGACGTAATGGCAGCGTTCGATCAAGCGTTAAACGACTTTATCAGTGCTCGCGCTACAGAAGGGGAAGCCCTTAAAGGTATGATCACGCAGCGCCTAGACGCCATTGAAGTGGAAGCTGAAAAAGTGGCCGCACGTATGCCTGAAATCATGGTGTGGCAGCGAGAAAAAGTGCAAACCCGCTTTGAAGAGGCAAAGGTAGAGCTTGATGCAGGCCGCTTTGAACAAGAAATGATCATGCTGGCGCAAAAAGTAGATGTGGCGGAAGAGTTAGATCGTCTGAATGCTCACGTTAAGGAAACCCGCAATATCCTTAAGAAGGGCGGGGCAGTGGGCCGCCGTTTAGATTTCATGATGCAGGAGTTTAACCGCGAATCGAACACGTTAGGTTCAAAGTCTATCAGCACCGACATCACACAGTCAGCCGTTGAACTTAAAGTACTGATTGAGCAGATGCGCGAGCAAATTCAGAATATTGAATAATATCCGTTGGAGTCCAAAAGCCTCCGCTAAAGCCCAGCCATACTGGGCTTTTTTATTTTTATGAAGCCCCATGGCTTGATGCACCTCAAAGATATTTTTATATATCGCGGCGAACTGATCGAACAGAAAGTTGAAAACCACCAGGCGCTAAAATTTTATTTAGTACCGAGACGCGAGGATCGGTATTCCCTTTCTCGATATCGCGCAATGTTTTATCAGACACCTTAATAAATTTCGCGTACTGTGTTTGGGTCATGCCATAAAGTTGGGTACGAACTTGCTTTACTAGTTCGCCTATGCCGATAATATTGTTTGCAAGATCATCTTCAAGCTGAGCTAAAGTTTCTTTTCGTTGTTCACCCGTCAACCTAACCATCATAGACTCCCATTGCTACTAACTTAGTTTTAGTGTTACTAAAACCAATCGCCGGAAAATTCAATATCTCATCTGGGCAGTGCAATCTTTTCAACCTCTCAGGCAAGTCGATTAGTTTTTCTGCCAGTTGCCGCAAAAATAAAATTATTTCATAAGGCTCACAATAATCTGAAAGCTGCTCTGCAATGATTAAAAAATTAACGTGCCCACCTACTTCGCAACTTCGCCCCCACTTAAATAAACGGGTTACCCCTTCTTCATCGGCTTTCATAGGAGCAAAATCATAGATGGGTGCAAAACAAATATCGCCGTCATATTTTAAAAATGAAATGTTGCGGCCGTGATTGTCTGAGTTACCGAAGACAATATTTAAAAAATCTCTAACAACATATTGCTTAGCAAATTCGTTTTTCGTCATTTGAGTTGCAGAATTTATTCTTCGCCACACCGTCTCCATCACATCAAAATGATCTTGATAGCTGCCAGGCTCGGCATTAATGATTGAATAAATACTTTCCAATCCAATACGACTAGCCACACCACTTTCTATGCGGACGTCAAAGCGAGGTAGCCATAAACTAGCTTGGCCACTTTGTTTATCTTCTAATATTTTTAGCTTTTCAACATCGATGGTGGAAACATTGGTCCCCTTCAGAATCTCCGAAAGTGCCTTATAAAAAACGCCCTCAGCTTTTAAGATGTTGTTATCTCGAGTTGAGCGTCTATTTCTAGCAAACTTGGTTAAATAAGGTGTGGCGGTCAACGGCTTACCTGCAAAGTCCCCATCAATGAAAACATTATCATCTTCAAGCATGAGTAGCAGTTTTGGTGCAACACCACCAGCTCCTGTCGCCCCTCCTACTGCGGCGCCTTGTTCATTAGCATACTCTAAAAAGTCATATTGTAATGAAATCACGTTCTCAATTGGAAAACGGCGAGAGTCGATATTAGCTTCTGTCGGTACGGCTTCTTTTATTCTTAAGTTACCAACGGGCGACATACAAGCATTAGTCAACAGTGCGTAATTTTGTTGAAACTCGTCTGAGCGACTGACATTAAGATAACTGAGCCACCAATCTCGAGACTTACCCACCGGCAAAATATCATCTAATAGAGCTGGCCAATGAGGGTAGTCTTTAGGAACAATGCTAATAGGCGCATTGACGGAACATGCCCAGCAATCTTTAAGCTCATAGCTTGCGACCTTAGCAATATATTCATGCTCATAATACAGCGAACAACTTGCATTGATCCGCTCATCAGAAAAACACAAAGTAGCAGCATCCCACCATTGGCCTTGATTAAATAATTGCAGTGTGACTGTTTGCATCATCTATCCAGTAGTTTATTACCGTTTAGTATAAAATATTAGCACAGCTTCGGTAGAAATCTACCGTTTCAATGTAAAGCAACAATCATTTCCAGTAACAAACTACCGCCAACTATAAAATGGATTATCTTTGTCAGTACTTTGTTTGCGTTTTTCCCAATTTAGATAGCACTAAGCCCAGACTTCTATGTGGGTATGGTGCTGATGCAGTATGTTTGGTAACTCTTTAGTTAGGAGCTGCTCGGCTCACCGTTAACGCACTATTTGTTATTAACAACTAACGCTTCTAATAGTTCATTTCAAATACTGTGTTAAGAAGGCCTCGTGCGTGGGAAGTTTAGCTACGTGGTTATCCACCTGCTGCTTTAACCCTGCCATAAACTGCTTAAGTGACTGTTCACTCATTTCATCGGCAACACGATGGTACTGGCTTGGTGTCATGCCCTGGCCCATTAATACTTGAGTCCAGGAATCAACACGAAAAATATCTCCGTCATCCAAAAACACGCGGCCAGTTTCGGCAAATAAAGCCAATTTATGTTTAAGTGACGGCGGAATCTCCATGCGTTGGCATTGCTGCCAAAAAGGGCTGTCCTCGCGATGTGTAACCTTATAATGCATAACAATGAAGTCGAGTATGGCCGACATTTCGCTATCAAACTTGTTGTTGTATTCATCGATTGCGCTTTGGGTGATGCCATCAAAAGGGAATAGGCGCATTAAGCGTATAAGGCCGGTCATGATTAGATGGATGCTGGTCGACTCTAGTGGCTCAATAAAGCCACTGGATAGCCCTAGCGCTACGCAGTTTTTATTCCAGCCTCGCCTGCGTTTACCAGGCGTAAAACGAATGACTCTAGGTTCATTAATTGGTGCGCCTGTTACCTGCGATTTAAGTGTATTAATGGCGTCCTCTTCGCTCATAAAGCGGCTACAAAATACCAATCCATTGCCCATGCGCTCTTGAAGTGGAATCTGCCAACGCCAGCCCGCCCTGTGTGCCACGCTTTTGGTGTATGGCACAGGTGGAGCAGTAAGCTCTGTTTGCATGGCTACTGCTTTATCGCAAAATAAATAGTGCTGCCAATCGTCGTATCCAGTATGAAGAGCTTGTTCAATAAGCAGGCCTTTAAAGCCTGTACAGTCTATAAAGAAGTCACCGCTTACCACTTCACCGCTTGCTAATTGTAGGGACTGGATGTTGCCTGATTGCGGGCAAACATCGACCTTTTCTATATCTCCTTCCTTGTGCGTCACCCCAGCTTCGCACGCTAACGATTTTAAAAATCGACCGTAGGCAACGGCATCAAAGTGATAGGCAAAGTTAAGCGACATGGCTTCTGATGTGGCGAACTTGCTCTGTTTAGCGGCAATAAGTTCCGGGCAATAATCACCAAATTCACCACCAAATCCGTATTCTTTAGCCCTCAGCCAAAAATGGTGAAACTCGCCAGCCCAACACTCTCTTCCGGTTATACCAAAAGAATGAATATAGCTGTGACCCTGTTCGCGCCAGTTTTCAAACTCAATACCCAGTTTGAACGTGGCTTGTGTGGCACGCATAAATGCTTTTTCGTCGATGCCAAGCAACTTGTGAAATGTTCTAATAGGCGGAATAGTCGCCTCGCCCACACCTACAATACCAATATCTTTCGACTCGACTAACGTAACGTTTATTGACTTACCCAAAAGCCGTGACAGCGCTGTGGCCGCCATCCATCCTGCAGTGCCGCCACCTGCAATAACAACGTTCTTAACGGGCGTTTGATTGTTACTGCTATCTAAACCCGATACGGCCATATGAGGTGTCCTTTTTATATGAAGAGGTATTGTTGTTTAAATTTGTAGCGCGATCACCTTCACTTGAAGCGCAAGCGTTGCCATAGTCCTGACGTAGAGTATAAGAGTGAAGGTGTTTCTGCTCATTGTAATAGCGATTTGCGATATCTTTGAGCAGCGCATTATTAGTTGGCAGCCCCTGCAAATAGGTATTTTTAGTCTTTTGTAACGTTTCACTAATTTGCAGGGCTTTACGCTTATCTTTTTCGTTTAAACGTAGTGGCGGCCCTAACGTAGTAAAGCCCATCCCGTACAAAACATATTGGTAGCTAGCAGAAGGAAAAATTTCTTCGTTCTCGATAAGATCTAAGCGTGAAGGGCTTTGATACTTCCACAGTTTAAGCAGCTCAGCGAGTGACTCAGGAATTGAAGCATCACTTCTCTGTGCTACCCAATAAGGCTCTTCTCTATCACTAAGAACATAATGTAGCTTCAAAAAGTCGATAACTCGCTGCCAGCGATATGCAAAGCGCGTGTTATAGCGCTTACTGACTATTTCCATGTGCTCTTTATTATGCGGAAACGCCTCACAGAGCATACGTAAGCCAAGCTCGACCATGGCAATGGCTGATGCTTCAAGCGGTTCAACAAACCCCGAAGACATACCTAAGCTCAAACAGTTTTTTACCCAAAACTGTGACCTGTAGCCCGGCTCAAAAGAAAGTGTGCGAAAGGCAAGTTCATGCTCATTTGCACCAGAATAACGTTCACAAACATAGTCAATAAGGGCCTGCTTTGCCTGCTCTTCACTTGTGAATTGGGAAGAATAAACCAGGCCAGTACCTCGCCGGTGCTGCAATGAAATATCCCACGTCCACCCACAGGTTTGTGCAGTAGCCACAGTGGTACTTTTTATTTCGTTATCATTGTCTGCGTAAGGCACTTGCAAGGCTATGGCTCTATCGTTAAGCATGACGCACTTAACGGGTACCCACGGAACATCAAAATGTTTATCAATAAGCAAACCGTTGTTACCGGAACAATCGATAAACAAATCGCCAAACACCTCCTGTCCACATTCTGTTACTACTTTTTCAATGTAGCCATTTGGATGTGAAGTGACTGAGGCAATATGGCCTATAACGTGTTCAACGCTCAGCTTGTTTACACAGTGCTTTTTCAATAAATCAACGAGCTTTGTGGCGTCAAAGTGGTAACCGTAATTAAGCACATGAGCATAGTCGGGCGTAGCAATTTGCTTTGGCGCCTTGCCTGCTGCACACATTGTCGATTGTAGAGAAAAGGCGTCTTCGTATGGTATGTCAGGCGCAAAAGCTTGCCAACAAGCATGAATATTAAGTTCGTTGTAGCCCGTTGGAATAGTAAATGGATGATGATAGTGGTGCCCGCCTTTACGCCAATTAACAAAGCTAGAGCCTTGCTTGAAAGCACCTTGGCATAGGGTTAAAAATTCAGATTCATTAATGCCAATATCCAGAAGAGTATCGCGAAGTGACGGCCATGAACCTTCACCAACGCCAATGGATGACACCGTAGGAGATTCAATAAGGGTAACCGAGTGTTTTTCGCTAAGCTTCGCTGCAAGAACGCCAGCAGCAAGCCACCCTGCAGTACCACCTCCAACAATGACGACCCGATGTAGGCCGCATTGGTTTTGTGAATTACTCATAAAACGATAACCACGCTATCTTGAAAAGCTCTGTTTCTCTCACGTGTCGAAGCTTTTTGTATACTATTCAAACAGCACTATGACAAAAAAGCCCGCTAAAGCGCAACCCTAAGCGCTATAGCGGGCAAACACACCCCAATTTTTAGAATGTATATCTAGCACTTAGTGCATACCTTGCGCCAAACTCATCCAAGTTCCAAAGCATTGCACTGGTGCGTCCATGGCGACGAATATTTTCTTCAGTAATATTGATACCTTCGAAGGCCACTGTTAAATCTTCGGTTATATCGTATGAGATACTCAAATCAATTTGTGAATAAGCTTCGGTATAGCCCGGCTCATTAATATACTGAGACGTAGTGTCTAAGAACTTGTCACGCCAGTTGTATGCAATACGAGCTTGAAGCGCGTCTTTCTCGTACATGAATACTAGGTTTGCAGTGTCGCTTAATCCCACTAGCGCGAACTGAGTAATTGAGGGTGCCGCTTCATTGTCAAACCCGATATCACCTTTAACAGACGTGTAGTTCGCTAACACACCAAAACCACTGTCGCCAAAGAAGTGTTGCGCAGCTACTTCAAAGCCATAGATATTTGCGGCTTTGTTGTTCACTGGCTTTGAGTTGATAAAAGTGATGAGAGGGTCGTCGCTGTTCGGTAGAATATCGAACTGCTGCTCAAATTGTTCATCGGTCAATGAGTCATATTCAATACCGTTTTCTATGGCAGCAACCATATTAAAGAGAGATGTATCGTTTACCGGTATTCCACGGGCTTCTAACTCTGCACGCGCAGCTTCTGCGCGAGGGCCATTTGTCACATCTCTTAGGCCGAATACGTTCTCTTCAACTTGTTCATTACCTATGAAATTTTTCACCCGCTTGTCGTAAAAGCCCACCGACACATAGCTTGTTTCATCGAAATAGTACTCAACAGATAGGTCTAAATTATCAGACTCAAGCGGTATCAAAGATGGGTTACCAGAACTCGCCGTTGCAGTAATACTATCGGTAAGCAGGGTAGGTCCACTTTGCGGCGACACTGACGCAGCAGCACTTAGATTGTTATAGGTAGGGCGCGCAATTGTTTTGCTGTAAGAGAATCGAGCAATCACATTTTCAATAATTTCAATATCGAAGTCTAACGCAGGAAGCACATGGTCATAGCTGGCTTCCACTTCAACGTCTTCCATTTCACTACCGAAGCGTACATTGAAATCGTTATTTCCTTCCCATGCTATACCGCTGGGCAAACTAATATTTGCAATTGAAGTAACATCGGTATTTTCGTAGCGTACACCGGTCAGAAGGTTATATTCCATTCCGTTTAATTCGCCCGATAAGTCTAGCTCGAAGTAAACGGCGGTAATATCTTCTTCAATAGTTCTGTTGGTAGCAAACGGGTTGTTAGCAACTAAGTCAAAACCATACTGCTGCGCTGCAAATGCACCAATCTCAGCCACGCTCCCAGTAAAACCTTGAGAAAACATACCATCGGTATTGAAGTCATCAAATTCGCTTGCTAAATCGAGCGGAGTTAGCGAGCCTGAAGGCAATTCACCAGGGTTTTCTATACCCCAATTACCCATGGTGTGGCGCGTTAGTGACTGAAGCGATGTACTTTCCATAGAACGCGACTCTATACCAAAGTTAATGCCTCCTGTGTCCATCGTATAAGACCCATCAAGACGGGCTTGAGTAATTTCAGTATCTTGCGATGAAAAGTTCATATCCAAAATTGACGTGCCCACATCATCTTGATCTAACACGCCGTTACCGTTCAAGTTGTCCCGCGCGGCATCGTCAAAATCAACAAACATAACAGGGAAATCGCCGCTAAAGTCGACGCCTTGCCCTTTAACCACATTTGCACCTAGCCCTAAGTTTGTCCACGTCCCATAAGGGGCATCTGGGCGGCCTTCAGCTGACGAGTTATGAAGGTCAAAAACCAGCGTAAAGTCATCGTTAACGAAGTACTCAAGGTTTAGGCCAATCGATTTATTTTCGTTTACTTGGTTAAGTTCTTGTAGCGCTAGGCCTAAATCGCGAGGAAGCAAATCACGGCGCTCTTGTGAAATTAATATTGGTGTTTTAACTGCTTCATCATCGAAAGTTAGCTCAGCGAAATACCTATCGTCCATCCAAATTGACTGTTCAGCACGTGCTTCATAAAGATCTTGTTTCGAATAAGTATAATCAAGCGTAGCCGTCATTTTTTCTGAGGGCGCAAATTGGAACGTTAGCTGTGCATTGGTTCTCTCACGCTCTCGGTCTGCCATGTAGTAACGAAGGTCAGAAGGAATAGCAAACAGTTGTCCCATAGCTGGCGCATTATTTAATACAACAGGGTCACCGCTGTCTGGGTTCGCTGGGTCTGGAGATTGAGGAACAGTTCCATCGAAAGGGTTTACTCTCCATTGATTAACAAATGCACCTTGTGCTGCACTGTCGCGCTGCTGGAAAGAGCCCGTAAATGTGACGCCAAATGTATTATCGTCATTAAGATAATTAATAAATCCTGACAGTTCTGGCGTAACATCATCACCCACGCGATTTGTTGTATCGTGCAAGGCTTTAGCACCAACACTAGCAGTTATACCGTTGTCTGCTGCATCAAATGGGCGAGCAGTTCGAATGTTAACCGTTGCACCTATACCTCCCGTGGCAATGCTCGCTCTGCCCGTTTTATACACCTCCACTGCCCGCACACTTTCAGAAGCAAGGTCAGAAAAATCGAACGCACGAGAATTTGGCGTCCCGCCGCCTCCAGGTAAAGCAGAGCCTGGCATGGTCCTACCGTTTAAGGTGACCATGTTAAAATCAGGTCCAAAACCACGGGCAGTGACTTGGCTACCTTCACCATTATTTCGACTGATTGAGATACCTGTTATCCGCTGAAGGGATTCAGCTAAGTTCGTATCTGGAAACTTTCCGATGTCTTCCGCTGAAATGGCATCGACAACGCCCGACGAGTCACGCTTTATTCCCATCGACTCTTGAACACTGCTTCTGATACCGGATACCTGAATCACTTCAATATCGCTGTCCGAATCTTGTGCGGCGACCGGTGACACAACGCCACTGCTTAATGCGGTTCCCAGTATTAACGACAAGCTTGTTGCGATTTTACTTTTGTGTGGTGTTTTGTGTGTCACGATCGCTCTCTCTTTCATCTGTTATATAAGTGTGTTTGAACCTTTAGCGCCTCAGAAAGGGCTTTCTCAAAAACTGGACCAAAAAACCTCGATAAGAAAGCGCTTTCCGAACATTAATTCAACAAATGAATTAGATCAACACATTTTTTACAATAATTTCACAGGGAGTGTACTTTTCTAAACTAATGAACAATAAAGTTAAAGTAAAAAAGATATTAAATTCATAAAGATAATATAAAAGATCAATTTTGAATCACTATTTTTTATTTATGTCAGATAATTGACCACCCCTAGATCTGTTAACTTAAAAATGACATTAGATTGAGAAAGCGCTTTCTAATTGTTTTTTATTTGTGCTATAACTCACCTCTATTAAAAATTTATCATACTGCTTTACTGCGCAATATGGTCTTTGCGCAGGAAGAAAAGAGGTTATCTATTATGCATAGTATTTCTCTGCCCGCAGACAGTCCTTTGTTAAAGCAATCATTTCTTTATGGAACCGCTACCTCAAGCTTCCAAATTGAAGGTGATGTAGAAAATCGCCTAGAGTGTATATGGGATAGATTTTGCGAGCGTCCTTCTTCAATTGCCGATCATTCAAATGGCGATGTGGCCTGCGAGCACATTGCGCGTTGGAGAGAAGATTTCGAGATTCTGTTAGACCTTAATGTAGACGCTTACCGCTTCTCTATTTCTTGGCCTCGAGTCATGACGCAAAACGGTGAGTTAAATCCTAGAGGCGTAGCCTTCTACAAAACATTAATCGATGCCCTAAACGACAAGGGCATTAAGCCATTCGTAACACTTTATCATTGGGATCTGCCGCAATATTTAGAAGACAAAGGCGGATGGCTATACAGACAAACGGCTTATGAATTCCAAAACTATGTGGATAAAATTTCCCGTGCTCTTGGTGAAAACGTTTTTTCTTACGCCACCTTCAATGAACCATTTTGCAGTGCTTATCTCGGATATGAAATTGGCGTACATGCGCCGGGCAGGACGGGAACGAAGAATGGACGCACTGCAGCTCACCACATTTTGCTAGCTCATGGTTTAGGTATAAAAACACTTCGAGAAAACGTTCCAAACAGTGAAGCCGGTATAGTATTGAATTTCACGCCATGCTACCCCGCCACACAGAAATCAGAAGACTTATTAGCCACCCGCAAAGCTGATGAATATATCAATCAGTGGTATATACAGCCAGTAATGGAGGGAAGCTATCCTGAAGTCTTATTTGAGCTAGACGAAGCAGACAGACCACCGATAGAAGCAGGGGATTTGGATATTATTTGCCAGCCTATCGACTTCTTAGGTGTTAACTTCTACACGCGTTTACACTATTCAGCGCCGAAGGAAAAAAACGCATTATTTTTCGAACATCCTCACCAAGGGCCGCTAACCGATATTGGGTGGGAAATCTATCCAAAAGCACTTTATGATTTACTTACGTCATTGAATGAGCGGTACACGCTGCCACCTATTTTTATTACTGAGAACGGCGCTGCTATGGCAGATAAATTAATAGATGGCGAAGTTAACGATGTCGACCGTGTTAAATACTACCATGAGCATTTAAATATGGTCCATAAGGCAGTCAAAGAAGGAGTGAAAGTGAGCGGTTACTTCGCATGGAGCCTCATGGATAACTTTGAATGGGCAGAAGGTTATGAAAAACGATTTGGCCTAGTTTACGTTGATTTTGAGACCCAGAAGCGCACACTAAAACTTAGCGCAAATGCTTACAAAACTTTGCTAGCAAGTCGAACATAGTGATATTGGAAAAAACGATGGACCATAAACTGACTATAAAAGAAAAAATAGGTTATGGAATGGGCGATGCTGCTGCTAACTTAGTTTGGCGAGGCGCGCTTGCCTACCTTGCAGTATTCTATACCGATACCTTTGGTATTACTGCGGCTGCCGCGGCCATGTTGTTCCTCGTGGTTCGTCTTTCAGACGGCGTTACCGATATCATTATGGGGATGATTGCCGACAGAACACAAACCAAAATGGGGAAGTTTAGGCCATGGATACTTGGCTCAACGCCATTTCTTGGCCTTTTTATGATCCTTTGTTTTACTACTCCAGAGCTTTCTTACGCTGGCAAGCTTGTTTATGCCTACCTTACTTACATCGGACTTACACTGGCGTATACGGTTAATAATGTGCCTTACTCAGCGCTAATGGGTGTAATGACTACCGACGATAGGGAACGAACAAGTCTATCTGGGTTTCGCTTTGCTGGCGCTTTTTTAGGTGGTTTAGTAGTTATGGGCTGCTTGCCCATGCTAGTAGATTGGTTAGGAAAAGGTAACGATGCGACTGGCTATCAGTATACGATGTGGCTATTTGCTGCCTTGTTGGTTGCGTTGATGTGCATTACCGTATTCACCACAAAGGAGCGTGTGATCATACAAAAATCATCTCAATGCTCTCGCCCTTTGTCATCTGAACTTTCTGATTTAGCTAAACAGCTGCCACTAATTTTGATTCCACTTTCAGCGATAACAGCCTTTTTCTATTTCCGCGATATGCTAACTGGCGTGATTTTTATTGCTGTTATGGTGTTTACCTCCATCGCAATTAAACAGCTAACTCGTCGCCCAGAATCTATGAACACCCGCTCACAGCAGGATATTATCGATTTACTGTCAAACAAACCTTGGTTGATACTGTTGGGAATGGGTTTTTTAACCATGATGTTTAACGGTATCAAATATGGTGTTATTGCTTATTACTTTAAATATTATATGGGAAATGAGCTACTCACAGGGTACTTCTTCATTGCTCTACTTGTGGTATCCATTTTTGGTGCGCTAACTACGGCTAAGTTATCTTCAATAATGGGACGAAAGAAGCTTTTTATAGTCGCGCTTTTAGCGAGTAGCTTACTAACCTGCGGCATTTACTTTGTGCCGCAAGGTAATGTGATCGGAATATTCATTCTTGGCTGCAGTGCCGAATTTTTTGCAGCTATTTTACCTACCTTATTTTTCTCTATGCTGGGCGACTCCGCGGACTATAGTGAGTATAAAACCGGACGTAGAGCGACAGGTTTGGTTTATTCAGCGGGCTCTTTTGTCCAAAAGACAGGGGGGGGCTTTGCAGGTGCTTTAGTACTATTGGTGCTGGGCAGCTACGGTTACAACGGGCTCGATGTCAATACTATCAACCAATCTCTGCCTGGTATGAAGTCATTGATGAGTTGGATACCTGCGTTATTCGGCTTCGCTGGAGCAGCTCTTATCTGTTTGTACCCTTTAAATGACGAGAAACAGCGAGAAGTCACTAAAGCTTTGCTTACTCGACGTAGCGAACAACCGCTTATAACGGCATAATACAAACACGTTAAGTGATTGATTTAAGAAACGAGGTTTTTACACGTGCCTACCATTTACCAAGTTGCCGAGCGCGCAGGTGTTTCTCTATCTACCGTATCCCGCGTTTTAAACGGAAAAGCCTCGGTAAATAAGGTGCTGCGAGAACGGGTGGAAAAAGCAGTAGAAGAATTAAACTACCGTCCAAATTCCGTCGCCCGCTCTTTGGCTAATAGCCGAACAGACAGCATTGGTGTGCTTGTACCTGAACTAAACGCTCCTTTTTTTGGCGACTTGATGCAGGCAGTAGAATCAACGTTACGTGCTGCAGATAAGCACGTCATCATTACTGTAGGGCGAAACTGCTTAGAAACTGAAAAAGATGCGGTCGAATTCTTAATAAGCCGTAATTGCGACGCACTTATCATGCACGCCGAGGCGCTGTCAGATGAATACTTATTAGAACTTAATCAGTCCAAACTTCCTATTGCTTTAGTTAACAGGCAAGTCGAGGGTCTCTCTGAAGCGTGCACTACGCTGGATAATGAAAAAGGGGGATATCTTGCCACCCGCCATTTACTCGAATTAGGCCATAAAAACATTGCGTATATATCAGGTCCAATAGAAAAGCGAGACGCCAAACTGCGTTTGGAAGGGCACAATCGTGCGCTGTCTGAAGCTGGGCTTTTAGTTAACTCCGAACTCGTCTTTGAAGGCAATTATACTGAGGAAGACGGAAAGCTTGGGTTATTGGAACTTATGGCTCGCGACCAACCATTTACCGCATTAGTATGTGCTAACGATTGGATGGCGTCAGGCGCAATAAGCTGCGCCCGAGATTTGGGTATGAGTCTTCCTCACGACCTATCAATTGTTGGTTTCGATGACGTCGTTTTCGCACATCATGTATTTCCCCGACTTACGACGGTAAGTAACCCTGTTGCTAACATGGCCGAGATGTCAGCAAAATACATTCTAAACAAAGTTTATGGGCAAGCTAATGACGTTAAACTGAGCTTCGAGCCCACGCTTATACTGCGTGAATCTACTATGAAGTATGATGGCTAAGATAATTTGTAAATCTCTACTGCTGCAGAAGTACAAAGAAAAATCTATTTATATATTGTAAGCGGAACCAATCTGAACTGTAGCCCATATGGTTATGGGAAAATAGCGTATAGAGCCTGTTCCATGTGGAACATGGCAAAACGTCAGCATCGTTTATAAGTATCGGACGCCTCCGACCTATATAAATTCCCTTTGTGATCTAGAGCGCATTTACGCCTGCTAATTAGACAAGCTAAGCTCTAAGCTACATTTATCTTTCAGTTAAACTACAAATGAATCACCTAAGGCGTTAGGTTATCGAAAAATAGAAGTTTACTTCCGATGTAGGCACGGTAGATTTATCAGCATAACGCGGAAAGTTTGGGGTAAAATCATGAAACATTTTTTGTTGGGTTTGGTATTGCTTTGTTTAGGGGTAGGAACAAAGGTCAGTGCCAATACTGCCGAGGCCACTGTAAATCGAACCCTTGATGCGCTGCATCACAATGCGTCCGTTGCTAACTTTAAAGCGTATTTCAGCTTGTATCACGAAAATGCCATATTCATTGGTACTGACGCGTCGGAAGTTTGGGATAAAGAAACGTTTAAAGCCTATGCGAAACCCCATTTCGATAAAGGTACGGGATGGACGTATTACCCTAGAGATAGACATATCTATTTTTCGCCAGACCGCAATATAGCTTGGTTCGACGAGTTGCTAGACAATAAGAGTTTAGGCGAAACAAGGGGGACTGGTGTTCTGATAAAAGTTGGCGAGAATTGGAAGCTAGCACAATACCATCTAGCTATACCCATTCCTAACTCAATAGCTGACAGCGTTGCCGAACAAATTAAAACAATGAACAACGAAAAAGCCCCGCTTTAATACGGGGCTTTTAGCGCTTTCGCTTACCTACTAGACATTAGGTATTAGATTGGGTAAGCGGCTGAATTTCCATCTCAACGCGACGGTTCATAGAACGGTTTGCCGCACTGTTGTTAGGCACTTTTGGCGAGTATTCGCCCATGCCCACAGTGGTAATACGTGTGGGGTTAACTGAGTAGTTTATGAGTAAGTTTTTAACTGCACCTGCACGACGCTCAGATAAAGACTGGTTATACTGCTCTGACCCCGTATCATCAGTGTGGCCTTTAATCATCAATACGGTTTTTTCGTAGTTGTTTACGACTTTAGCAACATCTTGAAGCACTGGGTTAAAGTTAGGGCTAATGCTCGAGCTATCTGTAGCAAATGTAATATCTCCAGGCATGATTAATCGCAGATTATCGCCCTCACGTACCACTTGAACACCAGTATCAGAAAGTTCGCTTCGAAGTTCTTCTTCCTGTTTATCCATGTAATTACCAATTGCACCACCTGCGATAGCGCCTACCGCAGCGCCCCACGCATAGCGACTTTTATCGTTATCGCCGGTAGCTTTACCAAGCAGTGCGCCTACTACAGCGCCGATTGCAGCGCCTTTTTGCGTATTGTTAGGGTCATTTGCACAACCAGCCACCGTTAATGATGCAGCAATCAAACTTACAGCAAGAGTCTTTTTCATAACTTCCTCTTTTTCGATTAAAAGCCCAGCATTGAGAAGTGCCAGATGTCCATTGCCACTCTCAATAGGCTTTGTATAAAAACTTTTATTAATTCCTTAACCTTATACTCAGGTTTAGCAATTAGCGTTCCACTCATTATTTTCGAGATAGGTAGCAGGGTATTGATACTACTATCTATATTTTAAAATTAAAAAATTATTGCTGTTAGATCAGTGATAAACGTCGAGTGCTTCTTATCCTGATTAGCTAATCTCGATAAATTCTAAACGACACATTCTGAACCCAAGCTAAACAGATGCTTTTATTTTTGTAAAATGAGAGAAAAGAGATGGAGCGACACAGTGTAAACTCTACACTGTGTTGCCAATAAGTAACATTTTAACCAACCGAAACTGAGCGCTCAAAGAATGCATTTACATCTATTTTGTAGTCTGAAGCGATAACAGCCTTTGTGATGCTTACGGTTTTATCTATAGATAGGTCAATATCTTTCGGTGTTAAATAATGACTGTTACGGACGGAATAGAAAACCTTTACCAATGGTGTAAGAGGTGAACCTTTCTGTTCCAGTACCATAGCTAGCCTTTCATTAGACAGTAATACTAGGCTACCTACGGGATAAACACCTAAGCATTTTATGAATTGCTGAACAAGCGACTTATCAAGTCGGGTGGGGGCATCATTCATTAAAATAGAGAATGCTTTTTGGCTAGACATACCTGCTTTGTAGACCCTATCCGCAGTCAGCGCATCGTACATATCTGCAATAGCCAACATACGTCCTGCTTTGCTAATGTCGTCACCCTTGGTTCCGGCTGGGTAGCCTAGACCGTCTAAACGTTCATGGTGTTCACTAATCGCCTGTATAAGCGGTTGCGCTATGTCTGTCTCTTTTAGATAGTCTACGCCGTGCTTTACATGCCCCTTCATAATATCCATTTCGCTATCTGTTAAGCGACCTGGTTTATGAAGTATTTCATCTGGAATTTTTATCTTGCCTAAATCATGCAAAAAACCCGCGTAAGAAAGATCTTGAACCTCTTCTTCTGACATACCTAAAAACTTGCCAAAATTCGCTAACAGAATAGCAACGTTAAGGGAGTGTTCTAGTAAGTAATCATCTTTTTCGCGAATTTTAGTTAAGCAAAGCAGCGCATCAGGATTTCTATCAACTGACTCCACCAGCTTGCTCGAAAATGCTTTTGGAATGCTTGCATCAAAAGGTGTTTCCTTTTGAACACTAGCAAGCAAAAGCTTTTGAATCGCTTTGCCTTGTTCGTGAAGTTTAGATGCCCTCGTTAGCTCATTTTCAAGGGAAACTTTTTTAGCTTTTTCAGCCTTATTCGAATTATTTGGCTTACTATTGCCCGTAGAAGAAGTCGAATTATTACTAGGATCAAATGCTTTCTCAGTATCGATTGCTAATGTTTTTACGCCTTGCTTTTTCAATACATTAACGACATCGTTTGATATAACACGCCCTTGGCTTTTAACTGTTAAAGTACCTTTTTGCTCTAGTATTTGATGAACAAACATACCCGGTATTAGCTGATCTATCGTAATCTTTTTAATCATTCTAAATGCACAACACTATTTTCCAAATGCAGTTCGGTGCTATTAAGGAGTTTCATAACTGCAAACCCTAATACTCTAACTCTACCAGTATAGTGTGTAAATCTGGCATCCATGCGAATTTTCTCATATTGACCCGGTTATTTTTAACTACAACACCTTCCGCTGTTAAACGCTGTCGTTGCTCCTCTGCTTTTTCCGAGCCAGCAGGAAAAGCAATTTTTCCGTCACTACGTAATACTCTATGCCAGTTACAGTCTATGTTTATATCTCTTAAACATTTTCCCATCATTCTTGCTCTGCCAGGTAACCCACATAAATCAGCGAGTTGGCCGTAACTAATTACATGTCCTGATGGTACGTAAGAAAGCGTTTTCTCTACTCTAGATTGTACGGCTTCACCTGCCATGTTGTATATTATCCTATCTGGTAAGTTGCGCTGTTAAATAGGTGATTGCGATAAATGAACGCAGTTAGCATTGTAAAAAAAGGTAGAGAAATTAGGTAATGCGCCTTTATTGTAAAAAATGTGGATACCCCGAAGCAACGTGTATCTGCGCCCATATTAGCACTGTGAATACGTCGTTGAATATCATCATTATTCAGCATGAAAAAGAAGCCTATCATGCGAAAAATACTGCAAGGCTAATTTCTTTGTGTATTCCAACAAGTCGTATTGTTCTTACAAATGATGCGCAAGCTATGGATAGCTTGCCCAACGAGTGCTCTCTAGAACATACAGCACTCATGTATCCCAGTGATACCAGTATGCCGATAGAAAGAACTGCACCAGAAAGACTAAAGCAATTGTCTACCTTGTTGTTAATAGACGGCAGTTGGAAACAGGCATTCGGCATAGTTAAACAACATCCATGGCTCGCTACTTTGCCTACATTTCACTTTTCGTCGGCGCCAACGTCTAATTATGCAATCCGCCACACAAAATTAGAGCACGCGCTCTCTACACTCGAAGCGACTGCCTATGCGATAAGTTGTTTAGAAAAAACCGACGTATCTGCACTTCACGAAGCACAGTGTGCCTTACAAAAACATTGGCAAGGGCCAAAGTCCCATAGAAGACAAATCTAACGCTTAGAAGGCCACAGGCCTTTCTAAATGTTCATTGGTATAAAGCCTTTGTGCTCTTTAATTAAACTTATCCAATGGCGAATAGCAGGGTACGCCGACAAGTCGAAGCCGCCTTCATGAGCTACATGGGTATAAGCAAACAGTGATATATCAGCTAAGCTAATAGTATCGCCTATCAAATAGGGTGTGTTATTAAGTTGATGTTCCATTACCTCAAGCGCTCGGTATCCACCCGCTTGCTTAGACTCATATTCCGCTTTTCTGTCATCAGGCAACCCTAAATAGATATTAATGTAGCGGGCAACGGCGATATAGGGTTCGTGGCTATACTGTTCGAAAAACTGCCACTGTAACAGTTGCGCAAAGTGATAGGGGGAAGAGGGAACGTAGGGCGTATTAGAAGCAAGGTAATGCATGATAGCGTTTGACTCTGACAACACCCTGCCGTCATCGAGTTCAAGTATGGGAATTTTACCGTTAGGCGTTTTTTCAAGAAAGGACGGCGCTCTGGTCTCCCCCTTCATAATATCAACATCAACCCATTCACAGGCTTTGCCTAATAGAGAAAGCAGCAATTCGAGTTTGTAGCAGTTTCCAGAACGTTTATCGCCGTATATTCGCACAGTGGTAATCTCAATACAGTTAGGTAGAAGGCAACATGCAAGTGTTTCAGCTTAAGCTTGCTGATTCACTTAGCTACATTAACCTTTATCTATACACGCAGTAAAATTAGAATTGCAGTATTTTTCTTTCAGGCCAAGTAAATATTCTATTTCTTTGCTTCTTTCTGACGTCACGCTTTCTTTGATTAGGCGATCTATCCTTCTATCTAAATCGCTCGCCAGTAACAGCTTTGTCTTACCTAATCTACGATAATAATTGATTAACGGCGAAACGAGTAGGAGTGTTAAAAACAGGCATAATGAAGATATAAAAACCATATCAAACAGATGAACCGATAAATTTATCCAAAATACAGGCATTATCAAGAACACCAATAATGTTGTAGCTATAGTGATAGCGGCAACGGTTATTACGCTTTTATACATCCTTATTTTGACGATAAGCTCCATACCTTCAGTATTGAGAAATGTCCTTAGGTGCCGGTTTACTGTCGTTATTTGGAATATATATAGGGACATGAGTAACCAGAAAGGTATAGCTCCCATTGCAACGATGAAGACCTCTTTCTCGTTAATTCTTGAGATCAGTCCTTC
Organism: Alteromonas macleodii; assembly: GCF_903772925.1. Classification (NCBI taxonomy): domain Bacteria; kingdom Pseudomonadati; phylum Pseudomonadota; class Gammaproteobacteria; order Alteromonadales; family Alteromonadaceae; genus Alteromonas; species Alteromonas fortis. Next base: position 4,643,635 of record NZ_LR812090.1, read on the forward strand.
AGTTACCATGTACAATATAGGCATTATAAAACCTAAAGACACTGACCAAATTAGGTGTTTTTTAAATTGCTCTGACAAAGCTTTTCTATGTAGCCAAAAATCATGACGTCGTTTAGTTAATTCAAGGATAAGCAAAAGATGCTTGGCAACACTCTTTTGAATGACTCTAATAGATAAAAGAAACGCGCCACTAAGCAGTGATGTTCCGATTGCAGTATTAAAATCTCTCTGTGCATCCAGAGAGGCGATATCTAACTGTATGGTGCCGCCAATAATGTGTAGTACGATCATGGAGGTTGCAAGCAGTAAAGGATACGTTAGGTTTTCTAGTAAGTTAACTTTATTCATAAGAGGAAATTAGAACCATACCCCAAGAAACAGTTATTAATAATACGCAAGCAATAAACCTTATTTTATCTTTAACCCCGAATAGGTTCATCGATAGCGAATTTATCCTTTCTAAATCTTGTTCGTACAACACTAGCTTTTCTGAAGAGATCTCTTTATTTACTAACACATTAAGTTCTTCGCATTTTTTATTTTTACCTTGAAGCCACTTAGATTGTAATTTTAGAACAGGATGAAATAGGTAAAACGCGATAATGGATAAAAACAGTAACGTCATAGCAATATCTAAAAAAGGAACGTTTTTGTTAACCCAAAATATTGGGAAAAGAGAAAATGCTCCAATGGACAAAGTCGCGTTAATTAAGGATAAACGGGCCAAAGAGGAGAGAGAGTTTAAATAGTCAATGTAGTTCTCAGTCTGACTTAGTACGTATTTTTTTAAATAGTTTACGTTTGACGTTGATTGAATTAAAAAGAGAAAAAACAAAAACCAAAAAAGTACTGCACATCCTGTAATCACGTATTGATACCACTTTACCTCGGAAAAAAGAAGGTTTTCTATAATTACGTACGTTACCGTCGCAAAAACAGCAGTAATGAGGCTATTTATGATGTGTAGCTGAAATTTTGTGAAAAGTTTTTGCCTATGCTGACTCAAATGACTCAACTGATTTGTTTTTACCAACATTGAGATCAGTGTGCTTAGTACATTCTTATGATTCAATTGTAAACAAAACCAAAAATATCCAGAAAGCAAAGTCATGGCAATTGCAGAGTTAAAGTCTCTCTGTTCGCGAACGCTTCCGTCACTATCCAGCGCTAAAGCACCACTAACGTAGTGTACAACTAGAAGAACAACAACCAATAAGAATGGATACAATCCTATAAATACACCGTTATGCGCATTTGAATATGGATTTAATTTCATTATTTAAATAATTATTTAAAGGTAGCTCTTCCTGCTTTCAATTAATTTAATAAACTCGAAAGAAGCATACCCATGGGCTACTGATAACATCACAACCTTAAGCTTTAAAGCCTGCGTAAGCAATATAAATAAACGTAAGGGAATGTGAACGTTTACTTTTCGTTCGACAATAAAAAACCCGCCAGTTGGCGGGTTTTTTCAAAGCTGTGCTTTTTACTTGCGTAACTTCTGAATAAGACGAAGTTGTGCAATTGCTTCTGCAAGCTCGTGAGCTGCTTCTGCATAGTTAAAGTCAGCGCCTGGATTGGCGATGTGCTCTTCTGCACGTCGTTTGGCTTCTTGTGCTGCCTGCTCGTCAAGATCTTCAGCTCGAACCGCGGTATCAGCCAGTACGGTAATGTTGTTAGGCTGTACTTCTAGTACACCACCTGCAACATAGATAACTTCTTCTTCACCGTGCTGTTTAACCAAACGCACCATACCAGGTTTAATAGCAGAGATAAGTGGCGCGTGACCAGGGTTAATACCCAGCTCACCTTCGCTACCTGTCACCTGAATCGATTCAACGCGTCCTGAGAAAATCGCTTTCTCCGCGCTTACTACGTCCAAATGTACTGTCATTGCCATGTGAACCTCCTGATTAGGTACGTTAGCATGATGCTAGGCTAGCTAATGCTAGCCCCGCTATTATGCTTTCTTGGCTTTCTCTAGCGCTTCTTCGATAGAACCAACCATGTAGAAGGCTTGCTCTGGAAGGTGATCATACTCACCGTCTAGAATGCCTTTAAAACCACTGATTGTGTCTTTTAGCGATACATATTTACCAGGTGCACCGGTAAATACTTCTGCTACGAAGAACGGCTGAGATAGGAAACGCTGAATCTTACGAGCACGTGATACTACTTGCTTGTCTTCTTCAGATAGTTCGTCCATACCTAGGATCGCGATGATGTCTTTCAGCTCTTTATAACGCTGAAGAACAGTCTGTACGCCACGTGCTACGTCGTAGTGCTCTTGACCGATTACTAGTGGGTCTAACTGACGAGACGTTGAATCTAGTGGGTCTACCGCAGGGTAGATACCAAGAGAGGCGATATCACGAGAAAGTACTACCGTTGCATCCAAGTGAGCAAAGGTTGTCGCTGGAGATGGGTCAGTCAAGTCATCCGCAGGTACGTATACCGCTTGGATTGACGTGATTGAGCCAGTCTTCGTTGACGTAATACGTTCCTGAAGTACACCCATTTCCTCTGCAAGAGTAGGCTGGTAACCTACCGCAGATGGCATACGACCTAGAAGTGCTGATACTTCAGTACCTGCTAGTGTATAACGATAGATGTTATCTACGAAAAATAGAACGTCACGACCTTCGTCACGGAACTTCTCAGCCATAGTTAGACCGGTAAGTGCAACACGTAGACGGTTACCCGGTGGCTCGTTCATCTGACCGTATACAAGCGATACTTTATCAAGTACGTTTGAATCGTTCATTTCGTGATAGAAATCGTTACCCTCACGAGTACGCTCACCAACACCTGCGAATACTGAGAAACCGCTGTGCTCGATTGCGATGTTACGGATAAGTTCCATCATATTTACGGTTTTACCTACACCCGCACCACCGAATAGACCAACTTTACCACCCTTAGCGAATGGACAAACCAAGTCGATTACTTTGATACCAGTTTCTAGTAGTTCTACCGAGCTAGACTGATCTTCGTAGCTAGGCGCTTCACGGTGAATAGACATACGCTCTTCTTCACCAATTGGGCCTGCTTCGTCGATTGGGTTACCCAATACGTCCATGATACGACCTAGTGTCTTCGTACCAACTGGAACCATGATTGGGTTACCGGTATTTTCTACTGTAAGACCACGTTTTAGTCCGTCAGTAGTACCTAGTGCGATGCCACGAACAACACCGCCACCTAATTGCTGTTGCACTTCCAGGGTTAGACCTGACAAGTCACCTTCGGTAACTTGTAGTGCGTCATAAACTCTTGGTACCGCATCTTGTGGAAACTCAATGTCCACAACGGCGCCAATGATTTGGACGACCTTACCTTGACTCATAATTTGTCCTCGTTATCTCTTTTAAACCTTTGCCTACACCGCTGCGGCACCGCTAACAATCTCACTGATTTCTTGTGTGATTGCAGCCTGACGCGCTTTGTTATATACCAGTTGTAACTCATCAATAAGGTTACCGGCGTTGTCGGTTGCTGCCTTCATGGCAACCATTCGCGCAGCTTGTTCTGACGCCGCGTTTTCTACAACACCCTGATACACCTGAGACTCAATGTAACGAACCATTAGTGCTTCCAAAATTTCTTTTGGATCTGGCTCGTAGATGTAGTCCCAACGATGTTGATATTCTTCGTCTTCTGACTTTGGCAAAGGCAATAACTGATTGATCACAGGTTTCTGTGTCATGGTGTTAACGAAGTCATTGAATACCAAGAATACTCGGTCAATTTGTCCTTCGTCGTACGCTTTAAGCATAACGCGTACAACACCCACTACATCGCTCACAGACGGCTTGTCACCTAAACCAGATTCAGCAGCAAGCAACTTGCCACCAAAGCGGTTGAAGAAACTGCACGCTTTAGAACCTAATGCAGCGAAATCCACTTCTACACCCTGTTCACGCCATTTTTTGACGTCTTGAGTGACGAGCTTAAATTCATTGGTGTTCAAGCCACCACATAAGCCTCGGTCAGTGGAAATCACAATGTAACCGACGCGCTTGACTTCACGCTCTTCCAAATAAGGATGGCGATATTCAAGGTTACCGTTTGCAATGTGACCAATCACTTTAAGCATATTTTGTGCATATGGACGGCCAGAAGCCATGCGTTCCTGCGCCTTTTTCATTTTAGACGCAGCAACCATTTCCATCGCACTGGTAATCTTCTGAGTATTTTTGATACTCCCAATCTTACCTTTTATTTCTTTACCGCTGGCCATGACTATCTCTCCGATTACTCAACGAATTGCGCTGGTGGTTAAACACCAGCACCATTGATTACCAAGTTTGTGTCGCTTTAAAGTTTGTTAAAGCGTCGTTCAACTTAGAGGCAATCTCGTCGTTGTAGTTACCTGATTCGTTGATAGTCTTCATAAGGTCAGCGTGTTCGCTGTTCATGTAAGAGTGAAGAGCGGCTTCAAAATCTAGGATTTTGTTAAGCTCGATACCCTTAAGGAAACCTTTTTCTACCGCGAACAGAGATACACCCATATCAGCAATTGAAAGTGGTGCGTACTGCTTCTGCTTCATTAGCTCAGTTACGCGCTCACCGTGCTCAAGTTGCTCACGAGTTGCGTCATCAAGGTCAGAAGCAAACTGCGAGAACGCCGCAAGTTCACGATACTGAGCTAGGGCTAGACGGATACCGCCACCCAACTTCTTGATGATTTTAGTCTGTGCAGCACCACCAACACGAGATACCGAGATACCAGCGTTAACCGCTGGACGGATACCTGCGTTGAACAAGTCAGTTTCTAGGAAGATCTGACCATCGGTAATTGAGATTACGTTAGTTGGTACGAATGCAGATACGTCACCAGCTTGCGTTTCGATAATAGGAAGCGCAGTCAATGAACCTGTCTTACCTTTCACTTCGCCATTAGTGTAACGCTCAACGTATTGCTCGTTTACACGTGCAGCACGTTCTAGTAGACGTGAGTGAAGGTAGAATACGTCACCTGGGTAAGCTTCACGACCTGGTGGACGCTTAAGTAGTAGTGAGATTTGACGGTAAGCAACAGCTTGCTTAGACAAATCATCATATACGATTAGCGCATCTTCACCGCGGTCACGGAAGTATTCACCCATAGTACAACCAGAGTAAGGCGCTAGGTATTGAAGCGCTGCAGACTCAGAAGCAGATGCTGCAACCACGATAGTGTGGTCAAGGGCACCGTGCTCTTCTAGTTTACGTACTACGTTAGCGATAGTAGACGCTTTCTGACCAACCGCTACGTACACACACTTAATGCCTGTACCTTTTTGGTTAATGATAGCGTCAACAGCCATTGCTGTTTTACCACACTGACGGTCACCGATAATAAGCTCACGCTGACCACGACCTACTGGGATCATGGCATCAACTGACTTATAACCAGTTTGTACAGGCTGGTCTACTGATTGACGTTCAATTACGCCAGGAGCAATTTTTTCAACTGGCTCGAAACCAGCTGCGTCGATTGCGCCTTTACCATCAATAGGCTCACCTAGTGTGTTTACAACACGACCAAGAAGTGCGTTACCTACTGGTACTTCAAGAATACGGCCAGTAGATTGTACTTTATCGCCTTCTTTCAGGTCCGCGTAAGGACCCATAACAACTGCACCTACAGAGTCTCGCTCAAGGTTTAGTGCAATTGCGTAACGGCTTCCAGGAAGCTCAATCATTTCACCCTGCATTACATCTGCAAGGCCATGAATGCGGATAATACCGTCAGTTACTGCGACGATAGTACCTTCATTACGTGCTTCACTGCTTACATTGAACTGTTCAATTCTTTTCTTGATCAGTTCAGCAATTTCAGTGGAATTAAGTTGCATGCTCTTATCCCCGTTATGCTTGCAACGCGTCTGCTAGACGGTTCAATTTCGACTTTACGGAACCATCAATTACTGTATCACCGGCATTTATTACCATTCCAGCGATCAGGGCAGGGTCCACGTTACAATTAAGCTTCACTTTACGTGCCAAACGTTTTTCCAAAGATGCTACCAATTCATTTGTTTGGGCATCAGTCAGCGTAGATGCTGAGGTTACGTCCACTTCTACTTCTTTATCGTAATCCGCTTTAAATGCGTCAAACAAAGTAGAAATTTCAGGCAACGCGGCTAAACGTTTATTCTCAGCCAGAACCTTTACTAGGTTTTGACCGTGTTCGTCGAGTTGCTCACCACACACATTATTAAAAATGTCGGCTAGCGTATCAGCGGCGATAGCACCAGTTAGCAACTGGTGCATATCTTCATTTACTGCTACTTCACCTGCAAAGGTGAGCATTTCTTGCCATTTTGCAACGGCATTTTTCTCGACAGCAAAATCGAAAGCAGCTTTAGCATAAGGACGAGCAACAGTAGTCAATTCAGACATGGCTCATCTCCCAATTAAAGCTCAGCGACAAGTTTTTCAACAATGTCGTTTTGTGCGTTAGCATCGATTTCACGTTGTAAGATTTGCTGTGCGCCAGCTACTGCAAGTGCAGAAACCTGCTTGCGCAAATCTTCTTTGGCACGATTGCGTTCAGCTTCAATCTCGGCATAACCAGAAGCGATAATTTTTTCGCGTTCCGCATGACCTTTTTGCGTTTCATCGTCAACCAATTGGTTGGCACGCTTTTTAGCCTGCTCGATAATTTCAGCTGCTTGCGCTTTCGCATCTTTAAGCTGCTCTGTAGCTTTCGCTTGAGCAAGCTCTAGGTCTTTCTCTGCACGTTCAGAAGCTTCAAGCCCATCGGCAATTTTCTTCTGACGTTCTTCAATCGCTGCCATTAGTGGAGGCCATACATATTTCATGCAGAACACCACGAACACAGCGAAGGCGATTAATTGACCAATAAAAGTGGCGTTAATATTCACTATCGCCTCTCCTCATAAAAGTTCGCTAGAGTATGAATTAAAGTAGGTACTGAGGTGGAGCGAACAATAGGAATAGTGCGATACCAACACCGATCATCGCGATAGCATCGATAAGACCCGCTACGATGAACATTTTAACTTGTAGTTGTGGTGCAAGTTCTGGTTGACGAGCAGCAGACTCTAGGAATTTACCACCTAGAAGACCGAAGCCGATAGCGGTACCAAGAGCACCCATACCAATTAGGATAGCAACTGCGATTGCAAGCATGTTTAAATCTCCGATTTAAAGTTTAGTTAAGGTTAATGTTTAAAATAAAACTCGGTTAAAAACGGTACCGGCAAATGTATTCCCGGTACCCGTTAATTCTTAGTGGTCTTCAGCAGCTAGGCTTAAGTACACGATGGTTAACATCATGAAGATAAACGCTTGAAGTGGAAGAACCAAAATATGGAACACAGCCCACATGAAGTGCAGTGGAAGCTGGAAGTAGCCAATCGTCGCGATAAGGATGAAGATTAGCTCACTCGCGTAAAGGTTACCGAACAAACGCAGCGCTAGTGAAAGCGGGCGCGCAAGCAAAGTAACCGTCTCAAGAATGAAGTTCACCGGAATGAAAAGCGGGTGACCGAAAGGCTGCATAGTCAGCTCTTTAGTAAAGCCACCAATACCTTTCATCTTGATTGAGTAGTAAAGAATTAGGATGAATACACCCGCTGCTAGTGCAAACGTAAGGTTAAGGTCAGTGGTTGGTACTGCCTTCATGTATACATCGTGAGGGTCCATACCAAACGCTGAAGAACCAATTAGGCCCGCGATGGTAGGTAGCAAGTCAACTGGAACAAGATCCATAAGGTTCATTAGCAATACCCATACAAAGATGGTCAGTGCTAATGGCGCGATAAGTGCGCTCTTACCGTGGAAAGTGCTTTTCACGTTATCATCGACAAACTCAACGATTAGCTCGACAAACGCCTGCATTTTTCCAGGTACGCCAGTTGTCGCTTTTTTCGCTACGCTTCTAAAGATGAAAAGGAAAAGTAAACCAAGACCAATAGACCATGCCAACGTATCGACATGCCATGCCCAAAAACCAGCATCAGAACACGCTTTATTAAACGCAATTCCGTTGTCAGTTGAGCACATGGTGGCATTGGTCAAGTGGTGCTTGATGTATTCTGAGGTAGTATATTCAGATGCCATTGTTTAACCCAAGTTGTAAAGTGTAAAAATTTGGTGACTGGTTCTTATATCTCATCGGTCGAACACATGGTTTTCGTTATCGCAACGCCTAGCGTTGTCTTTATTGTTTCGTACCGTAATGAAACATAGCTAGCCCGTGGCTAGCGGTTGTAATTACAAACGCCAGAAAGATTTCTAATGGCGTGGCGTTTAGACCTTTAAAAGCAATTACAAATAAAATAATTGTCAGTGCCAGCTTCAATTTTGAGCCTTGGCTAAAACTTCGCGCAACAAGTTGGTTTTTACTCGCCCCTGCGTAACGAAACGCAAACGCTGCAAATGCAATATTGGGCAGAATGCTAGTTAATGCACCTGCCGCTGCTGATACAGCTGAATGAGCTCCCCCAAAAGCGCCTGCAATGACCGTAACGAGCAATGCCGTGACAACCTGAAAAAGTAGCCCTTTTTTAGCGAGGTCTAGCCCGCGTTTTGCTAACTTGTTCGTCACTTTTACTCGCAGCTTGTTCACGTCTTACAAAAAGCGTCAGAAGTATACTGTTTTACCGACAATTTTCAACAGTACAACGCTTTTTGAAAGTTATTCTGAAAATTTTCTATTGCTATAACCGGAAAGCAGAGTGTCCGGTGTTAGCACCGAACAGCGTATCAGTTGCGGGTAGGCAAAGGAAAAACCTTAATCCTTATTATCTTAACCTATTGAATTTTAGAAATAATTCCGTCTAATTGTTCAAGATCGCTAAAACTTATCGTTAGCTTACCTTTGCCTTTAGCGTTATGGTCGATGACCACAGGCGTGCCTAAATTTTCTGAAAGCCGAGTCATAAGATTTTGAACATCAGGATCAACTTTCTTCTCAGGCTTTGGTTTAGCAGGCTCTAATAGCTTTTTCACAAGCTTTTCGGTATCGCGAACGGTTAACCCTTTGCCTGATACTACTTGCGCCGTTTCTGACTGAGTTTCACCTTCTAGCGCTAACAGCGCTCTAGCATGACCCATTTCAATGTCGCCATGTTCAACCAACAGCTTCACGTCGTCGTTCAAATTGTTCAGGCGAAGTAAATTTGTCACCGTGGTGCGTGATTTGCCCACTGCTTCAGCAACTTCTTGATGAGTTAACGCAAATTCGCTCATTAAACGGTCTAGAGCCTGAGCCTCTTCCATTGCATTGAGGTCTTCACGCTGAATATTTTCGATAAGCGCAATGGCAACGGCGGCTTCATCAGGTACGTTTTTGACTAAACACGGCACTTCGTCTAGTTGTGCTAGCTGTGAAGCGCGCCAGCGACGTTCACCAGCAATGATTTCATAACGGTGCTCGTCGACTTTTCTGACTACAATAGGCTGAATTATACCTTGTGCTCGAATTGACGAGGCTAATTCTTCTAACGCCTCAGGCGACATGTCTTTACGAGGCTGATATTTGCCTGGCACTAAGTATTCAATAGGCAGTTTGCTTAACTCGCCGTTGGTTGAATTTACCTCGGCGACATCTTGTTCTTTCTGAGCAGATGATTGGCTGGTTGCGAGTAGCGCATCTAAACCGCGGCCAAGGCCTCTTTTACGTGCTGACATAGTGTCCTCTATGGCATGTGCTGATGGTATTCAGCTTATTGTGTTTAACTAGCTTTTGCCTGTTTAGGCGATGTTTTGTCCCTACGGCGCAGTATTTCACCGGCCAATGCTAGGTAGGCTTTAGCACCTGTCGATGACTTATCATAGTACATCGCTGGCGCACCGAAGCTTGGCGCTTCAGCTAAGCGAACATTGCGCGGAATAACCGTACGATAAACCTGTTCGCCAAAATGGCGCTTCAACTGTTCTGAAACGTCGTTAGCTAGGCGATTGCGCGGGTCGTACATAGTACGCAATACGCCTTCAATCTTCAATTCAGGATTCACCACTGATGCCAATTTTTGAATGGTATCCATAAGGGCCGTAAGCCCTTCAAGTGCATAGTATTCGCACTGCATAGGCACCATTACCGAATCAGCTGCAGCTAAGGCGTTCACGGTTAACTGGTTGAGTGAAGGCGGGCAGTCGATAAAGACAAAGTCGTAATAGTCCATAACTGGCTTTAGCGCATTGCGAAGCCTTACTTCACGGGCAAACATTTCCATCAGCTTAATTTCTGCTGCGGTTACATCACCGTTCGCGGCGATGAGATCGTACTTACCGCTTGTCGCTTTAACGATAACGTCGTTAATGGGCTTTTCTTCAATCAACAATTCAAATGCCGTAGACTCGACGTCGTATTTATCAACGCCGCTTCCCATGGTGGCATTACCCTGTGGATCGAGATCAATCAGCAACACCTTGCGTTTGGTTGCTGCCATTGACGCTGCCACGTTAACTGCGGTGGTTGTCTTCCCAACACCACCTTTTTGATTCGCGATCGCGATTACCTTAGCCACGTTAGATCCTGTTTTCGTCTTTTTCTATTTTTTGGCTATTTCTTTTTAAGCCAAACCAGATGTCTTTCACCTACTAAATTTGGCACAGTGAGGTTTTCTGTCTTACTCACATGGAAGTGATCGCTCACTTCTTCTATCTCATCTTTTGGAAACTGACCTTTAAGCGCCAAAAATTGCCCTTCAGAATCTACCAGATGCTGACACCAGTGCAACATATCTTTTAGCGAAGCGAAAGCTCGACTTAGCACAATATCATAAGGCGTGTCGCCATTGTGCTCTTCTACGCGGCTTTGTACTGGAGTTACGTTAGTTAACCCCAGTGTATGCACACATTGCGTCATAAATCGTACGCGTTTACCCAATGAATCGAGCAACGTAAAAGATTTATCTGGAAAAGCGATAGCTAAAGGCATACCCGGAAGACCAGGGCCTGTACCAACATCAATGATATTGTCACCCTCAAGAAAAGGGACAATCGCTAACGAGTCCAGAATATGTTTTACCATCATTTGCTTTGGATCCCGAACGGATGTGAGGTTATACGCCTTGTTCCATTTATCCATAAGCAGCACATAGTCGACTAACTGTTGATGTTGCTTGTCACTCAAATCAAGTGAAAGAGCATCAAGTCCAGAAACCAAAATGGTGTGCAATTCTTGCTGTATCGTCATTGAAAAATCTGTCTGTTCGCGTTGGAGTCTTTGTTTTAACTTAGTCTTTAACATAAACATTAGCGGCGAACCGCAATTTGTTTTATGCATTTGTCACACTTTTATCATCGCTGATCAATGCGACTTATTCACGTACAAATTTAATGTACTTTGAGTAAAAGCCGCACGACGCTAATAAAGAGGAACAATAGAACTGTATGAAAGCGCCTAGTTTTTCTAGTTTTCGCATAATTGAGGCAATTATAACTAGCATAATACGCGAATAAATAGGAAAAACTAAGCGCTGCGAGTAGCTTGATGAATCAAGCGCGTGTTTTACGCACTAATTTTTTCTTGCTTGCGCAACATGCCGTGTTTTTTAAGGTAAACCAACAGCAAAGAAATGGCCGCAGGCGTGATACCAGAGATACGCGAGGCCTTACCGATTGTTTCTGGTCTAGCTTCCGTTAGTTTGGCAACCACCTCATTCGATAAGCCAGAGATCTTGCTGAAATCCATATCAACCGGAAGCAGTGTATTTTCGTGTCGCTGCGTTTTGGCGATTTCATCCATTTGACGGGCGATATAACCCGCATACTTAATTTGAATTTCAACTTGCTCTGCCGCTATCGGATCATCAAGACCAGGACCTATGCTCTCAATTTCCATTAACTGACTATAAGTCATTTCAGGTCGGCGTATCAGTTCTTCAAGAGAATGCTCGCGGCTCACCGGATTTTTCAACATAGGATTGAGTTCAGGTGTAGCTGCGTGATCAGGGTGGATCCACTGTCCGCGTAGACGCTGTAGCTCGCCTTCAACCGCTTCCATCTTCTCGTTGTACTTCGCCCAGCGGGCATCATCAACAAGACCAACCTCGCGGCCCATCGACGTTAGACGACTATCAGCATTATCTTCACGAAGCAGTAGTCTGTATTCAGCGCGACTTGTAAACATGCGGTAGGGCTCTTTCGTCCCCATAGTGGCTAAGTCGTCGATAAGTACGCCCATGTATGCTTGGTCTCGGCGTAAAATCAGTGGATCTTTCTCTTGAACTTGCAGTGCCGCGTTTGCACCCGCTACAAGGCCTTGCGCACCCGCTTCTTCATAGCCAGTGGTACCGTTAATCTGACCTGCAAAGAACAAACCTTGGATGAATTTAGTTTCCAATGTTTGCTTTAAATCACGAGGATCAAAGAAATCGTACTCAATCGCATAACCTGGGCGAACAATATGCGCATTTTCAAAACCTTTGATCGAACGGACAAGATTCATTTGAACGTCAAAAGGCAAGCTGGTTGAAATACCGTTTGGATAAACCTCAATACTGTTTAAGCCCTCTGGCTCAACAAAAATTTGATGCGATGTCTTGTCAGCAAAGCGTGTGATCTTATCTTCAATGCTTGGGCAGTAACGCGGACCGATACCCTCGATTACGCCAGTGAACATTGGTGAGCGATCTAATCCACCGCGGATAATATCGTGAGTTTTTTCATTGGTATGTGTGATGTAACACGGGATTTGGGTAGGGTGCATACTTCTATCACCCATAAACGAGAATACCGGCGTTGGATTGTCACCAGGCTGAGGTTGCATCACAGAAAAATCTAATGAGCGTGCATCAAGTCTCGCTGGCGTCCCCGTTTTTAAACGCTCAACGCGAAACGGAAGTGCACGAAGTCTTTCTGCAAGAGCAATAGACGGTGGATCGCCCGCACGACCGCCGCGATAGTTCTCAAGACCAATGTGAATGGTGCCGCCAAGGAAGGTGCCTACTGTGAGCACAACTGACTTAGCTTTGAATTTCAGTCCCATTTGCGTAACCACACCGCAAACCTGATCGTTTTCAACAATAAGATCGTCGACGCTTTGTTGGAATAACGTCAGGTTTTCTTGGTTTTCAACAATGTCACGAATAGCATTTTTATACAGTGTGCGATCAGCTTGTGCACGAGTAGCGCGTACTGCTGGGCCCTTTGAAGAGTTCAATGTTCTAAATTGAATTCCACCTTTGTCGATAGCCAGTGCCATAGCGCCGCCTAACGCATCGATCTCTTTTACAAGATGGCCTTTACCGATCCCGCCGATTGCTGGGTTACAGGACATCTGACCGATCGTTTCGATATTGTGAGTTAGTAAAAGCGTATTTGCTCCCATGCGAGCAGCTGCAAGTGCCGCCTCTGTACCTGCATGTCCACCACCTACAACGATGACATCAAATGCTTCAGCATAAAACATGGTTAAACCTCACTATTAACTTACGATAAGCCGATTGAAAACTAATTTTTCTCAAGTAAAGACTGTCGAAAAAAGGGCGCGTATTTTATCTGACTTATTGGATAAAGAAAATGATTAAATTTTCCTCAAAACCTGTTTTTGAAAAGGTGTGATCGGATTATAAGATCTTAAGATCTCTTTTAGATCTGTTTATTTTTACTTTTATTAGGATCATGAAGATCTGTGGGTAACCGATCAAAGCACATAAAGATCATCAAGTTACGCGATCAATAACATTGGGAAACCCCGATTCATAACCCTACTTCAAACTTGTGTATAAATAGCCTTTTTATCCACACCCTGATTTGTTTTAAAAGTTATACTTTTTTGGATCAAAGCTTATACACAGTGGTTTGTAGGATCCTATCCACAGGGGTGATCAAGATGTGATCCAACTGGGGATAAAATGTTTGCTATTTATGTATTGTGATCTAAAGATCGTGTAACTGCGCGTGTTATAGCGTGATCTTATTGTGGAGGAGATCTTTTCCAAAAGCTGTGATTAGATCGCCAGATCTCGTTAATGTGTCTTTTAAAAAAAGTGCGCAATTTTATAAACAACGAAATTATTTTCTTCAAAATTAGCTATTTCTCTCAATAAAAATATCTGCACTGCCCAAAATACAGTCACATTTTAAAGCAGAATATGAAGCAGTAAGATGATTCAATGGTATAAATCAACGGGTTCGATGTGTGTATTTACGTTTTGGAACAGCATTACGTGATTGAACGACTGGACAACAGATTGATTGATCCAATCTCAATTAATACCAAAACGCATAGATAATTACCCACTCAGAAGGCGCTGGCGAGTTTCCTAACGAAGCGTGGGAATGCGGATTCGTATAACACAAACTGTAAAGAGAAGAAGCGTTTTTAAAGGATAAAACGAAGAATGAGCAATAAACTGAAAAGGCGTAAACCAGGTGCTGTTAGCGCACCTGGTTAGGTTGATAGCGGGGCTGTGCTACAGAACCTTGCATATCCTCTTGTTCGATAGTTAGGCCTTCACGGCGGCTTGGGCCTTGGAATCGAACCTTGTAAGTGTCGTACTCTTTAATCGATTCGAAACAATAACGACCAAGGGCATTTTCTAGTTCGGCTAAGTTGTGATTAGTGATTAAGATACAGTTTTTCTTGTTCACTAAGCGCTGTCTGAGTAAGTTCCCAAACCAACTCTGTGCGTTTTTCTTAAGTGCTGATTCGTTAACACAGACCTCGTCTAAAATAAGCAAATCTACGTCTAAAAGCTCTTGGTTAATCTCTCTGAAACGCTGACTAGCATTATCGGTAGCAGAGAAATCAAAAGAAAAATTGCGCATTTCGAGCAGAGTCGAAAGCTGACGGTATAGCACAGAGATCTCATATTGCTCGATAAGTTGATGGGCAATAGCACCTGCAATATGAGATTTACCGCGACCATAATCGCCGTAGAAAATCATCATATGAGAGCCACTTTGGCGCCAGGCTGGATCATCATGAGCAGCGATAAAGGATTGTGCAATAGAAACCGCTTCTATGACATCGTCACTGTCTTCCACCAAGTTGGCAAACGTCCACTTCGGATTTAAGTCAGAACGGCCATGAATAGCTTCTACACGCGCTTTCTTACTGCGCTGCTGTAGTTGTGACACTTCCTCGTTAGCTTTCGCTTCATACTGCTTGCGCAGCGTTTTGTAGTCGATGTACTCACCATTGGGATCGACATCTTTTTTTAGCGCTTTAGCAAGATTAGCAATTTTGTCAGTTATACGATCCATAATGAATTAACTCTTCTTTGTTGCGGCATACTTTTCAACCAGCTTTCTTGCATTATCATCTGCTTCTATGCCGGCTGCAACTTTCACTTGCTGCGTTCCTACCACTTTTGTTGGAGCATAGCCTGAAGCCAAGCGCTTTCTCTTGATATTGTTAGCGAATTTTTGCGTCCATTGAAATTCACTAAACACAGAACTCGGTCTTCCCAACCAGTAGGCGATGAATTCACCCACCTCATTATCATCGAATGTTTTGTCGATAATACCAAGTAGGGAGGCCATTTCTTCAAACAGCGCTTTATTAGGCGTCCAATGTGGGCTCATGGAACTATGACGAGCATGAAGCTGTTCAAAGTCTGACTGCGGCTCGCTTAAAAGCGGAAGAAGAAGGGTTTTCCCGTTAATTGTGTGTTCAAGGTCAAGCTCAAGGGGCAGGGCTACCAAACCCACTTGTTCAAGCTGTCTTACTAAACTGTTGATCTGGCGGCCACGCTGATATGGTTCTTCTTTGTCGTCGCCGTTTAGTAAATTTAATAGCTGCTTGTAATCAATAGGCGCGGACGATGTGGTCGCTGAATTCGCATTTGGGCGAAGGCCCAGTAAATAAAGGACCCTACAGTCGTTAGAAAGAGGGGACTGTAGTACAGCGAGTTCAGCTTGGGTAAGATTGCTGTTCATAGTGCAATGTCCACATTAATGGTGTTGTTAAGCATTTGTCAGCTTTTCTTCAAACCATTCTACTGCAGCATCTTCAGGAATAGGATGTTCAAGCACATCTATGTAAAGGGCATCAGTGATTAATGCACCACCAGCGTTTTTTATGTGCTTCTCCATTTCTTTCGCACCGAAACAAAAGGTGTCGTAGCTGGTGTCGCCCAGACCAATAACGTAGGCGTTAACTGAGCTTAGATCAGTATTTTCTAGCTGTTTTGCAAACGGTTGGATATTGTCAGGTAGTTCACCTGCACCATGGGTAGACGTACATACGATCCACGTTGAGTCTGTATTGATCTCTTCTAAACTCGGTTCAGCATGAATAGTGTAGGTGTGCCCGCTTGCATCAAGTTTTTCTGCAATGGCATCTGCTACGTACTCTGCGGCACCTAACATGGTGCCAACAATTATTTCAAAGTGCTTGCTCATTAATGGGTTACTTCTCTATTTACAATTGTCGTCTTAACGCAAGTTAGTCTTATTTGTTAGGTTATTTACCATCTTACTTAACACTTTATTGGTTACGCTACTTGCCGATACAAAATGAGGAAAAAATCTTGCCAAGCAAATCGTCGGATGTGAACTCACCAGTTATCTCACATAGCGCCTGATGAGCCAAACGCAACTCTTCAGCCAATAATTCACCGGCCATGGCGTCATGTAGCTGCTGTTCACCTGTGCTTACATAGCTGTAGGCTTGATCAAGTGCATCTATGTGTCGTCTTCGCGCTATAAACTGACCTTCGGTGGTCGTATCAAAACCCATAGTTTTCGCTAAATGTGCTTTTAGCGTATCGACACCGCTACCTTCTTTGGCAGATAAGTTGATCACTGAGATATCGCCTTGTTCGGTAGCAACCGTGCTTTGTCCGATATCTAAGGTACTTAGGTCCGCTTTATTGCGCACCACTGTAACCGGGATCCCTTGTGGCAAGCGCGCCATAAATTCTGGCCAAATTTCATAAGGGTCGATAACTGACGTTGCGGTAGAATCCACAACAAACAACACATGGTCACCTTCGTTAATAGCTTGCCACGCACGCTCAATGCCTATTTGCTCTACTTTATCTGGGCTTTCACGAAGACCAGCAGTATCGATAATATGCACCGGCATACCATCAATGTGAATGTGCTCTTTGAGTACATCGCGTGTAGTACCGGCAATATCAGTAACAATAGCGCTATCCCGTCCTGCTAAGGCATTTAGCAAACTCGACTTACCCGCATTAGGGCGCCCCGCAATCACCACCTGCATACCCTCACGCAGCAAGGTTCCTTGCTTGGCTTGCTCGCGCACTTTAGTTAGACTCTGCATGATGGCGCTTAAATCACCCGATACTTTTCCATCAGACAAAAAGTCGATTTCTTCTTCAGGAAAGTCAATGGCGGCCTCTACGTACATACGAAGATGTACAATTTGGTCAGACAACGTTTGGATTTGTGTGGAAAACTCACCCTGTAGTGAACGCAACGCACTTTTGGCTGCCTGTTTCGAGCTTGCATCAATTAAGTCGGCAATTGCCTCTGCCTGTGCAAGATCTAATTTATCATTCAAAAAGGCCTGTTCACTGAATTCACCCGGATTGGCCAAGCGAGCATGACCTGTAGCTAGTACAGCATCAATCAGCATATCCATCACTACCTGACCGCCATGGCCCTGTAATTCAAGTACATCTTCACCGGTAAACGAATTTGGACCTTTAAAAAATAGGGCTATGCCTTGATCTATTACACTTTTGTTAGCGTCAACAAACGGCGTATAGGTTGCAAGACGAGGTGTCAGCTCACTAGGAACTAATGCCTCAGCTATAGCTTTAGCTTTCGGGCCAGATACGCGCACTATACCCACGCCGCCACGACCGGGCGCTGTCGCTTGTGCGGTAATGGTGTCTGTAGAAAGGGTGAGTGATTCCATAAATTAGTCGCGGAAGTTCTTAAATTGAAAAGGTTGACCTAAATTCGATTCTTTTACGAGTGCAATTACTTGCTGTAAATCATCGCGCTTTTTACCAGTTACGCGAAGCTCTTCACCTTGAATGGCGGTTTGCACTTTAATTTTGGCGTCTTTAACCAGCTTTACAATTTTCTTTGCTGTTGGTTGTTCAATACCTTCTTTAAACGCAATGGTTTGGCGATAAGTTTTGCCATGTGCGTCATAAGGCTTCACATCCATCGAAGAGGTGTCTACATTGCGCTTAGACATCGCCGTTCTAAACATACTTTCCATTTGCTGAAGTTGGAATTCAGCTTCGGCTTTCATAACCACGGTTTTATCTTTGTACTCAAAGCTCGCGTCAATGCCGCGAAAGTCAAAACGCGTTGATAGCTCTCGGCTTGCGTTCTCGGTGGCGTTACGAACTTCTTCCATATTGATTTCAGAAACAATATCAAATGATGGCACAGGTTAATCCTCTATCTTTTAAGACAAAACAGCCCGCATAGGCGGGCTGTATAATTTATTGATCAGCGTGTTATTTATTGCTGATGCCCCGCTTCTCCATGGAAGCATAAATCATTTTGGCTTGAACCAAGGTAATCACATTACTTACTAGCCAGTATAGTACCAGACCCGCAGGGAACCACAGGAAGAAAACACTCATTGCTACCGGCATCCACTGCATGATTTTTTGCTGCATTGGATCAGTAATGGTGGTCGGCTGAAGCTTTTGCAACAGGTACATACTTGCGCCTGTTAGAATAGGCAGTACAAAGTATGGGTCCTTTGTAGAAAGGTCAGTAATCCAAAGGACAAAGTCTGCGTGGCGTAGTTCAACACTTTCCATCAGTACCCAGTAAAGGGCTAGGAAGATAGGCATTTGCAGAAGAAGGGGTAAACAGCCGCCCATCGGGTTTACTTTTTCTTTGCGGTATAGCTCCATCATGGCTTGTGACATTTTCTGTCTGTCATCGCCAAAGCGGTCTTTTAGCTGCTGCATCTTAGGCGCTAGGTTGCGCATGCGTGCCATTGATTCATATTGCTTCTTGGTTAGCCAGTACATTGCACCTTTCACTACAATAGTGATAAGGATAATTGCCACACCCCAGTTATTAACTAAGCTATGCAGGAACGTAAGCAGAGCAAACAGCGGTTGTGAAATCCAAAATAGAATGCCGTAATCAACAGTCAGGTCTAAACCGCGAGCAATCTTGGCAAGCTTATCTTGGTCTTTCGGGCCCATGTATAGGGTAGACGCAATCGTTTTAGTTTCACCAGGAGCAACGCTTTCAGAAGGTGATAACACACCAATTACAGCGTACTGATTTTTTAAGTTACGTGAATAAAGCGTATTCGTTTGTTCTTGTGAAGGTACCCATGCTGACACAAAGTAATGTTCAAGCATGCCAACCCAACCCGCTTTTGTGGTTTCGCGAAGGTTGTCATCTTCAATCTCGTCAAACGAGTACTTCTGGTAGCGGTCATCTTCCGTTGAATAAGCAGCCCCACGGTACGTTGGCATAAACATGTTACCATCGTCTTCAAACTCCATCACTTGCTTAAGCTGCGCGTACGGCTGAACCGTTGCTGCGCTGCCGGTACCATTTTCAACACTATAACTTACGTTTACGTCGTAGTGACCTTTAGTGAAAGTGAAGGTTTTGGTGATAGCCAAGCCCTGATTGTTTTTCCAAGTAAGTGGAATAACAAGGGTGTCGCCCGTCATTTCATAGAATTCATTTTGCGCGTTGTAAACAGGGCGGCCACTGCTGCTTGCATCCGGACCCTGTGCGCCAATAAGACCGCTTTGCGCTACATAAAGACCGTTCCCAGAGCGAAGCAGGCTGTAAGGAATGTCTGAACCTTGTTCTACTGGAAACTTAAGTAAGTCTGCTGATACTACATCACCGCCTAACAAATCGATGCGTAAATCTAGCGTATCGGTTTTTACTTCAATAATACGGTTTGTGTTTTGCGCCGCAGCAATAGGCTGTGCAGCGGGCACGCTATCACTGCTAGGTACATCTTCACTACCATTGTCATCAAATGAAGGTACACCTTGTGATGTTTCTTGCGTTTGTTGTTGCTCAACAGGTACAACTGGCTGCGGCCCATAATCTTTTTGCCATGATTGCCAAAGCAAAAAGCTAACTAGCGCTAGGCCAATTATCAGAAAACTACGTTGCGATTCCATAGAGGTCTCTTTATTTTGAGTGTTTATCTTGTTGTTTTTCCGGCACTGGATCATATCCGCCGGCATGCAAAGGGTGGCATTTTAATATGCGTTTAATAGATAACCAACCGCCTTTTACTAATCCGTGTGTTTTTAATGCGTCTATAGCATACCAAGAACAAGAAGGATGGAAACGACATCGTTGCCCTAATATAGGGGAAATGAACCATTGATAAAATTTTATCAAGGCCAAAGGCACAGCAATTAAGAGTTGCCGCAACGCTTGTTTAATTTTTTCCATAGCTTGTCCAATGTAGCGAAAACTTCTTGGTTGCTAAGGTTGTCAGCGCCTGACTTGCCAATAACGATAATATCGACATTGGGTAAGTTGTGCTGCTTATGCCGAAAACTTTCTCTGACTAATCGCTTTAACCGATTTCTATCGTGAGCTTTACGAATACGTTTTTTAGCAAGCGTAATACCCAAACGAGGATTAGAGAGTGTATTTTTTCGAGCTAGAACAGTAAAAGAGGGGGATACAGCAGGGATTGCGTCATCAAACACATAGGTAAAGTGGGTGGGAGTTAACAGACGCAACTCCCTTGAAAAATTATTCTCACCCACTTTTGGCGTCTTTCTAATTAAGCAGAAAGACGAGCGCGGCCTTTTGCACGGCGAGCTGCTAGTACTTTACGACCATTTTTAGTCGCCATACGAGCACGAAAACCGTGAGAACGCTTGCGCTTTAGATTGCTCGGTTGAAATGTTCTTTTCATGACCAAAGTCTCACTTATATTTAGTTAAACATAGGCGTTTTTGGTAACACATTATACTGTTGCCAGAACAATGTGGTGTTTTCACCAGAAAAGCCCATCGAAAAAGGACGCTGAATTCTAGAGATCTCGGGGCCTGCTGTCAATGGATATTCTCGCTTTTCGGATGAATAAGTGAACAATTTATGCTGTTTTTTGAACGATAACACTGTTTTTTACACAATTTACTTGTGAATAACGCATAAATTTGACTCAGGTTATCCACAGCAGATTGTGAAAAACATGACGTTAGATATAAATTGCAAGGCGATCTAGCGGTTTTCTTAGTGAAATTTAGATTGATTTTTTCTTGTTATAGTTAGATTTGATCTAAAGGTTAATGTCAATCAATTCAAGGGTTTAAGTTTTTGATCGAAAAGATCGATCGGGATCGCCATTTACATTGTGTTGATAACGTAAGATAATCCACAGCGATTAAAACGAAAACTTAAATTTCTCGCTGCTACTCTACACCTCCAACGCTATTTTCTTCTAATGGCGCGCTTCAGTGCCTGCTATTCTATGCTTGGCTTTCAAAAGGGTGTTTTTTTAGCGAGTTAAGGGAGCTAACAACGTACCATGTCCTTGTGGAACCAATGTCTTGAAAGACTGCGTCAAGA